>CACYOR010000001.1 GCA_902775985.1 Oscillospiraceae bacterium
TGCTCCCAAGAGCATTCACCCCCACACCAAGTTCAAGGGCCAGGTTTACGTCCTGTCCAAGGAAGAGGGCGGCCGTCACACCCCGTTCTTCAACAACTATCGTCCCCAGTTCTACTTTCGTACCACCGACGTTACCGGCGTCATCTCCCTGCCCGAAGGCGTTGAGATGTGCATGCCCGGCGACAACGTCGACATGGACGTCGAGCTGATCACCCCGATCGCTATCGAGAACGGCCTGCGTTTCGCTATCCGTGAGGGTGGCCGTACCGTCGGTTCCGGTGTTGTCATCGGCATCAACGAGTAATTCATCCCGTTTTCCAGGATCCCGGTCAATTTGACCGGGATCTTTTTATGTCGAAAAATCCTGGGCATTCTGAAAAAAACCGGAAAAGACGCTTGTAAACAGGGGAGGGCTATGCTAAAATAACTTCTACCTATGGCCATCTTCATGGCCTGGGAAATATGATTCGAAGGTGCTGCTGTGAAGAAGAAAGAGAATATGATCAGACAGACGACGCCGGATGAACAGGAACAGGCTGCTGAAAAGCGGCGTAAAAAGCTGAAACGTCGGAATGCGATGCGGGTGATCGACCGTATCTTCGGTTTCATCATGGCGACGGTCATTGTTGTCGGTATAGGGTGTCTGGGACTTGAATATGTTTTGTTAAAAGGGCCCTCTCCGGATCTTGCCCAGTCCTTTGCTTATACGATGTTTGAGACGCGGCGCTTCCGCTGGATCCCCAACATCTTTCTGACTCAGGATGAGGTGAACGAGCTGCAGGCTCTTCGGAATAAACAGCCGGAGACGGTTTTTGATCCCAGCCTTGTGTCCATTAAGACGGAAGAGGTCGTTGCTGCGGCGAGCGGCGATGAAAATGCACTTAACAAATATGGTGATGTGGATGAGGACGGTGACGGCATTATCCTGGAGAACATCACCGGCAACGGTTATGTTGGCTATATGATCAAGGTTCTGGATCCAAAGCGCGTGTTTATCAGCCGCGGCGGCTCTGCCTATCCGCTGGCAGAGCAGTGTATCGCCAATAATGCTCTGGGCGGCATCAACGCCGGCGCTTTTCTGGATGAGCACGGCGGCGGTAATGGCGACAACCCGGATGGCGTTACGATCATTGATGGCAAGATTATCAGCGTTGGTCACGGTGGAGACTGCATTGCGGGTTTGACCGAAGATGGCCTGTTGGTTGTCGGCTGGTTTACGGCGGAAGAGGCGCTTGGCATCGGTATTAAGAGCTGCGTTTCCTTTGGCCCGATCCTGATTGCCAACGGTTCGCCCCTGGATGTGGAGTCGAGCGGCCTTAACCCGCGCACGGCCATCGGGCAGCGCGACGACGGCTGTATCCTGATGCTTGTCGTCGACGGACGCCAGGTTCACAGCTATGGTGCGACCTATAAGGATTTGCAGGATATCATGCTCGAATATGGCGCTGTCAACGCCTTTAACCTGGATGGCGGCTCCTCCACGACGATGTGGTATAACGGCGCCTATGTGAACAGCTGTTCGTCGGCCAACGGCATCGCACGCCCGATCCCGGATGCCTTCCTGTTCCGCTGAGAGTGAGGTGCTTGTATGGCTAACGTGAAAAAGAAAAGCAAATCCGGCTCTGTGGTCTATGCGTTTTTTCTGATTCTTTATATTATTCTGCTTTGCGCCGTTGTCTACTTTGCTCTCGGCAAGGTTTGGAGCTATGCGGAGGAATATGAAAACGCCAGACCGGATCCTGTGATTGACGGCTATGTGGAAAAACTGAATGAAAACCTCTTTGATGACACGGTTGCCGCGACGATTCAGGCGATGCCGCATCCCTTCCAAACGGACGAAGAGGTAATGGCCGTCATCCAGGAGATGTTCGGCTCAGAGCTGACTTACAAGCGCACCGTTGGCGGCGATGGAAACACCAGCATCAATTATGCGATTTTCTGCGAGGGCAATGCTTTCGGACGGGTCACGCTGGTGAGAGATCAGTCCAAGGCGAATGACGTCCAGTTCGGTAATTTGCCATGGAAGGTTGACAGTGAAGAGTTTGATTTCTCGGATCTCTATTCCTCTCTTGAGCTTACCGTCCCTGAAAGCTATTCCGTTGCGGTGAATAACCGCATGCTGGGCGAAGAATTCATTGTCAATCGCGGAATTCACTACGATGTGCTGGAGTCTTTTTATGAGGATTATCCCCAGCTTCCCACCAAGGTCACCTATCATGTGGATCAGATTCTGGGTCACTTGGACCCCGTGATTTACGATGATAAGGGCAATGTCACAACGATCGATCCCAACCAGAACGATTCCCAGTTCATCGATCCCATCGATCCCACGATCCAGAGCCGCCTGGAGGCCTTTGCGGTTGGCTTCTCCGATCCGTATCTGGCCTACAGTTCCAATGTCTCCGACCCGCATTCGGCCTATGCCGCTGTGGAAAACTATCTGCTGCCCAACGGCGATCTGGCTGCCCGTCTGAAACTGACGCTGGATGGATACGAATGGGCCCATACGACCTCTTATCGCTTCGAAGGCGCGCAGCTGGTGAATGCGGTTGCGCTGGGCGATGGCTACTATGTGGCGGACATCCATGCGCAGACGACGATTACCTATCCGAATAAGGGCGAGAACGGCGTTGTCCACGACAACAACGGTCTCCGCGTGCTTGTGTACGATATGAACGGCACGGAAATGCGTGCGGTGTCGGTGGAACGCTATGTTCCCGAGGGCTAAAATACAGCATGAGTGATACACAATCCATGAAGAAAACGATGGCGATCATCCTGCCGTCCCTGGACCCGGATTATAAATTTGCCGGAGTCGTGCAGGGACTGGCCGAGGCCGGCTTTGAGCACATCATCATTGTCGACGACGGCAGCGATGAAGCCCACCAGCATTGGTTTGCGCAGGCGGAGGAATACTCCGCCTGCACCGTGCTCCATCATGGGGTCAACAAGGGAAAGGGCCGGGCTCTGAAAACGGCTTTCTCCTACGTGCGTGAGCATCTGCCTCAGGTGGAAGGCGTCATTACCATCGACGGTGACGGGCAGCATCTGCTTCCGGATATCATTTCCTGCGGCGAGCGGATGCTGGCAGAGAGCGATAAGGTCGTCATGGGCTGTCGGGATTTCGATCTGCCCGGTGTCCCGCCGCGCAGCGTCGCCGGAAACAAGACGACCTCCCGCATGTTCCGTCTTTTCTATGGCATCCGGCTCTCCGATACCCAGACAGGTCTGCGCGCGATCCCGCGTGCCTTCCTGGAGCGTTTCTGCCGGATCGAGGGCGAACGCTTTGAGTACGAGACCAACATGCTTCTGATGATGAAGCACTGGGGGATCGAATTTGTCGAGCAGCCGATCACCACGGTCTATGACGAAGAGGACTACAGCTCCCATTACAATGCGGTAAAAGATTCCTGGCGGATCTTCCGGATCATGTTCAAGGGACTGATCAAGCGGGGCTGAGCATGGAGAAAGCAAAACAGCCGATCCGCTATGTGCTCAGTTCGGTGAGTTCGTTTCTGCTGGACGCCGGTCTGTTCTATGTGCTGAAGCTTCTGCTGGGTGCGCCGCTCGGCGTCTATGCCGAGCCGGTATGCAATGTGGCGGCGCGTGCCGCGTCCTCCTTTTTTAACTTTAATCTGAACAACCGTCTTGTTTTCGGCAACACCGGCTCCTACGGCAAAGCGCTGCTGCGCTATTATTGCCTGGCTATCCCGCAGCTTGCGGCATCCACACTGCTGCTGACGCTCTTTGTCCGCCTTTTGCATGTGGAGACCGCCCAAGGCTCGACGATCGTCAAAATCGTGGTGGACGGCGTCCTGTTTGTGGCCAGCTTTTTTATCCAGAAATTCTGGGTGTTCTCAAAAAACGACAAAAAAGAGGAATCCTGAACGGAATGTCAGGATTCCTCTTTTATCATGTCGATCGGTTTACTTTGCCAGAACGCGGGACTGGGTAAAGAACTGGTTCTCCTTTTTGGCCCAGTTGATCACTTCGCTGCAGTCCCAGGCGGCGGGTTCGCCCTGGCCGTTGACGGCCATGTTCAGCGTTGCCTCCTCCTGGTCCGTCAGGGGCTTTTGCGCCTGCTTGGCTTTCAGGCCGCGGGCGATTTTCTTGTCCATGACGGTCATGGCGGCCTTCATGGGCAGATTGAGCTTGTTGATGTTGAAACCGCCCTGAAGCAGGAAAAACTCGGTCCCAAAGGGGATCTGGTTCTTTTCGCGGCTGGCGGCGGTCAGCTTCTCGGTGACTGGGCTCATGCCCACGGCAACCACCGCGGCGATATCCAGCGTTTTGGCGGCTTTGGGATAGCCAACAACCTTGCCGGCCATGACCCAGCTGACATAGATGACCTTGCCGTCACTGCGCACATGGTTTTTGTGGAGCGGTTCGCAGGGGATATGGAGTGCACGGCTCAGCTCACGGGCATAGCGCTCGCAGGAACCGGTCTCGGAATTATAGACGATCGCGGTAATCATTCGTTGTCCCTCCGTTTATTAAACTTCTTTTCTATATTGTATTTCCCTGCGGCCTCAAAGTCAAGTTCAAAGAAAAGAAATCGGGCAAATCTGAGGAATTGACCGAAACCGTGGGCGTTCCTATTGCGCTTTGAATTTCTTTCGGTATTGGGCAGGGGAGTAGCCGGTGGTGTCGCGGAAGCTCTGGATAAAATAATTGACGGTATTGAACGCGAGACGCTCGGCGATTTCCCGCACGCTCAGCTCCGTGGACTCCAGCAGCACCTTGGCGCGCTCCACCTTGGCGTAGCGGATATAGCTGCTGACCGACTGGCCGGTCTCTTTTTTGAATTTCTCGGTGAGGTAATACTCTGTATATCCTACCAGCGCGGCTAAGTCCGCAGTGCGGATCTTTCGGTCCAGGCTCAGCTCAATATAGTCGCAGCATTTCTGAATGGCGTGGGAATAGTTGGGATTTACGTGGAGATGATGCACCCGATAAACAAAGTCGTGGTACATGGCGTGGGCCAGGGCGTTGAGTTCACCGGAGTCCCGGCAGTCCTCCACCGATTGAATGTAGGAATCCCCCAGGGAGTAGGCGATCTCCGGAGAGAGGCCGCCCTCCATCGCGGCACGGCTAACCAGCGTTGTGAAAACCACGATACTGGTTTTGACCTGCCGGAGCGGATCCTGACCCTGAATGGGCACACCCGGGCTCATGCGGCTGCTGGCCTGGAGAATGGTATGGTAATTGATATCGCCGTTTCGCACCATCTGCAGCATGGCCCGCTCCGCCAGATAGATCTTGCTCCGATCGCGGGCACCGGCGGCTTCAAGCGGCATCTGGCCATCCTGATAGGCGGCGGTATACAGCGCGTCCAGACCCAACTGCTGTCCGGTGAGGGTGTTGTGCACCATCATGACATAGCGGCTGAAAATGGCATAGGACATGACCGGCATCGCGCTCAGGTGCGCCAAAAGGGAGACACTCCATTCGGCGTCCTCCCGGCTGCTGATATAGGGCCGCAGCGCGGGACGAAGCTGCCGTTCCAGCGGCGGAGCGTAGAACACAGGGCCGATGACGAAAAAGAGACGGCGGTTTCGTTCCGGCTCGTAGCTCAGGGCCCACTGCATCCCGATCGGGGAACCGATGATCTGAGGACGTGTGTTCCCGGAATCGTGGGCGTAGGCCAGCGCATGCCCCATGCCGCCGAAGCGATCAAAGGCGTCGGCAAGCAGCTTCCGCTCCTCTTCGGGGCAGGAACTGGCCACAAAGTGCCCATCCCGATCGTAACACCAGACATAGAGCTTCTCGCTGGCGGGAATCAAGCTTTGCAGAAGAAGGAGATTTTGTTCGCCGCGCGTCATCTGCTGATCCATTTTCGTCCCCTCCATTCCTTGTGCTTTCTGACTTTTATTGTAACACGGTCAAAAACGGAACACAAGAAACTATCCGGAATTTTTGTAACTTTGCCCGGATTATTGGCTTTACGTACGGCAGACCGTTTTTGTAAAATACAGGCAGAAACAGCGGGTATACCCGCAAATAACAGGAAAGAGGAGAACCATCATGGCAAAAGAGAGACTTACCCAGAGCCAAATCGACGGCGTTGACTATCGCCGGGCAAAACTGTGGCAGATCATACTGGTGGCGTTCAACGCCTTCAACGGTATGGCGATGTATTTTCTCATCGGTCTGGCCAGCTATTCCGCCAGCATCGGCTATGGCATCGCGACCCTCGTGGTCGGCGGCCTGCTGACCTTCACCCGTATTTTTGACGCGATCACCGACCCGCTGCTGGCCTTCGTCTATGACCGGGTCAACACCCCCTTCGGCAAGGTTCGTCCGCTGATGCTTCTGGGCTGGCTGATCCAGAGCGCCGGCGTTCTGTGCATGTTCAACTTCTTCTCCAGCAAGGGTCACGGCGTCGGCATCTTCCTGCTGTTCTACATGGTCTATGTAATCGGCTATACCATGGTGAACATGACCGCCCAGACCCTGCCCGCCCTGATGACCAATGACCCCAAGCAGCGCCCCACGGTCGGCGTGTGGCAGACGGCGCTCAACTACATCACCCCGATGGCGCTGAACATCGTCGTCTACACCAAGATCATGCCCGCCATGGGCGGCAGCTTCAACCAGGCCTTTCTGAACGTGGTCACCTGGGCCTGCGTGGGCCTCTCCTTTGTCGGCGTCGTGCTCGTGTGCATTGGCATTTCCGAATACGACAAGCCGGAAAACTTCAAGGGCATCGGCAAGACGGAGCGTTTGAAGCTCAAGGATATGTGGGACGTGCTGAGCCACAATAAGCCCCTGCAGAGCTACATCATCTCCGCGTCCTCCGATAAGATCGCCCAGCAGGCGTCCTCCGCCTCCATTGTGAGCACCATGCTCAACGGTATCCTGATCGGCAACATGGGCCTGGCCACCACGCTGAGCATGATCGGCATGCTGCCCTCTATTCTTTTCGCTATCATCGGCGCTCGCTACGCCGGCAAGCATGGCAACAAGGAATCTATCGTCGCCTGGACACGCTACAGCATCCTCGCGAATATCGCCATGATCGCCTTCTTCATCATCACCCGGAATACGGTAGGTACCACGGCCATCTCCACCTCACTGATCTTCAAGATCCTCTTCATTGTCCTGACCTTCGCTGTCAACGGCTTCGCCATGGGCGTCACCACCGCCAATACCGGCTTCATGGCTGACCTCATTGACTTTGAGCTGGACCGCTCGGGCAAATACATTCCCGCTGTGGTCTCCGGTACCTACAGCCTGGTGGATAAGATCGTCTCCTCCTTCTCCGCCGCCATCGCCACCGGCTGCGTGGCCCTGATCGGCTACACCACCACCATGCCCCAGCCTACCGACGAGGCGACCTCCGGTGTGTTCTGGATGACCATGTTCCTGCGCTACGGCCTGGCGATCCTCGGCTTCCTCTGCACACTGCTGGCCATGCGCAAGTGCCGTCTTGGCCGTCCGGAAATGGTCGAGGTACAGAAGCGCATCGCCGACAAGAAAGCCGCAGCACAGGAAAAATTCTATGAGGAAGAACTGCACAAGGGAGATCCGAAGAATGCGTAAGATCACAACACTGAGCGAGGGATGGAAGTTTTTAAAAGCAGACGTCCCCGCGGAAACAGCTGTCAACTGGGCAGAACGCGGCGAGACAGTCAGCCTGCCACACACTTGGAACGCTGTGGACGGCCAGGATGGCGGAAACGATTATCACCGCGGTACCTGCTGGTACGTGCGCGAGCTGACCGCGGAGGAGACCGTCGGAGAGCGGCTGTTTCTGGAAGTAAACGGCGCGGCTCACACCTGTGAAGTCTGGCTCAACGGCGAACGTCTGGCCCGTCATGAGGGCGGCTACTCTACGTTCCGCGTGGAGCTGAGCGGAAAGCTGGCGGAGAAGAACACCCTTGCCGTTTCCGTCAGCAACGAGGACAGCGACCATGTCTACCCCCAGAAGGCGGATTTCACCTTCTACGGCGGTTTGTACCGGGCGGTGAATCTGATCGCCGTGCCCGAGGAGCACTTTGAACTCTTGAAGGACGGCACCCCCGGCATTAAGGTGACCCCGGTGGTGGATCTGGAAAAGAAATGCGCCACGGTCACGGTGGAGACCTGGCATAACGGCAAATCGGTCGAGATCACCGTAAACGGCGAGACCCGGACCGTGGAGCGCTGCGCCGAGTTTATCATCGAAAACGTTCATCTCTGGGACGGCGTGGACGATCCCTATCTCTATACCGCCACGGCAAAGCTAGCCTCTGAAGATGAGGTCAGCACTCGTTTCGGCTGCCGCGTCTTTGCCTGCGATCCGGAGAAGGGCTTTTTCCTCAACGGACGCAGCTATCCCCTCCGGGGTGTCAGCCGTCACCAGGACCGCAAGGGCAAGGGCAACGCGCTCTCTTACGAGGATCACAAGGCCGACATGGCCATCATCCGGGAGCTGGGCGCCAACACGCTGCGCCTGGCCCACTATCAGCACGCGCAGGAGTTCTATGATCTCTGTGACGAGAATGGCATCGTGGTCTGGGCGGAGATTCCCTATATCACCATGCACATGACAAACGGGCGGGAGAACACGCTCAGCCAGATGCGGGAACTGATCACCCAGTGCTATAACCACCCCTGCATCGCGGTCTGGGGTCTCTCCAACGAGATCACGGCCGCCAGTGCGGTGAACGAAGAGCTGCTGGAGAACCACCGCGCCCTCAACGCCCTCTGCCATCGCATGGACCCCACGCGCTTGACAACTATGGCCAACGTGTTTATGCTGGAGATCGAGAGCCCCATCCTGGCAATCCCCGACATCAACAGCTACAATCTCTACTTCGGCTGGTATTTGGGCGAACTGGAGCAGACGGACGAGTTCTTTGACGAGTATCACGCCAAGTACCCGGAGCGGGTGATCGGGTTTTCCGAATACGGCGCGGACGCCAATCCCGCCTTCCACTCCTCTCACCCCGAAAAGGGCGACTATACCGAGGAGTACCAGGCGCTGTATCACGAGCACATGCTGCGCATGATCGAGGCGCGCCCGTATCTCTGGGCCACCCATGTGTGGAACCTCTTCGACTTTGCCGCCGACGGACGGGATGAGGGCGGCAAGCACGGCGAGAATCAGAAGGGCCTGGTCACCTTTGACCGCTCGCTCCGCAAGGACGCCTTTTATCTCTACAAAGCGGCCTGGAACAAGACAGAGCCCTTTGTCCATCTCTGCGGAAAGCGCTACGAAAACCGCTGCGAGGCGGAGACCGAGATCAAAGTCTATTCCAATCAGAATGAGGTTCGGCTCTATGTGGACGGAACGCTCTATGGCACCCAGAGCGGGAAAACCGTGTTCCGCTTCCGTGTGCCTCTGCTGGGCGAGCATTTGATCCGCGCCGAGGTAGGGGAGCGCAGCGACAGCATGTGCATCCGCCGGGTATCAGAGCCGGATGAGAGTTATATCTTCAACAAAGCAGCCAGCTCCGTCACCAACTGGTTTGACGCGGACGAGATCGACCCGAACTGCTTCTCCATTAACGACACCCTGGGGGAGATCCGCGCCAATGCGCAGGCGGGCGCGATGATCGACGCCATGATGGCCAAGGGCGCCTCCGAGCGCGGCGATGTAGCCAACGCGGTGAAGGACAATCCCGCGCTGCAGCGCATGATGGGGCGCATGAAGCTCATCAGCCTACTCAAGCAGGGCGGCGCCGATGAAGAGAGCATCAAACAGCTCAACCGCATTTTACAGGGGATCCGTAAATGAAAAAAGCTGTTCAACAAATCATGCTGGGTACTGTGACCGGAAGCGAGGCACAGGCCCGGGAAACATTACGCAGAATCAAGGCCGCCGGTTACGACGGCCTTGAGCTCAATCGCTTTATGATCCATCCCTCGTCCCTGATGGTCCGCATGATGACCCGCGCCGCGGGAATGCCCACCGGCAAGGGCGGCAAGCAGGACTGGCACGGACTGCTGCAGGAGAGCGGCCTTGACGTGATCAGCCTCCACGCCGATCTGGGAAGCCTGGAGCGGGAGGCGGAAGCCGTCGCCGAAGAGGCAAAGAGCTTCGGCACGGACAAGGTGGTCATCACCGGCATGTACCGTTTCGACTACTCCGACGAGGAGATCGTGCGGGACCTGGCAAAGAGACTCAACAGGGCGGGAGAAGCCCTCAAAGCGCAGGGAGTGGAACTGCTCTACCACAACCACAATGTGGAGCTTCTGCCGCTGAAATCCGGCCGCCGCGCCTATAATGTTTTGCTGGAGGAGACCGATCCCAACACTGTCAACTTCGAATTTGACAGCTATTGGTTCACCGATGGCGGCGCCGATGCCAAGCTCTGGATGAAAAAACTGGGTACACGTATGAAGCTCTGGCATGTCACCGATCGGGGCAGCCGCCAAAACGGCCCGGCCATGACGCCAATTTTGAAGGCGGACAGCATGGAGCTCGGCACCGGCAATATGGATCTGGACGGACTGCGGGAGATCGCCGTGGAAAACGGCATTGAGGCCGTGGTACTGGAGAGCCATAAAAACTGGATCGACAAAGACCCGGTGAAGAGCCTGGAACTGAGCGCCAAATGGCTGAAGGCGAGGTTTTGATCTATGATGCTGCAAAACAAAATGCCTGCCATTTGGAAGGCCAAATGGATCGACCCGGAATTGCCCCATGAACCAAAAGAGCGCCAGCCGGCCTCCGTGCTGCGCCGCCGCTTTACGGCAGACAACACGGAAAACGCCGTTTTGTACATCACCTGTCACGGCTTGTACGAAGCAAAGCTGAACGGACGGCGGGTGGGGGATTTCGTTCTGGCGCCCGGAACCGGGGAGTATCGGAAACGCCTCACCGTCCAGGCCTATGATGTGTCCGCCCTGCTGCGGGCCGGGGAGAACGAAATTGTCGTCACCCTGGGCGACGGTTGGTATCGCGGCAACAACGGCATTGACGGCCTGAACTGCCTCTTCGGCAGCGATCTGGCCCTGCTGTGCCAGTTGGAGCTGGACGGAATGGCCCTTATGTGGAGCGATGAGAACTGGGAAGCCAGCCAGTGCGGCCCGATCCGCTGCAATGACATGGAATTGGGTGAGTGCTTTGACGCCCGGAGGGAAGAGATCCGGGATTGGCACGGCGTGATTCTCCGGGACTATGGTTTTGCCACTCTCGCCCCGACGGAGAGCGTGCCGATCGTGGAGCAGGAACGTTTCCCGGGAAAGCTCATCCGCACGCCAAACGGCGAGACGGTGATCGATTTCGGCCAGAATCTGGCGGGCTATACGGAGATCCGCGTCACCGCAAAGGCCGGGCAGCGCATCACGCTCTGGCATGGCGAGACGCTGGATGAAAACGGCATTTTTACACAGAAAAACTTTGACCCGGGCGATCGGAACAAGAACGGCGGCATCCCGCAAAAAATCGAATACATCTGCAAGGATGGCGTTAACGTCTATAAGCCCCATTTCTGCCTCTTCGGCTTCCGCTATGCGAAGGTTGAGACCATGGTCGATCTGTCAGAGGCGAGCTTTACCGCCATCGCCGTCTATTCCCGCATGGAGCAGACCGGCTTCTTTACATGCGGAAATGCGGAGGTAAACCAGCTGTTTCATAACAGCCTCTGGAGCATGCGCTCCAATTTCTGCGATATCCCCACGGATTGCCCCACCCGTGAGCGGGCGGGCTGGACCGGTGATGCGGGCGCCTTTGCCCCTACCGCCGTCTATCTGATGGACTGCTATCCGGTGCTGCGCAAATGGCTGGGTGAGTGCCGCCTGGCCCAGGGCGAGGACGGGCTTGTGCGTAACATCGCGCCCATCAACGACGCGGGGGGCATGATCTCCAATCTGCTGCAGGGCTCCGCCGGCTGGGGCGACGCCTGCGTGCTGGTCCCCTGGGCCTTGTATCAGGCCTACGGGAAAAAGGAAATCCTGGAAGAGAATTACGACATGATGTGCCGCTGGCTTGGCTTTGTGGAGAAGCGGGCCCAAAAGACCCGGCCTCACAATCTGCTCAATCCCTATCACAAATATCTGGTGGACGAGGGCTTCCACTTCGGCGAGTGGTGCCAGCCTGATGTGGACAACACCGAAGCCATGAAGAAGACCATGATGTTCGGCTCACCCGAGGTGGCCACGGCCTATTACTATCGCTCGGCCTCACTGCTCGCGCGCATTGCGGAGATCCTGGGCAAACCTGCGGACGCCCAGCGCTATGCCGATATCGCCGAAAACGCCAAAAAGGCCTATCGCCACAGCTGCACGAAGAACGGGATGATCCGTTCGGAGCGGCAGTGCGAATACGTCCGCCCGATCGCTTTCGGCCTCTTGGACAGGGAGGAGATTTCCCAAGCGGCGGACGCGCTGAATGACCTTGTTGTTAAAAACCACTATCATCTGAACACGGGCTTTCTCTCCACACCCGATCTCTGCCGTGTATTGGCGGAAAACGGCCATACCGACACGGCCTATGGGCTTCTTTTGCAGGAGGACTGCCCCGGATGGCTCTATGCGGTCAAGAAAGGGGCCACCACGATCTGGGAGACCTGGGACGGTATCCGAACCGACGGGACCGTGCACGACTCTCTGAACCACTATTCCTATGGCGCGATTTCCGGCTGGCTCTTTTCCGGCGTCTGCGGGATCAAGCTGGAGGCCGGAAAGCTGAGCATCCGCCCCTTCCCGGGAAAAGAGCTTGGCTATGCAAAGGCCGAGTGGCATTCCCCGGTCGGAACGATCAGGAGCGCCTGGGAGTACCGGGGAGATACAATCGTATTTGATTTCTCTGTGCCCGTTCCGGCGACGATCGAGTTGCCCAACGGCAAATGCTATGAGCTGAAGGAGGGAGAGCATCACGATGAAATACTTCTGTAATCCGATCAACATCAATTACCGCTATCAGTTCAACGCCGATCCGCGCAGACACGGCCAGCTTCAGATCTGTCGGGAGGCGGCGGACCCGTCTATGATTTGCTTTAAGGGCCGTTACTACATTTTCGCCTCCATGACCCTGGGCGTCTGGGTCTCGGACGATCTGGTGAGTTGGGAGAACCACCGCCTGCCCGATACGCTGCCGCTCTACGATTACGCGCCCGACGTGCGCGTGCTGGGCGACTGGGTGTATTTCTGCGCCTCCAACCGGGAACAGAACTGCGACCGCTGGCGGACAAAGGACATTCTGAACGGACCCTATGAGAAGATCGAGGGCAGCTTTCCCTTCTGGGACCCCAACCTCTTCGTGGATGACGACGGACGGGTGTACTTCTACTGGGGCTGCTCCAACATCACGCCCATCTACGGTGTGGAGCTGGACCCGGAGACCATGCTCCCCAAAACCGAGCCCAAAGCTCTTGTGGAAGGGCATCCCTTTGACATCGGCTACGAGCGCTTCGGTGAAAACAACAGCCTCTTCCCGGCCACCGAGGAGGAAATCGACGCGAAATATCGCGCCTTCCATGAGGCGCGGGGCATCCCCGAGAGCATGGTACCCGAAGAGGTCAAACCGCTGATCCGGGGCATGTTCTCCAACAAGCCCTATATTGAGGGAGCCTGGATGGACAAGCACGAGGGAAAGTATTATCTCCAGTACGCCGCCCCCGGTACCCAGTTCAACACCTATTCCGACGGCGTCTATGTGGGCGAGAGCCCTCTTGGGCCTTTCACGCTTGCGGAGAACAACCCCTACTCCTATAAGCCCGGCGGCTTCCTGCCCGGCGCGGGCCACGGTTCCACCATGGAGGATAAGCAGGGCAATTTCTGGCACACAGCAACCATGCGCATTAGTGTCAATCACGACTTTGAGCGCCGCGTGGGTCTCTGGCCTGCGGGCTTCGACGCTGACGGCGAGCTCTTCTGCAACCAGCGCTACGGCGATTGGCCCATGGCCGTCTCCGGCGAAAAAGACGATCCCTGGCGAAAGCCTGCCTGGATGCTGCTGAGCGTGGGCAAGACAGTCAGCGCTTCGTCCTCCCTGCCGGAGCATCGGCCGGAGCGGGCGGTCGAGGAAAATGTGCAGACCTGGTGGCGCGCGGCGAGCAACAGCCGGGAGGAGTGGCTGCAGCTGGATTTGGGCAAGGTCTATCGGATCCACGCCGTACAGCTGAACTTTGCTGACGATAAGCTGGACATCGCCTGTCCCGGTGAAATCCGGCCCGGTTCCCAGGCCCGCTATATTGAGGAGGCCGAGCTCGTCACACAGTGGAAGCTGGAGGGTTCCTATGACGGTGAAAACTGGTTTGTCATTGAGGATAAATCCGAGGCGAAAAGTGACCTCAACCACGATTTGATCCTGCGTGAGGAGGGCTTTGATGCCCGCTATCTGCGCCTGAGCAATATGGCGGTTCCCTATGGACAGAATCCCTGTGTCTCCGGGCTGCGTGTGTTCGGTCTGGGTGAGGGAGACAAGCCGGCGCAGGCCCGCTTCTATGCCGAGCGCATTGAGGATCTGGACATGCTGGTGTCCGTTGCAGACCAGGAGGACGCACTGGGCTGGAATATCCTGTTCGGCAGCAGTCCGGAGAAGCTCTATCACAGCTATATGGTTTTTGCGCCCGGGCCGAGACGGATCGGCGCACTCATCAAAGGCCGGGACTACTATGTCCGGGTGGATGCCTTCAACGAGAGCGGCATTACCGAGGGCGTTTGCGCAAAATTGAACTGAGGAGGGGACAACATGGCATTTCCGAACGGCTTTTTCATCGGCGCGGCTACTGCGGCCCATCAGGTGGAGGGCCATAACATCCACAGCGATTACTGGGCTCAGGAGCTGCTGCCCCACAGCAGCTTTACCGAACCCAGCGGCGAGGCCTGCGATCACTATCACCGCTATGAGGAAGATATCAAGCTCCTGGCCGAGGCCGGGCTGAATGCCTATCGCTTCTCCATCGAGTGGGCGCGTATCGAGCCGGAAGAGGGCAAGTTTGACGAGAACGAGATCGAGCACTATCGCAAGGTGATCGCCTGCTGCAGGCGGAATCATGTGGAGCCGATCGTGACGCTGATGCACTTTACCAGCCCGGTCTGGCTGATCCGCAAGGGCGGTTGGGAGGCCGAGAGCACCATCGAGGATTTCCGGCGTTACGCGGCCTATGTGACCGAAAAGCTGGGAGGGGAACTGAAGTATATCTGCACCATCAACGAGGCCAACATGGGCTTGCAGTTGGCGGCCATTTCCCGTCGTTTTACCCTGATGGCCCAGCAGGCGGCAGCCAAGGCCAAAAGTGCCGAGGGCAGCGTGCAGGTGGGCATGAACTTTGAAAAGATGATGGAGAACATGAAGTACGCCGCCGCGGAGAACGCCGAAGTCTTCGGTACGCCGCAGCCGCAGATCTTTGTCTCCTCCCGTACGCCGGAGGGTGATGCGCTGGTCTTCCGTGCCCATCAGGCGGCCAAGGCGGCAATCAAGGCGCTGTACCCGAACATCCAGGTGGGCATCACCCTCTCTATGCATGACTGCCAGGCTCTGCCCGGAGGTGAAAGCTTTGCGGAGGCGGCCTGGGACGAGGAGTTTCGGCACTATCTGCCCTTCATTCAGGACGATGATTTTCTCGGTGTGCAGAACTATACCCGCACCCAGTACGGCCCGGCGGGACAGCTGCCCTGCCCGGAGGGCGCGGAGCTGACCCAGATGGACTATGAGTTCTACCCGGAGGCGCTGGAGAACGTTCTCCGCAAGGTACATGAGGACTTCAAGGGTGATCTGATCGTGACGGAAAACGGCGTGGCCGTATCCGACGACAGCCGCCGTGTGGAGTTTATCCGCCGGGCGCTGGCCGGTGTGGAGCGCTGCCTGGCCGACGGCATCCCGGTAAAAGGCTACTGCCATTGGAGCCTGATGGACAATTTCGAGTGGCAGAAGGGCTTTGGCATGACCTTCGGCCTGATCGCCGTGGATCGTGGAACCCAGAAGCGTACGCCAAAGGAGAGCTTGGCTTTTCTGGGCTCTTATGCGCAATAAGATACCGGCAGACAGGGGAGGGCATTTGCCCTCCTCTTTTTCCTTTGAACTTGTGAAACAGCGCTCTTTCTGATACAATGGATCAGGATGGTGATGCGAGTGAACGCGGGAATTTTACAAAAGCTCTCGGCGATTTCTCAGGAAGAACAGGAAATCCTGAATGGCCGCCGGGGCATTGACCGCAGCCTCTATATGGACGGGAGTCGGGATGTGATCAGCGGGGAAAAGCTGCTGGCCAAGGGAAAGCTGATTGCGATCCGGCCGCACACCCGGTTTGTCGCGTTTCCCGAGCATACCCACGATTATGTGGAGATCGTCTATATGTGTCAGGGCCATACAAGACATCAAATCAACGGCGAGGACGTTCTGCTGCAGGAGGGAGAACTCCTGCTGCTGGGTCAGAACGCCCGGCAGAGCATTGAGGCGGCCGGGGAGCGGGACATTGCGGTGAACTTCATCGTCCGTCCGGAGTTTTTCGCTGGCACACTGTCTTTCCTGGGGGACGAACAGACCCCGCTGCGCAGCTTTATTCTGGACTGTCTGGCCGGCGGCAGCGAGAGCGGTTATCTGCACTTCCGTGTGGCTGACGTGCTGCCGGTGCAGAATCTGGTGGAGAATCTGCTCTGGACGCTGATCTCCGAGACGCCGAATAAACGGGGTATCCATCAGATGACGATGGGACTGCTCTTTGCCCAACTGCTCAACTGCGCCGATCGCCTGACCTTCTCCAATTCCGAGGAGGAGACGGTACTGCGTGTGCTGAATTATCTGGAGGAACACTACCGGGACGGCAGCCTGACAGAGGTTGCCGCGGCACTCCACTACGATATCAGCACTCTCTCCAATCTGATCCGCCGGCGCACCGGAAAAACCTATACGGAGCTGCTGCAGGAGAGGCGCCTGAGTCAGGCGGCATGGCTGCTAAAAAACAGTGACAAGCGGGTAGAGGATATCTCCCACAGCGTGGGCTATGAGAACATCAGCTATTTTCACCGCCTGTTCCTGGCACGTTTTAACTGCACCCCCAAGCATTACCGAGATAAAAATAAGGACAGTTTTTTGTAAACTGCCGACCTTATCAAACTGCCTCCCGTCCTGTATAGTAAAAACAGGACAGGAGGTATTTTCTATGAGATACTACCTTGCAATCGACATCGGCGCTTCCTCCGGGCGGCACATTGTGGGCTGGCTGGAGAAGGGCGTTTTAAAGACCGAGGAGGTCTATCGTTTCCCCAACGGCGTGACGGAGCTTGACGGGCATCTGACCTGGGATATCGACGCGCTGACAGAGCACGTCAGGACCGGCGTGGATAAGGCGCTGGAGCGCTTCGGAAAAATCGAAAGTCTCTCCGTTGACACCTGGGGCGTGGATTGTGTGCTCCTGAAAGGGGAGGAGGAAGTCCGCCCCTGCTATGCCTACCGGGACAGCCGCACCGAGGCAGTGATCCCATTGGTGCACGAGAAGATGGCGTTTTCCGAACTGTACCGGCACACGGGCATTCAGTTCCAGCCTTTTAACACCATCTATCAGCTTTATGCGGATAAGCTGGCCAGGCGGTTGGAGGGTGTTACGGATTTCCTGTTGATGCCGGAATACCTGATGTACAAGCTTTGCGGCGTGAAAAGCCATGAATATACCAACGCCACCACCGGCGGAATGGTCTCAGCCGAGACAGGGGAGTACGACGTTTCGATCCTCCATGCGCTGGACTTGCCCGCAGCGTTGTTCCATCCGCTGCAGCAGCCGGGGACGCTGATTGGGGACTACAAGGGCATCAAGGTTCGCCTCTGTGCGACCCACGACACCGGTTCGGCGGTGGAGGGGATCGACATGGAGAAAGACGCGCCCTATATCTCCTCCGGCACCTGGAGCCTGCTGGGCGTGAAGACTCCGAAGCCCATCACCGACGAGGCCTCCCAGCGGGCCAACTGGTCCAACGAGGGCGGTGTGGGCTATAACCGTTACCAGAAAAACATCATGGGCATGTGGCTCATTAACCGCCTGCGGGATGAACTCTGCCCGGACAAAGCCTTTGGGGAGATCGTTTCCGAGGCGGAGGCCAGCAATTTCGAGGAGACGGTGGACGCCAATGCGGCGGCGTTCCTCGCGCCTGAGAGCATGAAGGCGGCCTTTGATGAGGCGCTCAATCGGAAGCCTCATACGGTGGGGGATTACTTCCGCTGTGCCTATCGGAGCCTGGCCCTGTGCTACGGAAACGCCATTGAGGAGCTGCAGCGCAACACCGGTAAGACTTACGACTGCATTTATATCGTGGGCGGGGGTGCGAAGAATGCCTTCCTCAACCGCCTGACTGAGGAGACCAGCGGAAAAACAGTCATCGCCCTGCCCATTGAGGCGACAGCCATCGGCAACCTGAAAAGTCAAATCAACGCGGATCACATATAAACAGGAGGGAAAAGCATGTTAGTCAACACCAAAGCACGCATCGGCGTATTCTCCATCGCGCTGGGCGCCTACCTGCCCCAGTTTCCGTCTCTGGTGCCTGAATTTGAGGCCCAGTATGCGGACTTCAAGAAGCGTATCCCCGACTCCGTTGAACTCATTGACGGCGGCCTGGTGACCACAAAGGAGTTGGCCATGGCAGCGGGGGATAAATTCCGCGCCGCGGACGTGGACCTGGTGATTCTCCAGTTGCTGACCTATGCCACCAGCTACAACATGCTGCCCGCCGTGCGGGATCTGGATGTGCCGGTGGTGCTGGTAAACCTGCAGAAGAAAAAAGCCCCCGACTATGCCAACACCGATACGGCCACCTGGCTGGGCACGCTCTACGCCTGCGGCGCCGTGGGTGAGATGGTGGCGGATCTGGAGCGCGCCGGCAAGCGCCACGCGGTCATCACCGGCGTGGTGGAGGGCGGCGACCCCGAAGTGGACGCCGAGATCGCCGACTGGTGCCGCGCCGCCCAGGTGCGCCGGAGATTCCGGGACACCAACCTGGCCCAGATCGGCCGTCCCTATCCCGGCATGATGGATCTCTACATCGACGAGACCAACCTTTACCACCGGATGTTCCTCTACACCAAGCAGTTTGACTGGGAAAAGATGTGGGCCATCGCCGACAACATCACCGACGAGGACGCCATCCGCGCCAAGGCCCAGGATATTCTGGACACCTTCGATATCGAGGGCGGCGGCACGATCGAAAAGGTCTGGGACATGGCCAAGTATGTGGTCGCCTTTGAGCAGTGGGTCAAGGACGAGCAGCTGGGCTTTGTGGCCAGCCACTACGACGGCTTCGCCCAGGGAGTCGCCGGCAAGCTGGACAGCATGCTGATTCCCGCCTTCTCCATGCTCATCAAGCAGGGGACCGCCTGCGCCGTCGAGGGCGATATCAAGGTCGCCATGGCCATGAGCATTCTCAAGACCATCTCCGGTATGGGCCAGCTGAGCGAGATGTACTCCATCGACTTTGACGAGGACATCTGTATCATCGGCCACTCCGGCAGCGGCGATGCGGATATTTCCAAGGCCAAGAAGCCCACCATGAAGATCGTCCCGGTGTTCCACGGCAAGACCGGCGGCGGCTATCTGACCCAGTTCTATCCCGCCGAGGGCCCGGTCACCTATCTGGGCATCACGCAGGATCGAGACGGTCACTTCAAGTTTGTCGTGGCCGAGGGCGTGAACGAGCCCGGCCCCATCTTCACCTTTGGCGATACCAATATGCGCACCCGTTTCACCTGTGGCGCGCGGGACTTCTGCAATCGCTGGAGCGAGGCCGGCCCCACCCACCATATGGCCGCCGCCTCCGGTCGCTGGATCGATACCATCCTCAAGGTAGCGAAGATCTTTAACGTCCCGGTGGACGTGATTACGAGATAAAAGGAGATTTAACATGAAAGACATTCTGACTGCCCCCTTCATGGTGGAGATGATCCGCACCACCACCAACATGTACAATCACGGCTGGGACGAGCGCAACGGCGGCAACATCAGCCTGCTGCTGGATGAGAAGGAAGTTAAGGAGTATCTGGACACCGACAAGGTTCTGCGCACGATTCCCACCGGCTTCTCCGCGCCCGAGCTGGAAGGGAAGTACTTCCTGGTCACCGGCACCGGCAAGTACTTTAAGAACGTCCAGTACGCACCCGACGTGAACCTGGGTCTGGTCCGCCTGACCGACGGCGGCGAGAGCGCTGAACTCCTCTGGGGTTACAGCGATGGCGGCAAGTTCACCTCCGAGTTTCCCGCCCACATGATGAGCCATGTGGCCCGCCTCAAGGTGGATCCGGAGAACCATGTGGTCATGCACTGCCATCCGGCCAATCTCCTGGCCATGACCTATGTGCACACGCTGGACGAGCGGGAATTCACCCGCACCCTCTGGCAGATGTGCACCGAGTGCATTGTGGTTTTCCCGGACGGCGTCAACGTCCTGCCCTGGATGCTCTGCGGCACCAATGAGATCGGCGAGGCCACGGCCGAGAAGATGGCCACGGCCCGTCTGGTGGTCTGGTCCCTCCACGGCATCTACGGCACCGGCAAGGATCTGGACGAGACCTTCGGCCTCATCGAGACCGCTGAGAAGGCCGCGGAGATCTACATGAAGATCGCCCATCTGCCCCGCGTGAACACCATCACCGACGACATGATGCATCAGCTGGAGGCGCGCTTCGGCGTAAAGGGCCGCGAGGGCTACCTCGACTAAACTCTGTAATCCATGAGCATGCTCTTTACAAAGGGTATGCTCTGGTGTATAATCCACATTGCCAAATGATTAACGAAAGGAAGCTTCAACATGGCTAATCGTATCGTACTCAATCCCGTTTCCTATCATGGTGTCGGCGCCGTTAAAGAGATCGGCGGAGAGCTGAGCCGCCGCGGCTACAAGCGCGCCTTCATCGCCTCCGGCCGTCACGTTGTCAAGTCCGGTGAGATCAAGAAGATCACCGACGTCCTGGACGAGATCGGTGTTCAGTACACCTTCTATACCGATATCAAGCCCAACCCCACCATTGAGAATGTTCAGAACGGCGTGAAGGCCTTCCAGGCCTTCGGCGCTGACTGCATCATCGCTGTGGGCGGCGGTTCCGTCATGGATACCTCCAAGGCCATCGGCATCATCGTGAACAACCCCGAGTTTGCCGACGTCCGTTCTCTCGAGGGCGTGGCCCCCACCAAGCAGCACGCTGTCTTTACCATCGCTGTGCCCACCACCGCCGGCACCGCCGCTGAGGTCACCATCAACTACGTCATCACCGACGTGGAGAAGAAGCGCAAGTTCGTCTGCGTGGACGTGAACGATATCCCCGAGGTCGCCGTGGTCGATCCCGAGATGATGTACTCCATGCCCAAGCCCCTGACCGCCGCCACCGGTATGGACGCTCTGACCCACGCCATCGAGGGCTATATCACCAAGGGCCACTGCGCCATCTCCGATATGTTCCATCTGGAGGCCATCCGCCTGATCGCCAAGAATCTGCGCGCCGCTGTCGAGAACGACGAGGCCGGCCGCGAGGGTATGGCTCTGGGCCAGTATATCGCCGGTATGGGCTTTAGTAACGTGGGTCTCGGCATTGTCCACTCCATGGCTCACGGCCTGTCCGCCCTGTATGACACTCCCCACGGCGTGGCCTGCGCGATCCTGCTGCCCCTGGGTCTGGAGTACAACATGCCCGTCGCCGGCGAGCGCTACCGTGCCATCGGCAAGGCCATGGAGGTCCCCTATATTGACAGCATGAACGACGAAGAGGCCGCCAAGGCCACCATCGCCGCTGTCAAGAAGCTGGGCGCCGATGTGGGTATCCCCGCCGACCTCAAGGAGATCGTCAAGGACGAGGACGTGCAGTTCCTGTCCGAGAGCGCTTTTGCCGACGCCTGCTGCCCGGGCAACCCCCGCGACACCAGCGTGGAAGAGATCGCAGCTCTGTACCGCAGCCTGATGTAAGACCGAAAGCTTTATAAAAGATCTGAGCCGGGAGCGTTTGCTCTCGGCTCAAGCTGTTGACAAAGTGTCAACAGCTTGAGGCACAAAAATGAGAACTTCCATAAAAGTTCCCATTTTTGTGTGGATCAAACTCGAGAGGGAATAACCAATCCCCTCTCGAGCTCTCCCCATGCGTATCCAGCTCTCCCCATGCGTATCCATGCTTGGCTACATGGGTTTGTCTACAGTCTGAGCCGGGAGCATTTGCTCCCGGCTCTTTTGGTGGGTAAAAAGGCATTAGGCAACAGGCAGTAAGGCATTAGATAACAAAACGGCCACCCCAGCCGGGGTGACCGTTTATCATTGGTGCGGGAGAAGGGACTTGCATGCATTCCTTCGCTTGCGTGAGACGCGAAGGAATAAAGGTATTCGCCAGTGTGCGCACTGGCTCATGCACACGCCACTGGCGTGTGCAGACATAATTCAAGTCCCTATCATCGGATAAAACAAAACAGCCATCCCGTTGGGACGACTGTCTTGTTTATGGTGCGGGAGAAGGGACTTGAACCCTCACGTCTATGGTGGAACACAGGCACCTCAAGCCTGCCTGTCTACCTATTCCAGCACTCCCGCTTATAGCCGATGCTTCGGCTCCATTGAAAGCCGCTTGCATCATAATGGCATGCCACATTTAAGGCAGATGTTATTATAGCAGAGAATGCCGACTTGTCAAGTCCTTTTTTTCGTCTTTTTCGAAGAGTGCGTACCGGCCAGATAACAGATCAGCGCCAGTGCGAAAGCCACGATCAAGGCTGCCGAGCCGTAACGCATGGGCAGCAGGTAGCGCATTTTCAGATAGGCGTGATAGCCCAGAAGCGAGGCAAACTGCACCAGCGGAGCGGCCAGAAAATAGCCGGGGAGGGAAAAGGAGAGGATCAGGGATAGAATATCGGCGGCGTAGAAATAGCGCTCATGCATGTGCGGCAGCAGAAAGGGAATCCCGATGGCGAACATCAGCGCCATGCCCAGTATCGCCTGATCGCTCAGGCGGCCCCGGTTGATCCAGGCCACGCCCAGCATATTAAAGAGGAACACAAACGCGGCCACGATGGCGATAACGGAGGCGGTTGCGGCGTCCTGGACATTCCAGAAGATGGCGAACACAGAAGGGGAGTTGTAGTTCAGGCCCGCGCCGATGCTTCCTGTCTGAGAGGCATAGAGGGTCACCGTGTCCAGGAAAGGCCGCCCCAGCAGCACGGCGGGGAGTACCAGCAGCACATAGCTCAGCGGAAAGAGGAGGAAATCCGTCCAGCGAAATTTGCCCTTGAACCAGAGAACGACATAGATGGGGAGAACAAACACCGCCTGAAGCTTAAAGCCGAAAGCCAAAGCGGCACAGATCATGGACGTTTTGGGTCGGCCGGAGAGCGCCAGCTCAATCCCGAGGATCAGCAGCGCGACATAAATGCTGTCACACTGGCTCCATACCGCGCTGTTAAGATAGACGGTAGGAAGAAACAGCACCGCGAAAAAGCAGGCGAGACGCCGACCGGTGCTCTTGGTAAATCGGCCGGTGAGGCGTGCGGAGGCCCAGGCCAGCAGCACATCGAAGCTCACGCTCAGCCACTTGATCAGATACAGATCTTTTACAGGAACGTAGGAGAAGAGGGCGAGAAAATAGAGATAGGGGATGTTATAGTTTCCGACCGGGTATTTCATCGCGGCAAAGCCGCCGTTCTGCCGGTAAAAGGCCGCCCAGCGGGAGAGAAAATTCTGATAGTCCAGCGTCTCATAGTCAAAGGCCCAGAGGCGCAGACCCATGGCCAGCAGGATCAGCAGCGAGGCGAGAAGCCAGGCCGCCTGGCTGCGCAGCAGCCCCTCGCGAAAGAGAAGAAGCAGGGCCAGAGCCGTGCTGAAGGTCATCAGAGCAACAAGAATCCAGTTCATAGGCAGAAAAAACACACGGGAGCCAAACAGCTCCCGCAAAAACCCTCAAATTCACAAAATAATGCTTGACTTTCTATCCGCAGCGATGGTACAATAGCTTGCCATATGTGCAGGGGGGAAGGGCATCCTGCCCCATCCTTCATCTGTGTTCAGTATAGCAGTATGGAACGTTAAAATCAATGCCAGGGATGAAAAAACTTAAAACTTACCCGGGCGTTTCAAAACGATAAGGAGAGTGCGCCAATGCCAAAAGATGTTCTCTACGGCAAGACCCTGCGAAAGAGTTTTGCCCGCGTCGACGAGATCCAGGACATGCCCAATCTGCTGGAGATCCAGAAGAGCTCTTACAAGTGGTTCCTGGAGACCGGTCTGCATGAGGTGTTCCGGGATGTGGATTCGGTGACGGACTATTCCGGCAACCTGGAGCTGAGCTTCATCGACTATTCGATGAATGAGAAGCCCAAGTATGACGAGGAGGAGTGCAAGGCTCGCGACGCTACGTACGCCGCCCCGCTGAAGGTTCGCGTCCGTCTGCGCAATAAGGAAACCGAGGAGATCAAGGAGCAGGAGATCTTCATGGGTGATTTCCCCATCATGACTCCCGGCGGCACCTTTGTCATCAACGGCGCCGAGCGCGTTATCGTCTCCCAGATCGTCCGCTCTCCCGGCGTGTATTTCGAGAAGACCACGGACAAGTCCCTCATGAGCGTCTATGCCTCTACCGTGATTCCGTATCACGGCGCCTGGCTGGAGTATGAGACCGACGCGGCCGACGTCTTTAACGTCCGTATCGATAAGAACCGCAAGCTCCCCATCACCTGGTTCCTCAAGGCCATGGGCGCCTATGACGAGAACCGTCCCGCCACCTGGCTGAGCTGTGTGAACGATCCTTTCGTCGGCGCCACCACCAACGAGCGTCTGATGGAGATCTACGGACAGGACGAGCGCATGGTCTCCACCATCGAGAAGGACACCACCCGCAGCCGCGAGGAGTGCCTCATTGAGATCTACCGCAAGCTCCGTCCCGGCGACCCCCCCACGGTGGAGTCTGCCGAGGCTCTGCTGGACGGCCTGTTCTATGACCGCCGCCGTTATGAGATTTCCAACGTCGGCCGTTATAAGTTCAATAAGAAACTCTCCCTCTATCCGCGTATTGCCGGTTTTGAGCTGGCCGCTCCCGTGGCCGATCCCTTCACCGGTGAGATCCTGGCCGAGGCAGGGGAGATCCTCTCCCGCGAGAAGGCCCGCCTGATTGCCGACGCCGGCGTCATTTCCGTCAACCTGAACGTGGACGGTAAGGATGTGCGCGTGTTCTCCAACGGCATGGTGGATATCCGCCATTACATCGACTTTGACCCGGCCGAGCTCGGCATCAAGGAGCTGGTGCGCGGCATCGTCATGAAGCAGCTGTGCGAGCAGTACGAGGGCGAGGCCCTTAAAGACGCGATCCGCGAGAACATCGATGTGCTGGTTCCCAAGCACATCGTGGCCGACGATATCTTCTCTTCCGTCAACTACCTCAACTGCCTGGCCCATGGCATCGGCGAGGCCGACGACATCGACCATCTGGGCAACCGCCGCGTCCGCTGCGTGGGTGAGCTGCTGCAGAACCAGTTCCGCATCGGCTTCAGCCGTATGGAGCGCGTGATTCGCGAGCGCATGACCCTGCAGGATCTGGACATCGTCACTCCCCAGAGCCTCATTAACATCCGCCCTGTCACCGCGGCCATCAAGGAGTTCTTCGGCTCCTCGCCGCTGAGCCAGTTCATGGACCAGACCAACCCCCTGGCCGAGCTGACCCACAAGCGCCGTATGTCTGCTCTGGGCCCCGGCGGTCTGAGCCGTGAGCGCGCCAGCTTCGACGTGCGTGACGTTCACTACACCCACTACGGTCGCCTCTGCCCCATTGAGACGCCCGAAGGTCCGAACATCGGTCTGATCAACTACCTGGCCTCCTACGCCCGTGCTAACGAGTACGGCTTCCTGGTGGCTCCCTTCCGCAAGGTGGAGAAGGGTACCTGCCGCGTCACCAACGAGGTGGAGTACATGACCGCCGATATGGAGGATCAGTTTATCGTCGCGCAGGCGTCCGAGCCTGTGGATGAGAACGGCTGCTTCATCAATAAGCGTATCACCTGCCGTCACCGCAACGATACCGTCTCCGTCAACCGCGAGGACGTGGACTATGTGGATATCAGCCCCAAGATGATGGTGTCCATCGCCACGGCGATGATTCCCTTCCTTGAGAACGACGACGCCAACCGTGCCCTGATGGGCGCGAACATGCAGCGTCAGGCCGTGCCTCTGATGACCACCCAGGCGCCCATCGTCGCCACCGGTATCGAGCACAAGTGCGCGGTCGACTCCGGTGTGTGCGTCCTGGCCGAGGATGATGGCCTGGTCACCCGTGTGGACGCCAACTATGTCTCCGTCCGTTACGACAACGGCGAGCTGAAGGATTACAAGCTCATCAAATTCGCCCGTTCCAACCAGGGAACCTGCATCAACCAGCGTCCCATCGTCAGTGCCGGCGAGCGCGTCCAGAAGGGCGACGTGCTGGCGGACGGTCCCTCCACCTCGCAGGGCGAGATCGCACTGGGCAAGAACATCCTGGTCGGCTATATGAACTGGGAAGGCTACAACTACGAGGACGCCATCCTGCTCAACGAGCGTCTGGTCATGGAAGACGTGTTCACCTCCATCCATGTGGAGGAGTATGAATGCGACGCCCGCGACACCAAGCTCGGACCCGAGGAGATCACCCGCGATATCCCCGGTGTGGGCGACGATGCGCTCAAGTATCTGGACGAGCGCGGCATCATCATGATCGGCGCCGAGGTCACAGCCGGCGATATTCTGGTCGGTAAGGTCACACCCAAGGGCGAGACCGATCTGACCGCGGAGGAGCGTCTGCTCCGCGCCATCTTCGGCGAAAAGGCCCGCGAAGTGCGCGACACCTCGCTGAAGGTGCCCCACGGCGAGAGCGGCATTATTGTGGACGTGAAGGTCTTCACCCGTGAAAACGGCGATGAGATGAACCCGGGCGTCAACGAGGTTGTCCGCGTATACATCGCCCAGAAGCGTAAGATCTCCGTTGGCGACAAGATGGCGGGCCGTCACGGCAACAAGGGCGTCGTCTCCCGCATCCTGCCGCGCGAGGATATGCCTTATCTGCCCGACGGTACGCCGCTGGATATCGTGCTGAACCCCCTGGGCGTGCCTTCCCGTATGAACATCGGTCAGGTGTTGGAAGTCCACCTGGGTTATGCGGCCCAGGCCCTGGGCTGGAAGGTCGCGACCCCGGTCTTCAACGGCGCCAACGAGAGCACCATCCGTGAGACCCTGCGTCAGGCCGGCCTGCGCGAGGACGGCAAGAGCACCATGTATGACGGCCGTACCGGCGAGAAGTTTGATAACGACGTCACGGTCGGCTGGGTCTACTTCCTGAAGCTCCACCATCTGGTCGACGATAAGATCCATGCCCGTTCCACCGGCCCCTACAGCCTGGTCACCCAGCAGCCTCTGGGCGGCAAGGCCCAGTTCGGCGGCCAGCGCTTCGGCGAAATGGAAGTCTGGGCCCTGGAGGCCTACGGCGCCGCTTACGCACTGCAGGAGATCCTGACCGTCAAGTCCGACGACGTGACCGGACGTGTCAAGACCTATGAGGCCATTGTCAAGGGCAACAATATCCCGCAGCCCGGCGTGCCGGAATCCTTTAAGGTTCTGGTCAAGGAGCTCCAGTCCCTGTGCCTGGACGTCCGCGTTCTGGACAAGGACGGCAGCGAGATCGAGCTGAAGGATGACGATGAGGACGATTTTGTCCCCGATATGAAGGATGAGTTCTATGCCTCCGACGACAGCGAGCTGGAGGCGGAGGGCTATTCCATCGAGGATGTGCCGGCCGATGAGCTGGGCGCTGACCTCGGATTGAACGATTACAACGACGATGAGGAGGATGAGTGATGAGTTATACACCGTTTGATGCCATTCAGATTGGCATTGCCTCCCCGGAAATGATCCTCAGCTGGTCCTACGGCGAGGTCAAGAAGCCGGAGACCATCAACTACCGCACCCTCAAGCCGGAGCGCGACGGCCTCTTCTGCGAGCGCATTTTTGGACCCACCAAGGACTGGGAGTGCCACTGCGGCAAGTATAAGAAGATCCGCTATAAAGGCAAGATCTGCGACCGCTGCGGCGTTGAGGTCACCAAGAGCAAGGTGCGCCGCGAGCGCATGGGCCATATCGAGCTGGCCGCCCCTGTGAGCCATATCTGGTACTTCAAGGGCATTCCCAGCCGGATGGGCCTGATGCTGGACCTGACCCCGCGGATGCTGGAAAAGGTTCTGTACTTTGCCAACTATATCGTCATTGATCCCGGCTTCACGCCGCTGGAGAAGTGCCAGATCCTCACCGAGCGCGAGTATCGCGAGATGCGCGAGAAGTATGAGGACGATTTCAAGGCCGGCATCGGCGCTGAGGCCATCAAGGAACTGCTGGCCCAGATCGACTGCGATCAACTGGCTACCGAGCTGCGCGAGGAGCTCAAAACCGCCAGCGGTCAGAAAAAGGCCAAGATTGTCAAGCGTCTGGAGGTCGTCGAGGCCTTCCGTCAGAGCGGCAACCGCCCCGAGTGGATGGTCATTGACATTCTCCCGGTCATCCCGCCTGAGATCCGACCCATGGTTCAGCTGGACGGCGGCCGTTTTGCCACCTCCGATCTGAACGATCTGTATCGCCGCGTGATCAACCGCAACAACCGTCTGAAGAGACTGCAGCAGCTCAACGCGCCCGACATCATCGTGCGTAACGAGAAGCGCATGCTCCAGGAGGCGGTGGACGCCCTGATCGACAACGGCCGCCGCGGCCGTGCCGTCACCGGCGCCAACTCCCGTGCGCTAAAATCCCTGAGCGACATGCTCAAGGGCAAGCAGGGCCGCTTCCGTCAGAACCTGCTGGGCAAGCGCGTTGACTACTCCGGTCGTAGCGTTATCGTCGTCGGGCCCGACCTGAAGATCTATCAGTGCGGCGTGCCCAAGGAGATGGCGATCGAACTCTTCCGCCCCTTTGTTATGAAGAAGCTGGTGGAGGACGGCGTGGCCAACAACATCAAGTCCGCCAAGAAGATGGTCGACAAGCAGCGCACCGAGGTTTGGGACGCGCTGGAAGATGTGATCAAGGAGCATCCGGTTCTGCTCAACCGCGCACCGACGCTGCACCGCCTGGGCATTCAGGCTTTCGAGCCGGTGCTGGTCGAGGGACGTGCTCTGCGTCTGCACCCCCTGGTCTGCACGGCCTTCAACGCCGACTTTGACGGCGACCAGATGGCCATTCATGTGCCTCTGTCCTCCGAGGCCCAGGCCGAAGCCCGTATCTTGATGCTCTCGGCCAACAACCTCCTGCGTCCTCAGGACGGCCACCCCGTCACGGTCCCGACCCAGGATATGATCCTCGGCTCCTATTACCTGACCATGGTCCGCATCGGCTCTGCCGAGAAGGGCGCCGAGCGCATGCTCGTTGACGATCCGGGCGACACCGGTCTGGAGGCCGGCACGATCGTGGACGGCGATGAGATCTATGCGAAGAATCTGGAGGCCAAGGCCCAGAAGCTGCGTCCGGCTACCTATAAGCCGCTGCTGATGTACCGTGATCCTAACGAGGCGATCATGGCCTATAACGACGGTGCGGTCGGTCTGCATGCGCCGATCCGTCTGCGCGTGACCAAGACCATTGACGGCGCTGAGGTGAAGCGCACCATCATCACCACGGTTGGCCGCATCATCTTTAACGAGCCTATCCCGCAGGATCTGGGCTATGTGGACCGCAGCGATCCCGAGCACGCGTTCGACCATGAGATCAGCTTCCAGGTCGGCAAGAAGCAGTTGGGCGATATCATCGACCGCTGCATCCAGAAGTACGGCTTTACCATCTCCGCTGAGGTGCTGGACAGCATCAAGGCTCTGGGCTACAAGTATTCCACCAAGGCGGCGCTGACCATCTCCGTTGCGGATATGACCGTTCCCAGCGCAAAATATGAACTGATCCGCGAGACCGAGCAGGAGGTCGTGCGCATTGAGCGTCAGTACAAGCGTGGCTTCATCACCGATGACGAGCGCTATCGTCTGGTTGTCTCCGAGTGGGAAAAAACCACCAAGGATGTGACCGATGCTCTGTCCAACGCGCTGGATGAGTACAACCCCATCTATATGATGGCAAACTCCGGTGCCCGTGGCTCCATGAACCAGATCCGTCAGCTGGCCGGTATGCGCGGCCTGATGGCGAACACCGCCGGTAAGACCATCGAGATTCCTATCAAGTCCAACTTCCGTGAAGGTCTGTCTGTCTTGGAGTACTTCATCTCCACGAGAGGCGCCCGAAAGGGTATGGCCGATACCGCTCTGCGTACCGCAGACTCCGGTTATCTGACCCGTCGTATGGTCGATGTCTGCCAGGACGTGATCATCCGCGAGAAGGACTGCGGCACCACCGAGGGTGTCTGGGCTTCGGCGATCTATGACCGCGGCCAGATGGTGGAGAGCTTCGGCACCGCCATCCACGGTCGTTTCCCGGCCGCGCCCATCACCGATCCTACGACCGGCGAGCTGCTCTTTGATACCAACCACATGCTGATGCCTGAGGATGCGGCTGTCCTGGAGGCCCACGGTCTGCACAAGGCCTATATCCGCAGTGTCCTGACCTGCGAGGCCCACACCGGCGTCTGCGCCAAGTGCTATGGTATGAACCTGGCCATCGGCAAGCCCGTGAACGCGGGCGAGGCGGTCGGCGTCATCGCCGCCCAGTCCATCGGTGAGCCCGGTACTCAGCTGACCATGCGTACCTTCCATACCGGCGGTGTTGCCGGTGACGATATCACCCAGGGTCTGCCTCGTGTCGAAGAACTGTTCGAGGCCCGCAAACCCAAGAAGATGGCCATCCTGTCCGAGACCTCCGGCACTGTCTCCATCGAGGAAGCTAAAAAAGGCGTCATGTACGCCATCACCGTGACCAACGAGGCTGAGGGCAGCACCAATGTCTACACTGTGCCTCACTCTGCCGGTATTCTGGTCCACAACGGCGACCACGTCGACAAGGGCCAGGAGCTCACCTCCGGCGCGCTCAATCCCCATGATGTTCTGCGGATCCGCGGCATCAACGACGACCAGTACGGCCGCCAGGGCGTGCGCAGCTATATCACCAGTGAGGTTCAGAAGGTGTACCGTCAGCAGGGTGTTGATATCAACGACAAGCACATCGAAGTCATTGTGCGTCAGATGATGCGCAAGGGCCGCGTGGAGGAGGCAGGCGATACCGATCTGCTCTCCGGTGCTACCGTGGATATCGCCCAGGTGAAGGAAGCCAACCGCAAGATCGATGAGCGCATTGCTGCCGGTGAAGAGGGCCTGACCCACGCCACCTACACGCAGCTGCTCATGGGCATCACCAAGGCTTCTCTGGCCACCGACAGCTGGATGTCCGCCGCCTCCTTCCAGGAGACCACCAAGGTCCTGACCGACGCCGCTATCAAGGGCAAAGTCGACCGCCTGGTTGGCCTGAAGGAGAATGTCATCATCGGTAAGCTGATTCCCGCCGGTTCCGGTCTGAGCCAGTATCGTGATTTCGATATGGAGACCGATGAGACCATCGAGGCCGAGCCTGAGGAATACGTGGATCTGACGGCTCTTGTCAGCAAGACTAACGCCCTTTAAGTCAATATCGAAAAATCCCGCTGCTTCGGCAGCGGGATTTTGACACAGAAAAGCCGCTGTCCGACCGGGACAGCGGCTTGATTCGATTCTTGTGTTATTCCGGTAATTTGCAGACGTCGATCCACTCCAGCGCTTTGGAGTAGGTGAAAAGCTCATCCAGATTCAGCTCAATGGCGCTGCTGGGACTGCCGACAGCGGGGAAAACCGTGGTGAATCGTTTCAGACTTTCATCCAGATAGACGGGAATTCCTTCTTTGCAGCCGAAGGGGCAAACGCCGCCGACCGGGTGGCCAACAAGCTCCAGTACCTCATCGGCGGAGAGCATCTTGGCTTTCATATGGAACTTCTCTTTGAACTTATGATTGTCGATCCGCGCGTCTCCGGCGGCCAGGATCAGCATGCATCCGTCTGCCGTTTTGAAGGACAGGGTTTTGGCAATACGGGCGCCCTCTACGCCGAGGGCCAAAGCGGCGAGCTCCACAGTGGCGGAGGAGACAGTAAACTCCTGCACTCGATCTTCCATCCCGAGAGAGCGGAAGTAGGCGCGGCCGGTTTCAATGGACATGGCTAAAATCGCTTCTTTCTGTTTGAATTTGAACAGGGAAGCGCTGTTAAGCGCTTCCCTGAGACTATTTTTGTCGTTTCGATTCAGGGGATCAGCTCGGGATAAGTGACACCGGCCAGATCAGCCAGCTGACGGGTAGGAAACTTGTCATAGCGGCGCATGAAATCCTGCCACATGCCGTTGGCATCTACCCGGTCGGAGGCGGTCAGCATACTGGCGCTGAGCTGGGCACATTTTCCACCGAACTTGACCTTCGTGTTCAGCAGCGTCGTCGCCGCGACCAGCACCAGACAGAGCAGAATGGCAAACCAGGTTTTTTGAAAAATCTTCATAGCGCTCTATCAGCCCTTCATGGACAGCAGCTTCTGGTTCAGTTCGTTTTCGATACGAGCGAGTTCTTCCTCGGCAGCAGCGCGTTTGGCACGGCCGTCGTTCTGAATCTGGCGCACTTCATCCAGCGTGGCGATCAGCTCCAGGTTGGTCTTGCGGAGCGTCTCAATATCTACGATGCCGCGCTCGGCCTCCTTGGCGATGGTGACGCTGCCCTGGTGCAGAGCCTGCGCGTTCTTCTCCAGCAGCTGATTGGTCACATTGGTGACCTCATTCTGGGCCTTCATGGCCTGCTCGGAGTTATAGAGGGCCAGCGCCATGACCATCTGGTTTTTCCACAGGGGAATGGTGTTGACAATGGAGGAGCGGATCTTCTCGCTCATCAGGCTGTCATTGTTCTGCACCATGCGGATCTGCGGGGCCATCTGGACAGAAATCATGCGCGTCAGCTCCAGATCATGCAGCTTCTTCTCAAAGCGGCCGATCAGGTTGGCAAAGTCGTTGGCGGCCTGGGCGTCCTCGGGCAGACCGGATTCCTGGGCCTTGGCGACGTACTTGGGAAGTTCTTCCTTGCGCAGCTGCTCAACGCGGAGCTTGCCGGCCAGGATATACATGGTCAGCTCTTTCTGGTACTCGCTGTTCTTGTCATACATCTTGTCCATCATGCTGATGTCCTTAAGAAGTGTGACCTCGTGCTTTTCCAGCTCTTCCACGATCTTGTCCACGTTGATTTCGGCCTTGTCATACTGGGCCTTCAGAGAGGCAATGTTCTGCGTGCCCTTCTTGAACAGACCAAGGAGCCCCTTCTTTTCCTCAGGCTCAAAGTTCAGGCCCTGCAGCTCCACCACCAGATCGCTCAGCATATTGCCGACTTCGCCCAGATCCTTGGAGCGCACGGAGCTGAGAGCGGCGTCAGAGAACTCGGAGATGTTTTTCTGCGCGGCACTGCCGTAGTTTATGATCTGCTCGGTGTTCTGAATGTCGATCTGCTGGGCAAAGTTCATGACGGCGGCCTGCTCGGCCGGGCTGAGACTGTCAAGAGAGAGCTTTTCAACCGGGATTTCTTCTTCCTTGGCCTCTTCCTGAACCACTTCTTCTTCCTTCGGCGCTTCCTCAACAGCAGCGGCGGTGGCATTGGGATCCAACGTCAAAGTCGGGATAAACTCTTCACTCATGGTTATCGGTCCTTTCTATGATCATTTTGCTTGATGAACGGCTTGAGCGCCCGCTCCGGCAACAGAGCCGGAGGCAGGCTGGATGACAAAGTCCTTGTTTTCGGAAAGCCCCTCACGGGCGAGCATCTGGTTCATCACGTCGATATCCGTCTCAATATCCAGCGCCTGATTGGCAAACAGCGAATCAAGACGCTTCTTGTAAGCGAGAATAGCGGCATCCAGCATCTCGTTAATGTTCTTCATGCTCTTGTCGATGTTCTCACCTTCAACACCAAGGGAACTCATCCGGTCGTAGGCATTGAGTAGTTTAATCGTAGTGGGCAAATAATAGTTCATGAATTTTTTGATCTGCGGGATATCAGAGGGATCCTGAATGGCGTCCTGCACAATCTTGTCCGTGATGCGCATGATCTCATTGATCTTGCTGCGCACCTCGGTATCCTGAATGGACATGTATAGTCTGCCCATTTCACTCAGGGCCTTGTTGCCCTCTTCCACGATGGGATCAATCTCCGGCCCATAGCTTTTCTTCTCAACCGGCTTGACCCGCTGGCTCGTACTGCGTACCGGCTCCTGTTTGGGCTGTGCCGCCTGCTGCTGCTCCGGCTGAGGGCTGGCCTGTCTTTGTGCCCGTCCGGCCATCCGGCCTACCAGATAGGCTGTGCCGAGACCGATGCCCAGCGCAGCCAGCAATCCTCCCAGCTCATACATAGGAAAGAATGCGGATAAAATGATCCAGGTGATGAGAAAGCTGTATATGGATCTGAGAGGTGAACGGTTCCGTCTTCTGCGTGACAAGTGATATCCCTCCAGGTTGCTTGTAATCAATCGGTTTATTTTATATCGAATCTTGGTTGCCGTCAAGAGAAGAAAAGACAATTCCGCGTGCCCTTGGAAAAAGATTGGGCTGTCCCTGCGCTTTTGCTTGCAAATGCTTTGCAATGAGAGTATAATAAAGTGTCACATTAGGTGAAGGGAGAAAGCATGATGGTTAAGATTGCACCTTCGATCCTTTCTGCGGATTTTGCGCGGCTTGGCGATGAGGTTGAGGATGTTCGAATCGCGGGCGCTGACTATATTCATTTTGACGTGATGGATGGGGAGTTTGTTCCCAATATCTCTGTGGGCTTTCCGGTGCTCAAAAGCCTGCGTAAAGCGACGGATCTGTTCCTTGACGTTCATTTGATGGTGGACCGGCCGCTGCGCTATGTGGAGCGCTTTTGTGACGCCGGCGCCGATCTTGTGAATGTTCATGTGGAGGCGGATACGCCGGAGAATATCCACGCCGCCCTGGAGAAGATTCACGCCAAAGGCAAGAAGGCTGGCATTACCATCAAGCCCAAGACTCCGGCTGAAGCGGTTTTGCCGTATCTGGATCAGGTGGATCTGGTACTGGTGATGACGGTGGAGCCCGGGTTCGGCGGCCAGAGCTTTATGGCTGATATGCTGGATAAGGTTCATAAGATCAGAACCTGGATTGAAGAAAAGCAGCTCGCCTGTGAGCTTGAGGTCGACGGCGGGGTCGACGCGGTGACCGCCCATGCCTGCAAAGCGGCCGGGGCCAATGTCCTGGTGGCCGGAAGCGCTGTATTTAATAAGCCGGATCGGGCCGCGGCCATCGCGGCGATCCGCAATTCCTGATCGGAAGGAACGTCCATTCATGTCTTTTTTTCCTGCTTCTCTTGAAAACCTGATCGATAAGTTTGCCTCTCTCCCGGGCATCGGCCGGAAAAGCGCCCAGCGTCTGGCCTTCCATGTGCTCTCCCTGCCGGAAGAGGAGACGACAGCGTTTGCCAGGGCCATTACCGATGCCAAGGCCAACGTCCACCGCTGCGCGATCTGTCAGAACCTGACGGAAGGGGAGATTTGCTCGATCTGTGCCAGTGACCGCAGGGACAAATCCACGATCTGTGTGGTGTCTGAACCGCGGGATGTGCTGAGCATTGAGCGTGGACATGAATATAATGGCACCTATCACGTGCTGCATGGCGTTCTCTCGCCCATGAGTCATGTGGGTCCCGATGATATCCGTATCAAAGAGCTGCTGGTTCGTGCAGCCCAGGATGAGGTGCAGGAGGTTATCATGGCGACGAATCCGGATACCGAAGGGGAGGCGACTGCCATGTATATTTCCCGCCTGCTGAAACCCTTCAACATCCGCGTGACGCGTCTGGCCTATGGTATTCCCGTGGGCTCCAACCTGGAGTTTGCCGACGACGCGACGCTGAACCGTGCCCTGGAAGGCCGCACGGACATGTAACGGTTTAAAATCCGTAAGCTCAGGATACACTGTCTGTGTACCGGGGTGAGTCGGTTTATCGGTTTCGCATTCCTTACATAGCATTTTAACAACGAAGAAATGGAGTTTGTATGATTTCAAAATTGAAGATTATTCCTCTTGGCGGTCTCGGTGAGATCGGCAAGAACATGACGGCGATCGAGTATGGCAGTGATATTATTGTCATCGACTGCGGCATGGGGTTTCCCGACGAGGATATGTACGGGGTTGATATTGTTCTGCCCGATTTTACCTATTTGAAGAACAATGCCAGCCGGATCCGCGGATTGATTCTGACCCACGGTCATGAGGATCATATCGGCGGCGTGCCTTATCTGCTGCGGGAGATGGACATTCCCATCTACACCACAGCCTTGACCGCTGCGTTGGTAGAGCTGAAGCTGGAGGAGCATGATCTCCTCTATAACACCCAGATTTTCACCAAGAAGACCGGCTCGGTGTTCCGCCTGGGCTGCTTCACGGTGGAGTTTATCCACGTGAATCACTCCATCCCGGATGCGGTCGCCCTGGCGATCAAAACGCCCCTCGGTACGATCATCCATACCGGCGATTTCAAGATCGACGTGACGCCCATCTCCGGCGGCATGATCGACCTGGTCCGTTTCGGCGAGCTGGGAAACGAAGGCGTCCTCGCCTTGATGAGCGATTCCACCAACGTGGAAAAGCCAGGTCATTCCGATTCCGAGCGCAAGGTCGGCGCGAGCTTTGACAAGCTCTTTAAGGGCTGTGACAAGCGAATCATCATCACCACCTTTGCCTCCAACGTCCACCGCCTGCAGCAGATCATCGATGTTGCGGCCAAGTATGGGCGCAAGGTGGGCATCACCGGGCGCAGCATGGAAAACGTTCTGCGTGTGGCCACGGTGCTGGGCTATATGGATATCCCGGACGACGTGATGATGGACATCGAGCACCTCAATAAGCTGCCGCGGGACAAGGTGGTCATCATCTCCACCGGCAGCCAGGGTGAGGCCATGTCCGCCCTGTATCGCATGGCCTTCTCCGAACACAAGCAGATTCAGGTGGACGCTGGCGACCGGGTCATTATCTCAGCCTCGGCCATACCCGGCAATGAGACCACGATCAGCCGCGTGATCGACGAGCTGTTTCATAAAGGCGCGGAGGTCATCTATGACCGAAATACCGATCTCCATGTCTCTGGCCACGCCTGCCAGGAGGAGCAGAAAATGCTGCTTGCCCTGGTGAAGCCCAAGTATTTTATCCCTGTCCACGGCGAGTATCGGATGCTGGTAAAGCATGCGGAGATCGGAAAACAGATGGGTGTGCAGCCCAAAAACGTCATGGTGGGCGAAAACGGCTGTGTGTTTGAGATCACCAAGAAGGGAATCAGCAAGGCCGATCCCGTTCAGGCCGGCGCTGTTTTGATTGACGCCGGAGGCACGGGTGAGGTCGGCGATGTGGTCATGCGGGATCGCCACCGCCTGGCAGAGGACGGCATGATCGTCGTCGTGCTGCCCTATTCCTCCTACGATCATATGTTGGTGGGAACACCGGAGATCGTGACCCGCGGCTTTATCTATGTGAAAGAAGCCGAGGAACTGATGGAGGAACTTAAGCGTGTGACGCTGGAATCGGTGGAGACCTGCGCGGCGCAGCACATTACCGATTGGACGGCCATCAAGAGCAAGGTGAAGAGCAATCTCTCCGGTTATCTCTTCAAAACCACGCGCCGCAGCCCCATGATCCTTCCGGTGATTTCCGAGATTTGAGGACAGAGACATGAACATTCAGATTTTCGGCAAGTCCAAGTGCTTTGACACAAAGAAAGCGGAGCGCTACTTTAAGGAGCGCCGTATCAAATACCAGTATATCGACCTGCTGAAATACGGCATGAGCCGTGGTGAGCTGAATGCCGTCAAAAATGCCGTGGGCCTGGAACAGCTGGTCAATACCGAAGACCCGGATTACCCGCTCTTTCAGTATCTGGCCGGAAACGAGGCCAAACTGGAGAAGCTGTTTGAGGAACCCTGGCTGATTCGCACACCGGTGGTTCGAAACGGCAAGCAGGCAACGGTTGGGTACTGCCCGGAAAGCTGGAAAGACTGGACCTGAAAAGCAGGGATGCACATGGTGGCATGGCATCTGGTGCATCCTTGGTTTTCTTTTCAATGTAACTGTATAAGATCAACAAAAAGCAATTCGCAAATTCTGCGAATTGCTTTTTGTTGTAACTTGATGTCGGGCGAGCGGAGAGCGTATGATAAAGCTGTAAAGAAGGGTAAAGGGGGGGCGATTCCCATGGGGGAGGAGTTGTTTGAGCTGCGGGCCGAGACGGTGATTGTGGAGGTTAGCGATCCGCAGACCGGCAAAATCTACCGGCGAGAGCTGCCCATTGAGTATTATGAAAACGCCAATTTTCTTCGCCTGAGCGGGGAAAACCTGGACGGAAGTCTGTCCCAACTGGTGTTCTACACGCCGCGCGGCATAGAGCGCGTGAAGGACATCACCGGCAAGGGGCCGGATCATGACCGCTGCGGCGGGCATGGCCATAACTGAGTGCACAACCCTGTCAAGAGGGAACACAGATACAGATTGAAAAAGGAGGAAAACACATGATCAGAAAAACGCTTGTCATCAACGGCGTGACCCGGAATCTCGTGCTGGACAAGGACGAGACTTTGGCGACCGTCCTGCGTGAGCATCTGCTGCTGACCGGCTGTAAGATCGGCTGCGGCGAGGGTCACTGCGGCGCCTGCAACGTCATCATGAACGGCAAGGTCACCAAGTCCTGCCTCTTCAAGATGAGCCGCATCCCCGACAACGCCAAGATCACCACCATCGAGGGCGTGGGCACGCTGAGCGATATGCACCCGCTGCAGGTTGCCTGGATGGCTCACGGCTGCGCTCAGTGCGGCTTCTGCACCCCGGGCTTTATCATCAGCGCCAAGGTCCTGCTGGACAACAATCCCAGCCCCACCCGCGAGGAAGTGCGCGACTGGTTCAACAAGCAGCGCAACCTCTGCCGCTGCACCGGCTATAAGCCGCTGGTGGATGCGGTGATGGATGCTGCCGCCGTACTGCGGGGTGAGATGACGAAAGAGGATCTGGTCTTCAAACCCACCGGTGACAGCATCAAGGGTACCAAGTATATCCGTCCTTCCGCGGCCCAGAAGGTCACCGGCACCTGGGACTTCGGCGCTGACGATGCGCTGAAGATGCCCGGCTGCCTGCGCCTTGCCCTGACCCAGGCCAAGGTCTCCCATGCCAACATCAAGTCCATTGATATCTCCGAGGCGGAGAAAATGCCCGGCGTCGTGAAGGTCATCACCTATAAAGACATTCTGGCGGCCGGCGGCACCAACCAGATTAACGGTCTGGTCATGCTGCCCAAGCACAACAAGACTGACGGCTTTGAGCGCCCGGTGCTCTGCTCCGATAAGATCTTCCAGTTCGGCGACGCCATCGCCATCGTGGCGGCCGACACCGAGGCCCACGCCCGCGCCGCGGCTGACGCTGTGAAGGTGGAGATCGAGGAGTTGCCCGCCTACATGAGTGCGCTGGATGCCATGGCCCCCGACGCCATTGAGATCCATCCCGGCATCCCCAATGTCTTCTATGAGACCAACTGCATCAAGGGACCCGATTTTGATTGGGACAGCATCCCCGATGAACAGCAGGTCGAGATCGAGAGCTATTGCTCCCGCCAGCCCCACCTGCATCTGGAGCCGGACAACGGCTACGGTTACATCGACGAGGACGGCATGGTCACCGTGCACTCCAAGTCCATCGGTATCCATCTGCATATGCCCATGATCGCAGCCGGTATCGGCGTGCCCATGGAGAAGCTGCGCATCGTTCAGAACCACGCCGGCGGCACCTTCGGCTATAAGTTCTCGCCCACCAACGAGGCCCTGATCGGTGCGGCCGCCAAGATCCTGGGCGTGCCTGTGTCCCTGAACTTCAACCAGTTCCAGAACATCACGTACACCGGCAAGCGCTCGCCCGCCTTTATGCACATCAAGCTGGCCGCGGATAAGAACGGCAAGCTGCTGGCCCTCTGGGGTGACAACTATGTGGACCACGGCCCGTACTCCGAATTCGGCGATCTGCTGACCATGCGTTTGAGCCAGTTCACCGGCGCCGGCTACGGCATCCCCTCCATCCGCAACAAGAGCCAGACCGTGTTCACCAACCACGCCTGGGGCTCCGCCTTCCGTGCCTATGGCTCTCCACAGTCCTACATGGGCTCCGAGATCGCCATCGACTGCCTGGCCGCCAAGATGGGCATCGATCCCTTTGAGATGCGCGCCATGAACTGCTACAAGGAGTCCGAAGGAACCACCATTCCCACCGGTTATCCTCCCGAGGTCTACTGCGAGGAGGCCCTGTTTGAAAAGGCCCGCCCGCTGTATGAGGCCGGCAAGAAGAGAGTCGCCGAGAAGAACGCTGCCTCCGATGGACGCTACAAATATGGCATCGGCGTGTCCCTCGGTGTCTACGGCTGCGGCTTGGACGGCGTGGACTCCTCCTCCGCCTATGCGGAACTGAATCCCGACGGCACGGTCACGATGTACGCCGCCTGGGAGGATCACGGTCAGGGCGCCGACATGGGCGTGCTGGTCTCCGCCCATGAGACGCTGCGCCAGGCCGGTATCAAGCCCGAGCAGATCCGTCTGGTGATGAACGATACCAAGTACACCCCGAACGCCGGCCCCGCGGGCGGCTCCCGCAGCCAGGTTATGAGCGGCAACGCCTGCCGTCTGGCGGCGGAGGCGCTGCTGGCCGAGATGAAGAAGGACGACGGCACGTATCGGACCTATGAGGAGATGGTGGCCGACGGCAAGAAACTGAAGGTCGAGGGCAACTGGGTCACCACCTTCTGCGCCGATCACCCGATCGATCAGGATACCGCCCAGGGCGAACCCTTTGCCACCTATATGTACACGATCTTCCTGCCCGAGGTATGCGTCGATACCCAGACCGGCAAGGTCAAGGTGGAGAAGTTCACCTCGGTGGCTGACGTCGGCACCATCATGAATAAGCTCCTGGTGGACGGCAACTTCTACGGCGGACTGGTACAGGGCATCGGGCTGGCGCTCTCCGAGGACTTTGAGGATCTCTCCAAGCATACGAGCCTCCTTAAGTGCGGCATCCCGTATCCCAACGATGTTCCCGATGACATCGAGCTGCATTACAACGAGACCTACCGTCCCAACGGCCCCTACGGCGCCGCAGGCTGCGGCGAGGCCCCGCTGGATGCGCCGCACCCGGCCATCCTCAACGCTATCTACAACGCCACCGGCGCCCGCATCACCCGCATCCCGGCCCGTCCGGAGAAGGTGCTTGCCGCGCTCAAAGAGCTGGAGAAGTAAGACTTTTCAAAGCAGGATTACCCATGGTATAATGGGGGTGCGGTGATTACCGCACCCCCAGTTTTCACACGCGGGAGGTGAAGATTATGGCTCAGATTCAGGAGCGCGGCTCCACTCATGTGTATAAGGTGAACAAGATCTCCCGCGAAGAGATCGAGGGCATGGTCTCGCTCTGCGTCTATGAGCAGCCGCCTTTCTGCAACGCCGCCTGCCCGCTGAAGCTGGACACCCGGGCCATGCTGGCGGCGGCGGCCGCGGGCAATTTCAAAAAGGCCCTGCAGCTGTATGAAAAGATCGCGGTCTTCCCGCTGATCCTGTCCCACGGCTGTGAAGCCCCTTGCGAAGGGAAATGCCGCCTGGGCGAGATTGGCGATGCGGTTGCCATCCGGGCTGTGGAAGCTGCGGTATCCCGCTTCGGGGAGGCGGCGCGGAGCGGCAGCATCTTTCGAACGAAAAAGAAAAAAACCGTCGCTGTCCTGGGTTCCGGCCTCTTCCCCCTTTTCCTTGCCGGGGAACTGGAGAAAAAGGCCTATCCGCTGACCGTGTTCTGTGAGCAGGCGGATTTGAACGCGTTCCTGCGCTGCGGGACGGAATTTCTGGATGAAAAGGCCTTTCAATTGGAACTCAAACGCCTGAAGGCAAAGGACATCGATTTTGTCTTCAATTGCGCAATAACAGAGGATTTTTTGGAAGAAAAGAGAGCGTCCTTTGACGTGCTCTGCGCCTCGGAAACGGTAACAAAAAAACTCTTTCCGGCGGCGAAATGCCTGCCGGATCTCATGTACTGCGAGGCAGAAAAGCTTGTCTGCGGCTGCGGCGAGGGCGTGATGGCTGCGGCCTTCGGGGCAAAAAAAGCCGCACTGACCGTGGATCGCCTGGCCCAAAATCTGGATCCCCGCAATACCCGCGGCCAGGAAGGCGCGGTGGAGACGAGCTTGTATACGGATCTCGCAGCCGCGACAGCGCTGCAGCGGGAGCCTGTACCGCCGGAAGGCTACAGCAAAGAACTGGCGATGGCGGAGGCGGCGCGCTGCCTCCAGTGTCGCTGCGAGGAGTGCCTGAAAAGCTGCGCCTTCCTGCAGCATTATAAAAAGCATCCCGGGCTGCTGGCTAAGGAGATCTATAACAATACCCAGATCATCATGGGGGACCACCAGCTCAATAAACCCATGAACAGCTGCTCCCTCTGCGGGCAATGCACGGTGGTCTGTCCCAATGGCTTTGATATGGCCCATGTCTGCCATCTGGCCCGGCAGAATATGGTGTCCACCGATAAGATGCCGCTGGCTCCCCACGAGTTTGCCCTGATGGACATGCTGTTTTCCAACAACGAGGCCTTCCTGGCCCGTCCACAGCCTGGATTCGAGCGCTGCCGCTATGCTTTTTTCCCCGGCTGCCAGGCTGTCGCGATCGCCCCGGAGACGGTAAAGGCGGCATATCTGGACCTGTGTGAGAGGCTCGAGGGCGGTGTGGCGCTGATCCTCGGCTGCTGCGGTGCGATCGGCGACTGGGCCGGGCGAACGGAACTGGAGGAGCAGACGCGGGAATTCTTGGATCGGGAGCTGAGCAAATTGGGCGACCCGATTCTCATTGTCGGCTGTCCCAGCTGTAAGAAAGAATGGAGCAGTCACCCGGGGGTGCAGGTCGTCGGTATCTGGGATCTGCTTTTGAAGCTTGGCCTGCCGGAGGGCGGACACGGATTGGCGCGTCCGGCGGCGCTCCACGATTCCTGCGGTGCGCGCGGCGACGCCGAGACACAAAACGCGATCCGGCAGATCGCCCGGCAGTTGGGCTGTGAGCTGATCGAAACGCCCTATTCCGGGGACCGTTCTCCCTGCTGCGGCTATGGTGGACTCTCTGCCTATGCCAATCCGGAGGTCGCGTCCGAAATGACGGAGAAATGCCTGGAGCGCTCCGACGCGCCATACATCTCCTATTGCATGGCCTGCCGGGATCGTTTCGCCCGCCAGGGGCGGGAGTCGCGGCATATTCTGGAGCTTGTATACGGTACCGACGCGGGCGCTCCGCCGGACATCAGCGAAAAGCGCTGGAATCGGCTGAGCCTGAAAAAAGAACTGCTGCGGGATCTGTGGCAGGAGGAGACAGCGGAGATGAAGCTGGATTTTCAACTGAACTACACCGATGAGGCGCGGAAAATGATGGATGCGCGCATGATCCTGACGGACGATGTGATCGATGTTCTGAAAGCGTATCGTGAAACGGGAGAGGCGATCCTGGACTCCGAGTCCGGGCTGCTGATTGCCCGCAAGCGCGTCGGGAATGCCACTTTCTGGGTGAAATTCACACAAGAGGGTGAGAATAGCTATACCGTGCATCGGGCTTACAGCCACAGAATGCAGGTCGTCAAGCGGGAGGGCTGAGTATGGCTGCCGAGAGAAACTATTACACCATTGATCCGGAGGGAAAACTCCAGTGCATGAAATGCGGTGTTCCGCTGGTAAAGGGAAAGGCCAAGTTCCTGTATCTGGATAACGGCTTCCCGGTGGAGCTTCCCGTCTGCCCTGTGTGCGGCTTCGTCTATGTGCCGGAGGAGCTGGCGCTGGGCAAGGTGGCGTCTGTCGAGCGGGCGCTGGAGGACAAATGAAGGGCCACCCGGGAGGAACGGAGCATACCAGACATATGTTGGCCCTGGCCGGTCTTCATCCAGGGGCTTCCATCCTGGATATGGGCGCGGGCGACGGAGAGACGCTTCGTCTTCTGCGCGCTCTTGGCTATGATGCGGAGGGCATGGATCTTGCGCCGCGGAGCGGAGATGTGATGCAGGGGAATTTTCTGCATACACCGTTTACGGATAAGCACTTTGACGCGGTGATCAGCCAGTGCGCCTTCTTTGCCTCCGGGGACGCAGAGCAGGCGCTGCGAGAGGCTTATCGCCTTTTGAAGCCAGGAGGAAAGCTTCTGCTGTCGGATGTGTTTTTTGCCCAAGCGGAGCCGATGCTGCGAGAGGCGGGCTTTGTGCTTCTTCACGCGGAGGATATGACAGCCGTCTGGCGAGAATACTTTCTGGAAGCCCTATGGCGTGAGGAAGACCTCTGTGATCTTCCGCGGGGAACATGCAGATATTGGCTGCTGATCGGAGAAAGGAGATAAACATGGATCTTTTCGACAGAGTGATGGAGCTGAGCCGTTACGGCTATTTCTGCGGCCAGATTCTGGCCATTTTGATGCTGGATACCGTCGGAGAGGAGAACCCCGGCCTGGTGAAGGCCATGGGGGGCCTCAACGGCGGTGTGGGCTTTTCCCAGAACTGCTGTGGCTGCATGACCGGTGGGGCCTGTGTGATCTCCTATTTCACCGGCAAGGGCGAGGATACCGGCATGGACAGCCCGGAGCATAAACCGGCTCTGGGGGAGTTTACCCGATGGTTTGAGGATGAGATCACCGCCGATTACGGCGGCATCGATTGCCGGGATATCACAAAGGGAAATCCGGCCAAGCGCGTGGAATACTGCCCGCAGATCATTGCGGCCACCTACGAAAAGTGCATGGAGATCCTGGGTGAGAGGGGACTGATCTGATCCGTGGAGCGAAGCCGGATTGACAAGTATATCAAAAACAAAGAGGCTCTGCCGTCAGTCACACGGGAGAGCCTTACTGCATTGCAGCTGAAAAAGCTGAACACTGTCTTAAAACGGGAGAAAGAACGCGGTGCGTTCTATCAGGATCTGCCGGAAGCCTTGGGGAGTCTGGCGGAGCTCTCTTCGCTGCCCTATACAACCGAGGAGGACCTGGCCCAAAACGCCGCGGGGCTGCTGCTCTGCTCGCAGGCGAGGATCCAGCGCGTGCTGTCCGACGCGACCTCAGGGACGACCGGAGCGGCCAAACGCGTGTTTTACACCGAGGGGGACTGCGAAAACACAGTGGGACTCTTCGTGACCGGACTGGGGGAGTTGATTGGCCCCGGAAGCGTGACCATGATCTGCTTTCCCTTCTCGGGGCCCTATGGCCTGGGAGCTCTGATCGCTGAGGCGGTGATGCGCCTGGGGGCACGGCCGCTGAAACTCGGTTCGGGGCTCAGCTATGGCGAGTACAAGCGTGTTTTGGATGAGGAAAAGCCGGACACCTTTGTCGGCATGCCGGTCCAGTTGTTGAGCATCCTACGGGCCTGTGGCCGCGGAAGCCTCGAACGGGCGCTTATAAGCGGGGACGCCTGTCCGCAGGCGGTTCTGCGATCTTGCGAAGAGATCCTGGGCAGTTGCCTCTTTCCCCATTACGGCTCGCGGGAGATGGCCCTCGGCGGCGCGATCTCCTGTCAGGCCCATGAAGGGATGCATTTGCGGGAGGACCATGTGATTGCCGAAATTATCGACGAACAGGGGAAACCGCTGCCGAGGGGTGAGTTCGGGGAATTGGTGATCACAACGATCGGGATGGAGGCCATGCCGCTGCTGCGCTATCGTACAGGGGATTATACCCGCATCTTACCCGACCGCTGCCCCTGCGGCAGTGAAGTGCTGCGCTTGGATCGGGTGCGGAGGAAAGAGGCTTCGGAGTTGGAAATCCTGGATGAAGCTTTGTTTTCCCTTCCGTTCGTGGTCGATTACCGTGCGGAAAAGCGGGGCGATCAATTGCGCCTTACTGTCCTGACTTGCGGAAGAGGGGAACTGCCGCCGCTTGATGCGGTCATTGAGACGCGCGCCGTGAGCAGGGAGGATCGAACTCTGTATGCCGGGAAACGAAAGATCCTTGAGGTTTGATGGTCCGTTCAAATTCCCTGGGGCCGTTGCTGCCCTCTTGTTTCACTCCTGTGAAGAGAGTATAATAAACAATACGAACAGGTGAGAGCCATTGTGGCGCTGGAATCGTATGTAACAGTTCGAGGAGGAGAGAGATGAAATACACGGCGGCGGTCATTACCGTAAGCGATAAATGCTCCCGGGGCGAAAGGGAAGACACCAGCGGCCCGGCGGTAAAGCGGATGTTGGAAGAGGCAGGCTTTGATGTGTGCTATACGGGCCTGGTGCCCGATGAAAAGGATCAGATTCAGGCGGAGCTGATCAAATGTGCGGATGAGATGAAAATCGGTCTGGTGATGACGACCGGCGGCACCGGTTTTTCCCAGCGGGATATCACACCGGAGGCGACTCTGGCCGTGATCGAGCGGGAGACCCGGGGCATCCCCGAGGCCATGCGCTATGCCAGCTTGCAGATTACGCCCCGTGGATGCCTGTCCCGCTCGGCGGCGGGGATCCGGGGCAAAACCCTCATCGTCAATCTGCCCGGGAGCGAAAAGGCCGCAAAAGAAAACCTGGAAGCGGTCATCGGCGCCATCGGACATGGGATGGAAATGCTGTATGCGGAGGGTTCCACCGACCACCGCCATACCCATTAAGGATGAGAGCGGCGGCAGCGAGCTGCTTCATTTTTTGAATTGAGGGACGGAGAGAAAAACATGGGTGCTGTAAAGACAGCCTGGTATCGCAGTTTTCAGGCCGTATTCAATATAGGGGCGCGATGCCTCAACTGGCGCAAGCCGATCCCGTTTTCCGGCGTGGGAAGCATACAGAAAATCCCAGAACTTCTGAAAAAGGAAATGGTGAACAAGGTTATGGTTGTCACAGGGCCGACCGTGGGCAAGCGCCTGGCTCCGAAGATCCTGACGGAGTTGGACAGCGCGGGGATCGCTTACACCGTCTTTGCCGAGGTCGAGGCCAATCCCTCTGTCGATACGGTCAACCGGATCCAGAAGCTCTATCGGGAAAACGCCTGCGAGGGCTTTATCGCCATCGGCGGAGGTTCTCCCATGGACGCCGCCAAGGCCGCGGCGGCCCGCGTTGTTCGACCGAATACCGCGCTGAATAAAATGGCGGGTCTCCTTCGGGTCGGAAAGGCGATTCCGCCCTATATCGCCGTCCCGACGACGGCCGGTACCGGCTCGGAGACCACCATTGCCGCGGTCATCACCGATACGGAGACCCACCACAAATATGCCCTGATGGATCTGCACCTGGTGCCGAAGTATGCGATCCTCGATCCGGAGATGACGCGGGAACTGCCACCGAAAATCACCGCTGCCACCGGCATGGACGCGCTGACGCATGCGGTGGAAGCCTATGTCTGCTGGACCTATAACACAAAGGAGAGCATCCGGCTTGCAGAAGAGGCGGTTTGCGCGGTCTTTCAATACCTGGAGCGCGCCTACCGGGACGGAAACGATATGGAGGCCCGAACCCAGATGCTGATTGCCGCCTATAAAGCGGGTTTCGCCTTTACCCGGGCGGGCGTCGGCAATGTCCATGCCATCGCACATACGCTGGGCGGCCTGTATAATACGCCCCACGGTCTGGCGAACGCTGTGATCCTGCCCATTGTTTTGGAAGATTACGGCGCGGCCGTGGAGAAAAAGCTGGGGCACCTGGCGGAACTCACCGGTGTGAGCGTCTCCGGAAGCAGCGCGGAAAAGGCGAAGGCCTTTATTGATGAGATCCGCGCTATGAACAGACGCATGGAGATTCCCACCGGCTTTGCATTTATCCGGGAACAGGACATCCCGCAGATGATTGAATGGGCGCTGGCGGAGGCAAACCCCGTTTACCCGGTGCCGGTTGTCTACGATGAAAAACGCTGCGAGAAGGTCATCCGGCGTATTATGGCTGAGGCCTGAGAAATCATCTTATCCTTCATGACAGAGAGGCGATGCTGTGAACATTCACGTCCTCCATTGCGGCTATATCCAGGTCTCCGAGACGGTACCGTTTGGCAACCGCATCGATTTGAAAAACACTGCGCGGCAGCTTTCTGCCCCGGAGAAAGCACGGGTGCTGCTGCCGGTCTGCTGCTACCTGATCGAGCATCCTAAGGGACTCATTCTGGTGGATACCGGCTGGTGCCGTGAAATCAGCCCGGAGGGCGTGTACGACGCCAAAGCGGTTGCCAGGGTGCTGCCTCCCCATCTGGCCGCGCTTTTTCACCCGTATCTGCCGGCAGGACAGGCGATCGATGAACAGCTTGCCGCGCGCGGGATCCAGCCGGAAGATTTCGCCTATGTGCTGCTGACCCATTTGGATGCCGATCATGTGGCGGGTTTGAAACGGGTCAATCGCGCTGCCCATATCCTCCTGCCGGAGGATGAATACTTCTGGTCCTGCCGCACCGTCTACAAAGCCAGGCAGCCGAAAAGCCTTTGGCTGGATCAGCCGATCGAGCGGCGGTATTATCGGGGTTCACCCCTGGGCCCCATGCGCTGGGCCATCGATCTGTTCGGTGACGAGAGCATCCAGCTTGTCAATCTCCCGGGGCATACGGATGGGCAGGCGGCGGTTCTGGTGCAGGACGGCGCGGGATTTGTCCTGCTGGCGGCGGATGCGGCGTTCTCACCCCGCAACTGGCAGGAGAGAATCACGCCGGGCTTTGGGTTTAACCGGGAACTGCAGTTGAAATCCCTGGATTGGATTCGGACCATGGCGGAGAAGCCCAACTGCCGGGCAGTGCTCTGCAGCCACGATCCTGCTGTGCCGGAGGGGATGATCCTGTGCGAATGATGCAGACTGAGAATGCGGCGGAGGCTGTTCTTTTTACGAATGCGTCGGACTTATTGGATGCGGTAGAGCGAGCTCTTACCGAGCGCGGACATCTGCTGCTGGCGATCGACGGACGCTGCGGCTGCGGGAAAAGCAGCCTGGCGGCCCTGCTGGCGCGGGAATTGGACGGGAACGTTTTTCACACGGACGATTTCTATCTGCCTTTTTCCCGCCGAGCGGACGATTGGCGGACACATCCGGCCGGGAACATGAACCTGACGCGCCTGCGGGAGGAAGTGCTGACGCCGCTGCAGGCGGAAGAAACCGTGTATTATCGGGCCTATGATTGCCCGAGGGATTGCTTTATACCTAGCAGAGAAATCCCGTTTAAGGCGCTTTCTGTCGTGGAGGGAAGCTATTCCCAGCATCCTTTGCTGGCAGATGCCTACGACCGCAGAATCTTTGTCACGGCGGAAAAAACGGTACAGCTACAGCGCCTGCGTGAACGAGAGGGCGCGCATGCCGCTTCCTTTGAGAAACTCTGGATCCCCATGGAGGAGCACTATTTCAAGGCCTTCGCGATCGAACAGAAAGCCGATTGGCTCCTCCGGACGGATTCACCGGAATGGAATTGAATACCATAAAAAAGGAACATCCCCGCGATTGGGATGTTCCTTTTCGTATCGAATCGTTATCAGCCCCAGGAGGCGTACCAGTTGGAATAATCCGCGCCTTGGCTGGTGGCTTTGTAGGTGCCGTCCAGCTTGCTGAGGACACGATTGTAGGCCTCAGAGCCTTCGGTATAGGGGGTAGGGACATAGTCGTTGTAATTGTCGCCGGAATAGCCTTCGTTCACCGGGCGGCTGCTGACGCAGCAGGGGACGACATTCAAACCGTCATGGGAAATGCTGCCGTCCAGATCCCGCTTTACCTTGACCTGGACGATGGCTGTGTCTTTGTCCGATGGGGCGGTATTGCCGCCGAAGGACCAGTTGCCCATACTGTAGAGGATGATGCCGTCGTTATAGACCTCGATGGGCTGCAGGCAGTGGGTATGCGTGCCATAGACCAGGTTTGCCCCGGCGTCAATGCAGGCGTGGCCGAGATCGATCTGGTTGGCGTTGGGCTCATAATAGAGCTCCTGTCCCCAGTGAAACGCGCAGATCACATACTCTGCGCCCTGTTCCCGCAGACTCCGGATGGCCGCGGCGGCCTTGTCCTTGCTGGGGTGGTAGTCGTTATAAGCGGTATAGATCCCGATGGTGAGTCCGCTGGGCGTGGTATAGAGATTGGAATCGTCCTCTTTGCCGTAGGGGATGCCGTAGGCTTCCAGCGCGGCCCAGGAATCGTTCAGGCCTTCCTGCCCGAAGTCGAGCATGTGGTTGTTGGCGGTGGTGACAAAATCGACGCCGCCCTCGGTGAGAATCTGCGCATAGGCGCTGGGGGAACGGAAGCTGAACTGCTGCGCGGAATAGAGGTTTTTGTCGGTCAGGGTACATTCCAGATTCGATATTGTGAAATCATCGTTCTTAAAATACTCTGCCGTGTTGGAGAAGGGATAGCGGTAATCGCCGTTCATCCGCGCGGCATAGCCGACCGGACTCTCCCGGAACTGGGGAGCGGAGGCCAGAGTCTGGTCACCAATGACGGAAATGGTGAAGAGCTGCGGTGTGGGCTCCGGCGTCGGGGTGGGCGTGGGTTCCGGTGTCGGCTCCGGCGTGGGCGCCATGGTCGGCGTCACAGCGACGGGAATCGGCTCCATCGCAACGACCTGGGAAATGGGCGTGGGTTGCAGATCATAGGCTGACCAGTCCGTGGGCGGAACCAGAATGCGCAGCCCGATCATGCCGACAAGCGCCAGAAGAAGCAGAATAAACACAACAAGCTTAGCTGTTTTCATATAGGGAATACCTCAGTTTAAAGGCTTTAAACTCTTTTATTATAGTTAAGATTCGACAGGAAAGCAAGCCCCGGAAACGGGAATTCAGAAAAAAAGAGAAAAAGAGGGCGCCTGCTCCGCAAAAAACGCGGGGAGCAGGCGCTCAATCATTCTTCATATTTCATCCTCATACGGAAGCAAGGCTTTTCCAAGGCACCCTCCAGATAGCACTCTTCGTCCTGCGCACCCCAGCGCAGGCTGAGCACATCCCCGAGGCAGACCTCGCTGGTGTACTCGGTGCCGATGCTCTTCAGCCGTTTTCCCTCGGCCGCGGCCGGAATACAGTCCTCCATCAGGTCAAAGTAGCGGGTGTTGTTCATATGCCCGTTCAGGTCCACATAGCTGAAAGGAACGGTAAAGGCTTTCTCTTCCGTACAGGGGAGTCTGGGCGGCGCGGAGGGAAGCGGCAGCTCCTCCCCGGTGACGAGGCCGTTTATCACGACGCCGTAGCGATCGGGAAAGATCATACGGCGGGTCTTCTCATCCACCAGCATCCAGAGCGCGTTGGCCTTTACCAGCGGATGGCCGGCCGCGTCATTGAGCTGATAGTAGCGGGGAAAGAACACATGCATGGTCTCGCCCGGCCAGGAACGGAGCGTTATGGTCTCATCGTACTCCGGCATGCGCAGGATCTCCGCCTGCTGCATCGTCACGACCCAGAGAAGTCCTTTATCCAGTGTCTTTTCCCGGCCCATGCCCAATTCCTCGGTATGGGTGATGGCGGCCTCCTGCAGCAGCTCAAACAGACGGGAGAGGCGCAGACGCCGGTACATGTCCACATCCTTGCTGCGCAGGAGAAACTGTCGTTCGTAAAAGCTCATGTCTTCGGCAGACGCTTCTCAATGGCGTCGACCACATCACCCAGGGTCAGCAGCTTCTGCCACTGGCGTTCGGGGATCTTCACGTTGAAGAGAGCTTCCAGTTTGCAGATGACAAGCACAAATCCCATGGAGTCGATAGCGGTGTCGGTGTTGATGACGGTGTCCTCATTGAGCTCCATCCCCTGCATATCGGGGAAGCAGTCAAAGATGATTTCCCTGGTCTGGTCGATGATTTCCTGTCTGGTCATGGCTGTGTTACCTCTCCATTTTCTGCTGGAGTTCCCAGCGTTTGATTTTTCCCGTCGCCGTACGGGGCAGTGGTTCCTGAATGAATTGTATGCCGCTGAGCTGTTGTCCGCGGGGACGCTCCGCCATCACGGGCCGGAGCTTGGTCATGAGCTCGCCCTCTTCGCCGTCGCCGCTGTATACAAGCAGGGGACGGCCATCTTGTAAGACAATGGCCAATTCCGTATGGCCAAAAGCCTGGGAAATGGCGGCCTCATATTCGGGCAGATAGAGCTTGGTGCCGTCGGGCAGAACCAGCATGTCCTTTTTGCGGCCTGTGATGTGCAGGCGATGCTCCTCGTCGAAACGGCCCAGATCCCCGGTGTGAAAAACGCCGTCGATCAAAACTGCAGCGGTATCCTCCGGCCGCTTGTAGTAGCCCTGCATCATGCAGGTGGGGGCATCGATGAGGATCTCCCCATCCTCGGCCAGGGTGATGGTATCGTCCGGGCAGACCTCCATGGCATAGGGATCGCCGCTGACGCTGATGGCCACGCCGGAGCTGGTCTCGGTGAGGCCGTAGCCGAAGCTCACCCGCAGCCCGGCCGCTGAAGCGGCGGCAAGCAGGGGAGCAGGACAATCACCCGCACCGACCAGAACCAGCTTGAGCTCGGGATTCAGCAGCCGGTTCTTGAGCAGAAAGCCGAGCAGCAGCGGAACCAGAGAGACAGCCGTGGGCTTAAAGAAAGCGCAGTCGTCCACATAATGACGGGCGCCGCGGCCCAGCGCCACACAGGCGCCGCAGCTGAGCCCCCAGAGCAGACCGCACACAAAGCCAAACACATGGCCCAGCGGCAGCATACATAAGAGCCGATCCTCCGGCGAAAGGGACAGCTTGGCACCCCCATTGTAGGCGCTAGCACATAGGCTCTGCTCCGTCAGCACGACGGCCTTGGCCCGGTCGGTGGTGCCGGAGGTGAAGAAGAGAAGCTTCCCTTTACCATCCTTTACACCTTTGGTCATGAGCGGTGTAAACTCAGCCTCCAGCTCCTCATCACCCCAGAGACAGTCCATGTCGGTGTAGACGATGAGCTGCTGCAAAAGGGAGTCCGGCACGGTGGGATCAAGCATGACCACCTGATAGCCGGCCTTCACAGCGGCAAAAATCGTCAGCACGCAGTCCCGGCTGCCGTCGGCCAGAATGCCGATGCAGCTTTTGCCTTTTTGGCGCAGCTCCTCCGCGCGGGTGTCAAGCTGCTGCTTGAGCTGTGCAAAGCTCCAGATCTTCTCACCCGAATCCTCAAAGCACAGGGCAGGAGACTCAGGTGTGACGGCGGCCCAATGGGAGAGCATATGGTCAAAACTTGAAAAACGCATGATCATACCCCCGCTTGATTCTATTGTTTTCAATATAGCATACTTCCCGGCGTTTGGAAAGTGGTATACTGATTTTGTTTGCGTGAAATGTCAGGTTTTGGTCTGCTGGAGATCACGGAGGATAACCTTTATATGGTAAAACTGAATGGCTAAGCGTGAGCGGTCGAAAAATCGACCGCTCACTTTTGTAAAAAAATTGACAGATTTCCGAAATAGTATAGTGCATTTCCAAATTCATTGTTGTATAATTAACGTAGCGTTTTCTGGATCATTTCCAATTACATTATTTGGAGGTATCACCATGGATAAAAACACCAGAATCTGCATCATCGGCGGCGGCCCTGCCGGCCTGTCCGCTGGTATGTACCTGGAGCAGAAGGGCTACGAGAACTATACCATTCTCGAGCGTCAGGACCGCGTCGGCGGCAAGTGCTGGAGCCCTTACTACAAGGGCAGACGTTATGAGATGGGCGCCATCATGGGCGTGCCCTCTTACTATGCTGTACACGATGTGGAAGAGTTCTGCGGCATTACCCACGACGGCCCGAAACTGAACCGCAACTATAAGGACAAAGACGGCAAGGTCATCGAGCCCTTTGCCCGTACCGTCGGCAACATCATCAGGAATCCCTGGCTGCTGAAGATGAAGGGCCAGCTGAAAAAGTTCGGCGAGCTGCTGGAGACCAAGTACAAGGGATACGATGTGAACGGCCACCGCGGCGTTGCCGAGGGTCGTTACGACGGCTATGCCGTTACCCCGGGCCGTGAGAAGGTCGAGGGCGTGAACCCCAACCTGAAGGATCTGGCCCTGCCCTTTAAGGAATTCTGCGAGATGAACGGCGTTCCCCTGGTTCAGAAGATCTGGATCGGACCCTTCACCTCTTTCGGTTACGGCTACTTTGACGAGATCCCCGCGGCCTACGTCCTGAAGTATCTGGACTATCAGACCTGCATGAACTTCGTCAAGGTCAACCTCTGGACCTGGAAAGACGGCACCCAGTACATTTGGGAGCAGTTGAATGCCCACCTGAAGAATCCCGCCCGCCTGAACAGCACCATCGAGAAGGTGGAGCGCAAGGACGGCAAGGTCTTCGTCACCGTGAACGGTGAGGTTGAGGAGTACGACAAGATCATCGTCACCGCGCCTCTGTACATCCCCAACAAGCGCGCCGATGGCCAGAAGGGCATGGTCGAGTATTTCGACGCCCGCGAGGACGAGGTCGCCCTCTTCTCCAAGATCGACTACGAGCGCTATGATGTGCAGGCCTTCCTGACCAAGCCCGAGAATCATCCCGAGATCTCCTACTATGTGTTTGACAACATGGTGCCCGAGAAGCTCGGCCGCCTGATGGTCTACTATCGCCGCTGGAGAGATGAGATCGACCAGGTCATCACCACCTATGCGCTGCGCAAGCACAAGAACTCCGCCGAGATCCCCTATGACACCTGCCGCCAGATGGTGCAGGACGACCTGAAGATCATGGGCAACCCGGCCGAGGAAGTCATCAACGAGTGGTCCGTGTACTACTTCCCCCATGTCTTCACCGAGGACTATGCCGCCGGCTGGTACGACAAGGTTGAGGCTATGCAGGGCAAGTACGACACCTACTATGCCGGCGAGGTCATGTCCTTCGGCGACATGGACGAGACGGCCGAGTACTCCCGCGAGCTGGTTGACAGATTCTTCTAAGAAAACGATACGATCGAGGGCAAAGCCTGACTCTGCCCTCGATCTTTCTGAAAGGGAATGCATATGAAATTTTACAAAGACCATTATGACGTGGTCATCATCGGCGGCGCGCTGGCCGGTATGTCCGCGGGCCTGCAGCTGCAGGCCTGGGGCATCAAGGATGTGCTGATCCTGGAAAAGCACAACATGCCCGGCGGCCTGGCCACGGATTTCGTGCGCAACGGCTTTGAGATCGAGGCGACGCTGCATGAGATGATGTCCATCGGCAAACCCGGCAATCGCCTGAAGGTCGGCCAGTTTTTTGACGACATGGGCGTGGATATCGACTGGCTGCCTGTCCCCGAGTGCTATCGCGCGGTGCTGCCCAACTCCGGCATCGACATCACCCTCCACGACGGCTATGAGACCATGGCGCGGGAGATCGACGCGGCCTGCCCCGGCACCTTTGAAAAGGTGCACGAGCTGATGCTGCTCTGCCGCCGCGTCTACGACAGCATGAACTATCTCTCCGTCCACCCGATGAGCAAGCTGCAGATGCTCCTCAAGCATCCCGACTTTGTCAAGACCGTGGGCTATTCCGCTACCGAGGTCATCAACACCTTCAAGCTGCCCAAGAAGGCCGTGGAAATGCTGACTCCCTATTGGATCTATGTGGGCAACCGCATGGACGATCTGCCCTTCACCATTTACGCTTTCCTGATGGCCGACTATTTCACCGGCTCCTATGTCTGCCGCGGCTTCAGCCATGAGATGAGCCTCAAGATGCAGATGAAGTTCCAGGAGAACGGCGGCCAGTACGAGTTCAACCAGGAAGTGGAAAAGATCCTGGTGGAGAACGGCAAGGTGACCGGCGTGCGCACCCGCCGCGGCGATGAGATCCACTGCGATTACGTCATTTCCGGCCCCTATCCCAACAAGGTCTACACCCAGATGATCGAGCCGCTGAGCGAGGTTCCCGTCGGCGCCATCAAGATGATCAACGGCCGCAAGCTCTCCGTGGTGCCTGTGTCCGTCATCATGGTCATTGAGGGTACGCCCGAAGAGAACGGTGTCTTCAACTACTCCACCTTCTCCGGTACCACCATGGACACCAACGAGATCTGGGAGAACTATTCCAACATCACCGAGCCCTATAACTATATCACCACCATCTGCCTCAACTACGCCAATCCGACGCTGCCGGAGGGCTATACCCAGCTCTCCATCACGGCTCTGGTACCCTCCAAGCCTTTTGAGAATGTGAAGGAAGAGGAGTACTACGATCTCAAGCGCCGTCTGGCCAACGAGATGATCGAGGAGTACATCAAGATCGGCGGCGTGGACTTCCGTCCCCGTATCACCGAGTTTGAGGTCACCACGCCCATGACGGTCTCTCACTATGTGGGCGCCTGGAAGGGCAACATCTACGGTTACTCCCACGCCATGGCCGACCACGCGGTGGCCCGTCTGCAGATGAAGGAGAAGGATCACTTCATCGAAGGTCTGGAGTTTGCCGGCGCCCACGGCATGTCCGGCGACGGCATGGGCCCGCAGATCACCAACGGCCGCGCGGCTGCCAAGGCTGTCCGTGAGGACATGGAGAAGAAAAAGGAGGCGCAGAAATGAGCATCACCGTGAAAGGCTTTTTGAAGGATGTGGGCGGCGCCTCCCGCGTCACCAAGCTGAGAGAAGAGAGCTATGTCAACGCCTCTCCTGTGCCCGATCGCCGCGATCCCATCCGGGAGCTGGCCGATAAGCTCCATCCCGCCGGGATGAAGGTTAAGGTTGTGGATATCCGCGAGGCGTCTCCCAGCTCCCGTACCTTCCGCTTTGAATCCTGCGACGGCCATATTCCCGTGTTCCAGTGCGGTCAGTATGTGAACTTCCGTCTGCAGATCGGCGAGAGTGTTCTCTCCCGTCCCTATACCCTGGCCTCCGCGCCCTATGAGGCGAGAGGGGAGCACGGCTTCTTTGAAGTCACCATCCGCCGCAACGTGCCCTATCTGGTGCCCGATTACTTCTTTGAGCATGTGAAGGTGGGCGACGTGCTGGACGCCAATCTGCCCTTTGGCACCTTCTACTGGGAGCCGATGCGTGACAGCAAAAATATTGTGGCCCTGGCCGGCGGCTCCGGCATTACGCCGTTCCACAGCATGGCCAAGGAGATCGCCAATGGCAAGATGAAGGGCTGCAAGCTGACCATCCTCTACGGCTCTGTCAAGGCCAACGACATCGTGCTCAAGGACGAGCTGGACAAGATCGAGGCGGCCTGCCCGGACGTGAAGGTCGTGCATGTCCTCTCCGATGAGCCGGATTGGGACGGCGAAAAGGGCTTTATCACCAAGGAACTCATTGAAAAGTACTCTGAGGGCGACGTGACCTATATGTTCTGCGGCCCGCTGCCCATGTTCCGTTTTGTGAAGAAGGCGCTGGACGAGATGGGCATCACGGCCCGCCGCTTCCGCCATGATGTGGTCAACAACCCCGCCGATGTCTCCACGCTGCCTGGCTATCCCAAGGGGACAGAGAAGAAGACCTTCCACATCACGGTTGTCCGCGGTATCCACGAGGATGTGATCCAGGCCAATGCCGCCGAGCCGGTGGCCGTCGCGCTGGAGCGCTCCGGCATCGCCATCGACACCCACTGCCGCAACGGCGAGTGCGGCTTCTGCCGCAGCCAGCTGCTGAGCGGTGAGATCTTTGTCTCCCCGATCGGAGACGGCCGCCGCCGCATGGATAAAGAGCTTGGCTGGTTCCACGCCTGCTCTTCCTGGCCGCTGACCGACCTGAAGATCAAGATTCCCATCATGTAATCAGAGAACAACAGCCCGACCGTCTGCGGCCGGGCTGTTTTCAACAAAACGGATCCGGGACAAGTGCCTCGGATCCGTTTACGTTTAATCGGTGGTGTAGTTGTCAAAGTAACCCTGGATATAGACAATGGGCGTACCCTTATCGCCGCTGCCGGAGGTCAGGTCACAGAGAGAACCGATCAGGTCGGTCAGACGGCGGGGCGTGGTGCCCTCGGAGACCATCTGGCCCACCAGGCTTCCGTCCTTCTTCTGGATCTCGCCCTTGATGGCGTCCTTCAGCGCTTCGCCGGAGAGATCGGCAAAGTCGTTATCGGCCAGGTACTTGAGCTTGAGCTCATTGGGCGTGCCCTCGAGGCCGGAGGTGTAGGCGGGGGAGACAACAGGATCGGCCAGCTCCCAGATCTTGCCGACGGGATCTTTGAAGGCACCGTCACCATAGACCATGACTTCCACATGCTTGCCGGTCTTTTCCAGCAGTTCAGCCTGTATGCCCTCGACAAGGGGCTGGCAATCCCGCGGGAAGAGCTTGACCTTATCCTCGGTGGCCTTGTTGGTGCCGAGCAGGCCGAACTTTTCGTTGTAGCCGCTGCCGTTGACCGGTGCGTCCAGAATCTCATCCATACCATACACGCGCTCTGCGCCGGCGGCGAGCAGAATGCGCTTGGTGCGGGCGCGGGTGTGAATGTCGCAGTTGATGACGTTCTTGGTGTAGTTGAGGATCTCACGGGCATCGTTGGCAAAGATGACTTCGACCTCGGCGCCGGCCTCACGGATCAGATTGGAATAGAACTCCACATAATCCACGCCGGTAAAACGGTGCTTCTTATAGCCGAACAGCTCCCGATACTTGGCCAGATCCAACACATCGCGGTAAGGATTAATGCCATTGGCGTCCAGAGAATCCCAATCGACCAGGTGGTTGCCGACCTCGTCAGAGGGATAGGAGAGCATGAGCACGACCTTCTTGGCGCCTTTGGCGATGCCGCGCAGACAGATCGAAAACCGGTTGCGACTGAGGATGGGGAAGATAACGCCCACGGTTTCTCCGCCGAGCTTGGCGCGAACATCGGCGGCAATGTCGTCAACGGTGGCATAGTTGCCCTGCGCCCGTGCGACAATAGCCTCTGTCATGCAGACGATATCCCGGTCGCGAATCGCGAAGCCTTCGCTCTCGGCGGCCTGCAGGACACAGTCGACAACGATTTTCTTCAGATCATCGCCTTCGCGAATGATCGGGGCGCGGACGCCTCTGGATACCGTTCCTACCATGCGACTCATATAAGCAGCACCTCTTTCTATGTATTTAACGGAGACACTATACTACAAGATGTTGAATTTGTAAAACAAAATTTTCACCCGTCATACAAGAATGACGGGTGAAATCATTCGGAAAAAATGGGAACGAAACTATGGCAGAGAAATCGGAATCAGTTCCGGATGCTCCATGAAGGGGCGGCAGTTTTCCGGATCATAGTTTGGATCGAAGGAATAAAAGCGCATGACGACATCATATCCGTCGATTGTTCCGCGGGATTCAGCCATAAAACAGGCGCAGTCCAGAAAAGCTGAAGTTATGCTGCGGTTATAGCTCATGGACATGGGTGTGTCTGTGCTTTCGGGGTTCCGGCGCTGACTGGCGAACAGTGCTGAACCACTTTCCGCGTTATACCAGATCCGGGTCACGCGCGGGAGGCCTGTCTCCCGGCCCATTATATAGAGAGGCTCCCATTCCCGAGTCAGATCTGTGCTTTCCGGCGGGAGACTGATCAGAGACAGATTCTTCTCTTGTGCAGACAGCTCTTCTCGGCTGATTGGGCTGTATGTGCCGTGAATCTCATAGCGCATGAGCGCCAGCAGCATGGTCGGATAACTCTGGCCGTATTGCTCGGCGGCAAGCCTCTGCGGTGAGCGAAATGAGGCGCCGGAGGCGACAGAAGGCAGATCAAGACTGGGAGGCCCGGCTGTGTAGTAGCGGAGATACACCAGCGTGTCGTATAGCGAGAAGCTGTATTCCTGGACTTGCTGAGCCCAATCATAGCTCGGGTACTGCCACAGCCCCTGTGCGTATTCCGGATCCATAGTATTTAGGTCTGTGATCCAGTGAGCCACCAGGACCTCCTGTTTTTCCTCATCAAACCACAGTTCTTTGTGACGCAGCAGACCCATGTTGTTGTCCCAGGTAAAGTGAATCTCGCTGTTTGTCAGAGTAGCTTCCGCCTCCGGAAGGACAAGCAGAGGCGCGTCATAGCTGATCCCATAGCCAAACAGACTGAATTCACTGTAGGCAGGCTCCGCCTCACTGTGAAGCAGCTCTGCTTCAAAAGGGCTAAGATCGGAGCGATCATCCGGAACGCCTGCCACGATGTCGTCGCTGTATTCCGGAGGCAAGTTTGCCGCAGCGGTATCGGGCGGATCCGTCAGAAAACAAAGGGCCAAAACCAGGCAGGCCAGCCCGGAAACCAGCAGCATCCATCGCGTCGGTTTTTGATAGCGGAGAATACTCCTAATGCGTGTTTTCACGTCCGATTCTCCAAAGGCAAGAGGGCAGGGAGTCACCGCGCTGCGGGAAGCGCTGCAAGTCAGCAGTGCGTTGGAATAGAGCTTTTTCGCACCTGGGCCCAACTGACGGAGGACAAACTCGTCACAGGCCAGCTCAATATCCCGGCTGTAGAGCAAAAAGGCCAACCAGAACAGCGGATGGAACCAGCAGAAGGACAGAAAGAGAAAGCCAAGGGGCTTGAACCAGTGATCATGACGGAGAATATGCCCCTGCTCGTGCGCCAAAACCAGCGCCATTGTGTCTTCATCCAGACCATAGGGGAGATAGATTTTTGGCCTTGCGATCCCCAGAACAAAAGGCGAGGACAACCGCTCACTGAGGCGGATGTTATCTCGGAGCGGAAGCGAGTCCGCCACCAGTCTCCGCAGACGCCAATCACTGAACAACGCATACAGCAGCAAGGCACAGAAACCGAGAAGCCAGATCCATGCCCAAATATGAGTCCAGATCTGCAGTGGATTGACAGAGTTCTCAACCGATGGCGCCATGGCCTGCGAGAAAGAGCCGTTTACCGACTGATCAAGGACCGGGATGCCGCTGTGGATGCTGGGCAGGTCGTTAATAAGCTCCTGGGGCGGCAGCGTCCGGGCGGAAGGGATAAGGCTGAGCGGGCTCTTGATGCGAGCCGGGAGAAGCATCCGAACCGGGACAAATGCCCAGAGCAGGCAGCGCAGATTCTTCGGCGCCCGATTCAGCAGCAGACGCAGCAAGACGACGGCGAGAATCAGCCAGCCGGCGGCAATGCTGCGATTCAAAAGCTCAAGGAAGACAGCGTCCATTATCCTTCCTCCGTATATGCGTCGATCATGCGGCGAAGCTCACTGACCTCATCCGCACTGAGCTTTTTGTGCCGCGTAAACGCCGCAACAAAGGCGGGCAGCGAGCCGTCAAAGCTTTTTTCCACAAGCTCGTCGATCTGAGCGGACTGAACTTCCTCTTGACTGACAAGAGACCGGACAAGAGCGTTTTCGCTGATCAGCACGCCGCGCTCCGATAATCGTTTGATAACGGTATAGGTCGTGGCTTTACTCCAATCCAGTCGTTCTTTGCAGAGCTTGACAAGTTCCGTACTCTTTATGGGCTCAACTTCCCACAGAATCTTGCAGAAGCGATATTCGCTTTCAAATATTTTGGGGACGGACATGATACACCTCCAACAGTTGGTCTAACGCGTTCAACCTAAATGAAGTCTAACGCATTCGACCAACTTTGTCAAGGGGCTTTTGTATTCTTAAGAAACCGGGGATGAGAGCATGAATCTCTCATCCCCGGACATTCAGCGATCAAAAGACGGATTTATGGCATAGAAGTTTCTCTCATTCAGTTTGTCAAGCGTTCTCCTTAGCGCCTCGCCGAAGCGCTGATAGTGTACGATCTCCCGCTCACGCAGATAGCGCATCACGTTGTTGACGTCCGGATCGTCGCTCAGGCGCAGAATGTTGTCATAGGTAACGCGGGCTTTTTGCTCGGCGGCCAGGTCCTCATTCAAATCGGCGATCACATCGCCTTTGACCTGCATGGACGCGGCCGTCCAGGGAAAGCCGGAGGCGGCTGTGGGATAGACACCGGCAGTGTGATCCACAAAATAGGTGTCGAAGCCGGCACGTTTGATCTCCTCCGGCGTCATTTCGCGCGTCAATTGATGCAGGACTGCGGCGACCATCTCCAAATGGCCGAGCTCTTCCGTGCCGATATCAGTCAACAGACCTTTCAGCTCCGGATACGGCATGGAATAGCGCTGGCTCAGATAGCGCATCGAGGCGCCGAGCTCGCCATCCGGGCCACCGTATTGGCTGACGATGAATTTGGCCAGAGCCGGGTTGGGCGTTTTGATTTTGACCGGGTACTGCAGCTTCTTTTCATAGACAAACATGGCTTATACCTCCATCCTCGGCTGATAATCCCAGGGCCAGGGGGAAGAGAGCCAGGCATAGTCTTTCATACCAAGCTGATCCGTCTGCTGGATGGGGCCGCATGCCTTAGTAAAGCGCTCCCGGGCCTCCTGCTGCAGGGCGAGCATGGTCTGATAGAGGTCAAAAGCCTCTCTGTCGTCGGCGTGGGTGTCCAGATAGAGCTCAAGCTCGTCAACGACAAAGTCGATCGCCTGCATTTCGGTCAGAGGCGTCGATTCCAGAGTGTCGTTGACAAGATTCATAAAGGGCAGATCAAGCCCGGGAAACAGCGTCCCGCGGGAGAGCGCTTCCATGCTTTCATAACTCGGGGATACCGATTCCTGCATGGGAACGTAAGCCATTGCGAGGGGCGCCGATGCGGGCAAGTCACCGTAACGGTAGTTCGAATCGGATTTGTTCCTGCTCAAGGTTAAGCCTCCTGAGAATGATTTGAGGTTTCCCTCGCCACATCCTATGAACCGGTAATGGAATCGGTGAAAAAAGAAATTGCAGGAAAGCACAGGCTTTCCTGCAATCATATGCGCTTTGGAAGCTTACTTCATGCCGTTCTCGTAGGCCTCGATCATCTTCTTGACCATCTGGCCGCCGACGGAACCGGCCTGACGGCTGGTCAGATCGCCGTTATAGCCTTCCTTCAGGTTGACGCCAACCTCGGAAGCGGCCTCCATCTTGAACTTATCCATGGCCTCACGGGCGGCGGGGTTCACAAGATGATTACTGGAATTGTTAGACATCGTTTTACATCTCCTTTTCATCAGATTGGGTTTTGACCCGTGCTTATCTTTTGCAGAGCGCAAAACAATATTCCGGTAAAAACAGGAATTGATCTGCCGCGCATCTTGTCGGATACCCTTGCAAAAAAAAGTAGGCTATGGTAATATCAAATCGCAATCAATTGTATAATCGCTATTTGAGCGAGCATGATAGATTGTGATATTCTTTGCTTGACAGAAAAAGCTGCCGATTAGAAAGGAGATAGAAGAATGGCTGAAGTGATTTTGACCGAGAAGAATTTTGAGGAAGAAGTTTTGAAATCCGACAAGCCTGTCCTGGTGGACTTCTGGGCTACCTGGTGCGGCCCCTGCCGTATGCTGGCTCCGACAATCGCGAAGATCGCAGAGGAGCAGGAAGGCGTTATTAAGGTCGGTAAGATTGATGTGGATGATGAGCCGGAACTGGCCGCCAAGTATGGAATCGCCAGCATCCCGACGCTGATGGTCTTTAAAAACGGCGAGGTCGTCAAGTCCTCAGTGGGGGTTCAGCCCAAGCCGATGATTGAGGCCATGCTGAAATAAGCGCGGATCGCACACAGAACGATAATCCCTCAATACGGCAATACAAAAGCACCGGAGAACGATCAACAGTTCTCCGGTGCTTTCTTAGTGAAGAAACGATTAAGAACGAAACTCCGGGATGAAGCTCCCAGTGAGGCCCATGGCTTTCAGGCGGGAGCGGATCGGCCCGGTTTTCTTATTGAACATGGCGGTACGCAGTTCATCGTCCGGGACAAAACGGCAATACGCGGTGCAGAAGGAATCAAACATGGCCCGATTGCGGGGAGAGACCATTTTGATGAGCATGATAAACGCGATGACGGCTCCAGCGGCAAAACTGATTGCCAGATACAGCGGGCAAAAACGAATCACAACGGCGAGCAGAATCAAAGAGAAGACGCTGCAAACAAGGGTGGAAATGGTCGTATAGCGTTTGGCGCCCACCGCGATCAAATTCTCCTGCAGCGCGTTCATCTTCTTGATCAGAGGATAGGCCGTGATGAAGTTGAACATGATTTGGCGAATGAAAATATAGGACCAGAGCCAGCCACCCAGAAACAATGCGGCGACATAAAAGATTTTCATATCCATGGTTGACAACCTCCGTGTATAAACAACTGAGAAGTATGATATCACAGGGCCGGAAAAGTTTCAAGAATATTTCACGGGCAGGGACATAGATTGTTCCGGGAAGTGAAAACATGAATGCTTGGACAAGGGCGGTATCCCTGCTGCCCGAATCGTTTCAAAACGATCTGGCAGCGCAGAGGGACGGAGAGGAACTTCGACTGCGCATCGGCAGAACACCGCGGGTGCTGACCGCCGGCAAAGAACGGAGCTTCTCGAACAGAATCGTTACATCCGAAGCTCTTCAGCGTGTTCTGGAAAAAGCAACCGGTGCGTCTCTGCATGCCGTGACGGACGCACTGCGCGAGGGCTATATCAGCTGCCGTGGACTGCGGATCGGCGTGTGCGGCGTTGCCTCGGCAAAGGGAGGCGGTTTTGAAGGCTTCCGGGCGGTGTCTTCGCTTGCGATCCGTGTTCCTCATGAGCAGCGGGGCATATGCGAAGCATTGTGGCCTCGGCTGTTTCCCTCTGGCTATCAGAATACACTGATCGTCTCCCCACCGGGGTTTGGGAAAACGACATTCCTTCGAGAAATGATACGCTGCCTGGCCGAAGAGGGAAGACGTGTGGCGGTTGTGGATGAACGAAATGAGCTGTCGGCAAGCGATGGAGAGGGCACCCAATTTGATTTGGGGCCGTGCAGCGATGTTTTGGTCGGTATTTCCAAGCAGAGGGCCTGCCCGATGCTCCTGCGGGGCATGAATCCGCAGATCCTCGCGATGGATGAAATCAGCGAGGAATCTGACCTGTATACCGTTCGGCAGATTATCGGCTGCGGCGTCGGCCTCCTGGCCACGGCCCATGCCTCATCGGCGGAGGATTTGACAAAACGAAGCCTGTACCGGGAACTGCTGCGGGATCAGGTTTTTGCAAAGCTGGTTGTGATCTCTATGGAAAACGATCAGCGGCAGTTTACCGTGCAGGCACTGCCATGATGCGGGCAGCGGGAGCGTTTACGATCCTTCTGGCAGCGTTGAGCCTCGGTGTGTGCGTCCTTCTGGAGAGAAAACGACGGCGCAGCTGCCTGCGGCAGCTTTGTATTTGCCTGGATCTGCTGGAGGCGGAATTGGGGACAAACGCCAAACCCCTTGCGGACATGTTCCGTGATCTCTCCTCGCAGAGCGAGGGGGATATGCTGCACTTTTTCCACTTCCTTTCAGAGGGCTTTGCGTATCTGGACAGGATCAGCTTTTTTGAACTCTGGAAAGAGGCGGTGTGTGTTTATCTGCCGCAGCTGACAAGTGGTGAGCGGGAGGAACTGATTCATCTGGGCGGCGTTCTCGGAAAGTATGAGCTCTCCCGGCAATGCGCGGCCCTTGCGCGCAGTGCGGCATTTTTTCGGGATGAGCTTAACCGTCAACGGGAACGCGGGCACGGAGAAGACAAGCTTATCCTGGCCCTTCCGACTGCCCTTGGGCTTCTGCTGGTTATCTTTTTACTTTGAGGCATGGACATGGATGTTGACCTGATCTTTAAAATCGCCGCTGTCGGGATTCTTGTTGCGGTTTTGAATATTTTGTTGCAGCGGTCGGGAAGGGAAGAACAGGCCCTTATGACAAGCATCACCGCGCTGGTCGTTGTGCTGATGGTTGTTGTGCAAAAGATCAGTGAATTGTTCTCCCTGATCAAGACTCTGTTTGGATTCTAATGGACTTGCTCTTCAAAACGGCGGCCGCAATACTGCTGGCAAATTTGATGGCACTGCTGATTCGAAAGACCAACCCGGAATTGGCGCTTTTGATCAATATCATGTCAGTGACACTTGCCTTCTTTGCTGCGGGGAACTATGCCTTTGGGATTCGGGATCTGTCGGACACCGTAAAGACAATGATGCACGGAAAAGAAAACTATGTGGATCCCATTTTGAAATGCGTTGCCATCTCTTTTGTGACAAGAATCTCTTCGGACCTGTGTAAAGATTCCGCACAAAGCGCTTCCGCCTCGGCACTGGAACTTTTGGGAACGGTCTGCTCGATGGGGATCGCCATGCCGCTGATCCTGAACATACTGACGACAATAGGGGGACTGCTGTGAAAAAAGTGCTTGTAATCCTTCTCCTCTGCCCTCTGTTCTCCTTTCCCTGCTACGCCGAGGGCATAGACAGTACGGAGATCCTGGGAGACGCGTATCGGATGGAGGAAGCTCTTCCACAGGAGAGCCGAGAGATCATCGGAAAACTGAAACTGGATGGGAGTTATGATGCGGAAGGCGCGCTCCAGAGACTGTGGACACACTTTTTAGAGCAGATGCACCTACGGGCAAAAGAGGAATACAATACCGTTTTGTCCCTGATCGGCCTTGCACTGCTCTCTTCTGTGGCGTCCGGACTTTGTACGGTGCTTCCGATACGGGAAACAATCGACCGAATCGGTTGCTGCACGGCAGCGCTTCTTATGACGGACAATGTCAATGCGCTCTTTTCGCAGGCAAGTGATACGATGTTTCATCTCTCGGACTATTCGCATGCGGCGCTTCCGGTGGTGTTTACGATCTCGGCTGCGAGCGGAGCGATCGTATCCGCCCCGGCCAAATACAGCGCCTCCTGTTTGGCCATGGACATGATGATCACAATGGCCCAGCGGGTGATCATTCCTTGTATCTATGCTTATCTCGCCCTGGCAATCAGTGAGAGCCTGTTTGGAAACAGCATTCTGCAAATGCTGATGAATCTGACAAAATGGGGGATCACCAGTATGCTAACGATACTGACGCTGGGATTTGGTGCCTATCTCTCCCTGACAGGCCTCATCAGCGGCAGCGCAGATGCGCTGGCCGTAAAATCGGCCCGCACGGTCATAGCGAGATCGCTTCCCATCGTGGGCGGTATCTTGTCTGATTCGGCGTCCGTGTTTTTGTCAGCCGCCGCGATCATACGAAATTCGGCGGGCGTTTTTTCTCTGATCGCGGTCTGCGCGCTCTGCCTTGCCCCGGTCACGCTGCTTCTTGTGAAAACCATGGCCTTTAAGCTTACTTCGCTGGTTGTGGATTTCCAGCCCGGATCCCACCTGACAAAACTGCTGGGCTCCATGGGAACGGTCTTTTCCATGCTGCTTGCGCTGATAGGATGCTGCAGCGCAATGCTTCTCATCTCTCTTGCATCCGGGATTCGGGCGCTTATGCTGGGATGAGAGACTGTATCAGAGACATCTGTATCCTGTCGGTCATGGGCGGCACAGCCTTATGCCTGGTACCGGAAGGCGGAGCGAAGCGGATGTTGAAAACACTGATTACTATGCTGCTTCTCGGTCTGATCCTTCATTCCTTTTCCGTCCAGAACATGGAGGTCTACCGTCTGGAACTGGCAAAATATCGGGAGAAGGAACAGGAACTGGTCTACAGCGGGGCAGAAACACGGGATGAACTCAACCGGCTTGTCATGGAGCGGGAGTACGCAGCATATGTTTTGGAGCAGGCGGAGAAAAGAGGAATGCTTCTGGACTCGGTACGCATCTCGGTCAGATGGAACACCGAGGGCCTGTGGGTCCCGGACCGCGCCCTGATCGTGATTCGGGAGGGACAGAAGGACGAACTGTGCGCCATGTTGACACAGGATCTGGGAATCCCGGAGGAAAGGCAGGAAGTGGAAATCTGTGATTGATACAAAGGCCATCCTCAAAAAGCTCGACGCCATCAAATATCCGCTTCTGATTCTTGCGTTTGGCGTATTCTTGATGCTCCTGCCTTCCGGGCGCGCCTTGGACCCAACGGAAGAGGAAATGAATACGGCGCTGGAGCGGATCCTTAGTTGCTCGGACGGCGTCGGTGAGGTGCGAATCCTGATCTCGGAGACCGGCGTGATCGTGGCCTGCGAGGGTGCGGAGAATCCAAAAGTCAAATTGGATATTTTACATGCGATCGGGTCATATACTGGTTTCGGGTCCGAACGGATCACAATTCTGAAAATGGTGAAATAACAGAGGAGGTATCTGATCAATATGAAAAACAGGAAACGAAACATCACGATGGTCGCTGTCTTGCTGTTCGTCTGTGCGGCGGTAGCGCTGAACTGGTCCTACAACAGTCGGTGGGGGGCAGCTGATTCGGATCGGGTCGCCATCGAGGACGAGGAGATGATGCTGGCCAATGCAAACTATGCCGAGAAGGTTCCGGCGAACGCATCGGAGTATTTTGCGGAGGCGAGGCTGACAAGGCAGGTCTCCCGAGATGAGGCCCTGGAACTTCTTCAGACGGCGGCTACCGCGGAGACGGCATCCCAGGAGACGATTGACAGTGCGATGAACGCCATTTCCGCCATGGCGACAAGCTCCATGAAAGAAGCGCAGATTGAAAACCTTCTGATTGCCAAGGAATTTGACGACTGTGTCGTCTACATAGGAAACGGGACGGTGACGGTGGCCGTTCCGGCGCCCAGCGAGGGACTGACGGAAGAGGCGGTTGCCCGCATTACCGATATTATCTGCAACGAGACGGAATACCAGGCGGCACAGCTCAGCATCATTGAAGTTAGAGCGTAGTTTATACCCGAAAGTGGCTGTTAACAGCCCTTTCGGGTTTATTTTATAATTCTTCCGGTTTGCTCTTTATTTTTTTCGGCTTACGTGTTAGAATACAATGAAAACCTTTAGGAGGAATCAAAATGGGTGAGACATATATTACCTGCCGTGAGGAAAACGGCAGTATCAATATCTCGGAAGACGTTGTTTCCAGCATGGTTCGCAGTGCCGTGACGGATGTGGAAGGCGTTGCCGGCCTTTCCAATACGGCGGGGGCGGAGCTTGCCGAACTGATCGGACTCAAGACGCTGACCAAGGGTGTGAAGGTGCAGTTCGTTGAGGACAAGATCATCGTCGATACCATCATTACCGTGGTCTATGGATGCAATATCGTGGAAGTGGCGAAGACCGTGCAGGAGAAAGTCATGAATACGATCCAGTCGACGACGGGCTTTGAGCAGGCGGAAGTGAACGTGCATGTTTCCGGGATCGCCTTCGAAAAATAATTGCTGGAGGATAGAAGAATGACAAGAACGTCGGCCAGAGAGGTCGCTGTCCAGCTTTGCTTTGCCGCTTCGGCAAATAAGATCGATCCGGCGCAGATGCTGGACGATTTTTTCTCCGATGAACATTACGGCAGCCTGTCCTCCGAGCAGGAGCTGTTTTCAGATTATCCGGATAAAAAGCAAATGGCCTATATCCGGACGCTGACCACTCTCGTCTCGGAAAAGAGGGAAGAGCTTGACGCCTATATCGAGCGTTATGCGCATGGCTGGAAACCGGAGCGCATCTCGCGTACGGCACTGGCTGTCCTTCGCTGCGCGATCTGTGAGATTCTGTATATGGACGAGGTACCAAACGCGGCTGCCATCAATGAGGCGGTGGAGCTCGATAAGAATTACGACGAGCCGGATACGGTCGCTTTTGTAAATGGCGTTCTCGGCGGCTTTATGCGCGGAGAGTTTCCGGACACTGCTGCCCAGGAGCAGGAATAAAACGTGGAGCGCCAGGTGTTAACGGTCTTGGAGCTGAACAGCCGGATACAGGGCCTTCTGGAGTTGGACCCTATGCTCCGCAGCATCGGCGTTCAGGGCGAGATTTCCAACTATAAAGTCTATTCCTCAGGTCATCACTACTTTACTCTAAAGGACAGTGAGAGCAGTCTCAGCTGTGTGATGTACCGTTTCCAGGCGGTGAAACTCCGCTTTCGCCCGGAAAACGGAATGAAGATCCGCGCCTTCGGTAAGGTTGACGTCTATCCGCGGGATGGCGCTTATAAGCTGTACTGCAGCTCCATTGAGCCGGAGGGAACCGGCGATCTGCAGATCGCTTTTGAGCAGATGAAGGCAAAACTGGAGGCGGAGGGGCTGTTCCGCGCCGAGCACAAAAAGCCCCTTCCCGCTTTCCCCAAAACGATCGGCATCATTACCTCCGGTTCCGGTGCGGCGGTTCATGATATGATCCGGATTCTGGGGCATCGCTGGCCTATGACGAAGCTTGTGCTCCTGCCGGTACGCGTGCAGGGTGTTGAGGCTCCGCCGGAGATCGTGGGAGCAATCCGCTATGCCAATGAGTTTAAGGTGGCGGATCTTTTGATCGTCGGGCGCGGCGGTGGCTCCATGGAGGATCTCTGGGCCTTTAACGATGAACGGGTCGCCCGGGCGATTTACGCATCCCAGATTCCCATCATTTCCGCGGTCGGACATGAGCCCGATGTGCTGATCTCCGACTATGTGGCGGACCGCAGAGCCTCAACACCGTCCAATGCGGCGGAAATCGCCGTGCCGGATTGGCGGGATATCCGGGACGAATTGGATCATCTTGACATTCGCTCGCGTCAGGCCATGCAGAAAAAGATGGACTATTTACGGGAACATCTGGATAATCTCGCATCCAAACGCGTATTAAACGATCCGACGGTCTACATTGACAACAGGCGGCTTGAACTTGACTATCGGGCGGAAAAGCTGCTCACAGCGGCAGAGCGTCAGATCACGGTCAAACGGAGAAGCTTTGAAATGCTGGGGGCTTCTCTGGATGCGATGAGTCCGCTGCGTGTTCTCTCCCGCGGCTATTCCATTGCGGAGGACGAGGCGGGAAGGCCGCTTCGTTCGGTCGGAGAGCTCAGACCGGGCGGCCGAGTGTCGCTTCTTATGAGCGACGGACAGGCAGACTGTGTGGTAGAGGACATCAGACAAGGAGACGAAATATGGCATCCAAAAAATTGAGCTTTGAAGAATCTCTTGGGCGCCTGGATGAGATCGTGCGCCATCTGGAAAAGGGGGATCTGCCGCTGAGCGACTCCCTGTCTTTGTTTGAAGAGGGGACCGCTCTTCTCAGCTCCTGCAGCAAAATGCTGGATGAAGCGGAACAGAAGGTGGTCAAGCTGCGCAAAGGTCCGGATCGCAGCCCGGAAGAACTGCCTTTCGAGGACGACATGGTATGACGACGCAAGAGTATAAAGAGATGGTGGACTCCGCCCTGGCGGAGTATTTTGCCTCAGCGGAGGAATTGCCGCAAAAGGGTCTGGCCGACGCCATGCGGTACAGCTTGCTTGCCGGTGGCAAACGGATCCGCCCTATGCTGGTTTTGGAGTTTTGCCGGATCGCCGGCGGCGATGTGGAAGCGTCCCTTCCCGTGGCCTGTGCCATCGAGATGCTCCACACCTATAGTCTGATTCACGATGATCTGCCCTGTATGGATAACGACGATCTGCGCCGCGGACAGCCCACCAATCATAAGCTGTTCGGTGAATGCACGGCGACCCTGGCAGGTGACGCGCTACAGGCCGAGGCCTTCGGCACGATCCTTCGTTCCTCACTGCCCGCAGAACGCAGGGCGGCCTGTGCGGAGCATCTGGCAAATGCGGTGGGGCTGGACGGTATGTGCGGCGGTCAGTTCCTGGATATGATCGGCGAGGGAAAGCAACTTACCGAGGCAGAACTAAATGAAATCAATTCCCGCAAGACCGGCGCACTCCTGACCGCTGCCTGCCTGATGGGTGTTGCGGCGGCGGGCGGCAGCCGGGAACAGGAGGAGGCGGCGGCAAAGTACGGCGCTTCCATCGGCGCTGCTTTTCAGATCCGGGATGATATGCTGGATGTGCTCAGCACCGAGCAGGAGCTGGGGAAACCCATTGGCTCCGATTCTCAGGAGCATAAGAACACCTATATGGCGCTTCTTGGAAAAGAGCGCTGCGAGAGTATGGTCGAGAAGCTGACGGAGCAGGCCAAGACGGCACTGTGCCGTGCCTTTGAGGACACGGACTTTCTCTACGCCTTGGCGGATTCCATGGCCCAGCGCAGAAATTAAAAATACAATTGGAGATATAGAGTGAGTATATTGGAGAGGATTCATTCCTCTGAAGACGTTAAACAGCTGAAAGCGGAACAACTGCAGCCCTTGTGCGATGAAATCCGCCGTTTTTTGATCGACTCTGTTTCCAAAACAGGGGGTCATTTGGCGTCCAATCTGGGTGCGGTCGAGCTGACGGTCGCTCTGCACCGAGTCTACAATACCAAACATGATCGCCTGATTTTTGACGTGGGGCATCAATGCTATACCCATAAAATCCTTACGGGACGCTGGGAAAAATTTTCCACGCTGCGTCAGTATGGCGGCCTGTCCGGTTTCCCAAAACCCTATGAGAGTGCGGACGATGCGTTCATTGCCGGACATGCCTCCAATTCCGTCTCGGTCGCGCTTGGTATGGCGAAAGCCCGAACCATGCTGCACAAAGACTATGACATTGTCGCCCTGATTGGCGACGGCGCATTGACCGGCGGTCTGGCCTCCGAAGGCCTGGCCACGGCCGCGGCCAGCGGAGAGCCGATGGTCATCATCCTGAATGACAACAACATGTCCATCGATCCCAATGTGGGCGGAACCGCGAGTCTGCTTCAGAAAATGCGCATCAAGCCCAGCTATATTCATTTTAAACGGCTTTATCGTTCGGCCCTGAAAAACGCACCGGCGATCTATCAGTTCAACCATACCGTCAAGGAGTGGGTGAAGGATCGCATGCTGCCGGATAACATGTTCAGCGAGATGGGCTTTGAGTATATCGGCCCTGTTGACGGCCACAATGTGGAGCAGTTGGAGTCCGTGATCCGCTGGGCGAGAGATCTGCGGGAACCGGTTTTGGTCCATGTCCTGACCCAAAAGGGGAAGGGCTGCTCCTATGCGGAAAAGCAGCCCGAGCGCTATCACGGCGTGGGGCGCTTTAATCCGGTGACGGGCGAACTCGCTTCTTCGGCGCCAGGCTTTTCCGAGATGTTTGGCAAATACCTGTGTGAGTTTGCAGCCAGGGACAGCCGAATCACGGCGATCACGGCGGCTATGACCTGTGGTGCCGGGCTGGACGCCTTTGCCGAGCGCTTCCCGTCCCGTTTTCTGGATGTCGGGATTGCGGAAGGAAATGCGGCGGCCATTGCAGGCGGAATGGCAAAAGAGGGCGCGCTCCCGGTTTTCGCGGTGTACTCCAGCTTTTTGCAGCGCAGCTTTGATATGCTGATCCATGATATTGCTCTTCAGAATCTGCATGTGGTTCTGGCGGTGGACAGAGCGGGCCTGGTGGGGAACGATGGCGAGACACATCACGGAATCTTTGATGTGGGCTTTCTCAGCGAAGTGCCGGGCATGACGATCTTCTGTCCATCCAACTATGGTGAACTGCACAGTATGATGGAGAAGGCCTTTTATGAGATAAGCGGCCCTGTGGCGATTCGTTATCCGAGGGGCTGTGAGGGCGCTTTCCAGTCTGTGACAGAGGGGGATGCCGTCTGTATCCGGGAGGGAAAGGATATCACGCTCCTTGGTTACGGAACCATGATCAATGAGCTCCTTTCGGCGGCTGACATGCTGGCAGATGCGGGAATATCGGCAGAAGTGATCAAGATTAACAAGATCCGTTCGGATGATTTTGAGCTCACGATGGCCTCACTGCGCAAAACGAAGAATTTCCTGTCCGCCGAGGAGGTCTGTTCTGTCGGCTGTATCGGTCGGCGCGTGTTGGCGCGGGCCGGACAGACGGGTGTGCGGCTGCAGGCGGCGCGGGTCGTTACGCTGAAGGAGGGCATTGTGGTGCACGGCAGTCGGGAGCAGTTGCTCCGTGATTATGGTTTGGATGCCCAAAGCCTGGCGGCTACAGCGAAAACGCTTCTGGAAAAGGATCCGGTATGAAAAAGCAACGTTTGGACCAGCTCGTGTTTGACCTGGGATTTACAGAGAGCCGGGAGAGGGCCAAGACAACGATCATGAGCGGCCTGGTTTTTGTAAACGGACAGCGGGTCGATAAGCCGGGAACGGCAGTGGATCCGGAAGCCAAAATCGAGGTTCATGGCGAGGCGATTCCCTTCGTTTCCCGGGGCGGTTTTAAGCTTGATAAAGCCTTGAAGGTTTTCCCTGTCGACCCGGCAGGGAAAGTATGCATCGATTGCGGGGCATCCACTGGCGGCTTTACGGATGTTTTGCTTCAGCATGGCGCAAGACGGGTCTATTCCGTTGACGTTGGGTATGGGCAGCTCGCCTGGAAACTGCGCACGGACGAAAGGGTTATCAACCTGGAGCGCTGCAATCTGCGTTATATCAGCCGGGAACAAATCCCGGAAGAACTTGACCTTGCGGTTATGGACGTATCGTTTATTTCGATCCGCCTGATTCTTCCCGCGGTCAAGCCACTTTTGAAACCGGATGCCGACTATATCTGCCTGATCAAACCGCAGTTTGAAGCCGGCAGGGAAGAGGTCGGGAAAAAAGGCGTGGTACGTGACAGAAGCGTGCACGAGCGCGTCATTCATGAAATTCTCTCTTTCGCCTCTGAGATCGGCTTCAGCGTTATGGGACTCGATTATTCCCCGATCCGCGGGCCGGAAGGGAACATCGAGTATATCTGCCATCTGAAAAATGGCGTATACCCACCTATACCGGTGGATGTATCAGCCGTTGTGACCGCCTCCCATGAGGCGTTTTGAGGAGCGTGCCCTATGATAGCACTGTGTCCAAATCCGTTTCGTGATCACGAGCTGAGGATCACCCGCAAGCTTGACAGAATGCTTCGGGAGGAGGGCTTTGAGACCTCGATCTGTCCTGTCTTTGCGGAGGAAGATCCGTCCGCCCTGCCGGAAGATCTGAAATACAAGGCCCTGAATTCCTGCGCGGATGCCTGCACATTGGCTGTGGTTATCGGCGGCGACGGAACAATTCTTGCCGTTGTTCGCACGCTGCACGGCCGCTCTATCCCGGTGCTTGGAATCAATCTTGGAACGAAGGGATTTATGACAGCGCTGGAGCCGGAGAACATTGAACTCGTGTTGGATGCGGCTAAGGGAAAAATGAAAATCAGTCGTCGTATGATGCTGGACGTCTCTCTGCGGCGGAACGGACAGATCATCTATACCGATCACGCGCTGAACGACATCGTTTTGCACGGATACGGCGACTGCATCCAGATGACAGCCTGGTGCGACGGCGATACGATAACCAGCTTCTCCGGCGACGGTATTATCCTTTCTACGCCGACAGGCTCCACCGGTTACTCCATGTCGGCCGGCGGTCCGATCGTGGAACCGGATGCACAGAATATCATTTTAAGCCCGATCTGCGCCCATCGGATGGGATCCCGTTCCTTTGTGCTGGATCCCCGGAGGACGGTTGTGGTCAGGGCGGAGAAGCTGCACGGGCGGCGCGCGTATCTGTCGGTTGACGGCGCCTCGGCGGCGGATCTGGAAAACGGCGATGAAATCACGGTGAACAAATCCGAGCATGATACCCTGATGGCCGATATGGGCCTGAGGAGTTTTTACGAAATTGCCTTTGAAAAATTGATTTGATGGAGGAAAACCATGAAACCCGGAAGACAGCGTGCGATCTTAGAAATCATCGCAGACCGCGATATCGAGACTCAGCATCAGCTCTTACAGGCTTTATCCGAGCGCGGTGTAAAAAGCACCCAGGCAACTCTATCCCGGGATATCAAAGACATGCGGCTCATTAAGGAACTGGGCCCGAACGGAAACTATCGCTATGTGGCAGCGAAAGCGGAGTCGGAGGATTTTCAGCAGCGCCTTCGCAAAATCTTTAAAGAAAGCGTCGTCTCCTGTGATGTCGCCCAGAATCTTGTCGTGATTAAAACGCTCCCCGGACTTGGACAGGGGGCCTGCTCAGCGATCGACTCCATGGAAATTCAGGGGCTGGTCGGCTCACTGGCCGGGGACGATACGCTGTTTCTGGCGATGCGTGATAACGAGAGTGCCAGAGCATTTCATGCGGAGATCGAATCTCTGCTATAATTTAAGTACATCGAGGTGATGGCATGCTGAACGAACTGCATATTGAGAATATTGCCGTCATCGAAAGAGCGGACATTCAGTTCCAGGCGGGATTGAATGTGCTGACCGGTGAGACCGGCGCCGGCAAGTCCATTATCATTGATTCCATCAGTGCGGTGCTGGGTGAGCGTGTCAGCCGGGATCTGGTACGGCACGGGGCGGAAAAAGGTCTTGTGACCGCGGTGTTCGATCTGGCGAATGCCGAGGAGTGGCTCGCGGAAAACGATATAGAGGCAGAGGACGAGCTGATCATTCAGCGTCGTATCAGCCTCGACGGGAAAAGCAGCTGCCGCGTGTGTGGGAATCCGGTAACGGCCACCCAGCTGAAAGAACTTGGCAGCCTCCTGATCGATATTCACGGGCAGAATGACGGCCGTCAGCTGATGGATGAGCGCAGGCATATGGAATACCTGGACCGCTTTGGCACGCTGGAAGAGGAACTGTCACTGTATCAGAATGAATATCGCGCTTACGTGAAAATCCAGAAGGAGATGGAGCAGCTCTCCATGGATGAGATCGAAAAAGCGCGTTTGAGCGACAGCCTTCAGTACCAGATCGCGGAGCTGGAAAGAGCGGAGCTGAAAGCGGGAGAAAAGGATGGGCTGGTGGCCAGACGCGATCTCCTGCGCAACGCGGAAAAGCTGACCGAGGCGGTTGACGAGGCGTTCGCGGCGCTCTACGGCGGTGAGGAAAACGCAGTCGCTTTTGCCCAGAACGCGGAGTACTATGTCTCCCGGGCGTCCGGCATCGCTCCGGAGCTGGAGCCCGCTGCCGCGGGGATCCACGACGCGGTCTTTGCTCTCTCCGATGCCGCGGAGACCTTGCGTGATTTTCGGGAATGCCTTGATTTTTCCCCGGAAGAGTACGATCAGCTGGAGAGCCGGATTTCTCTGCTGAACAAACTGGAGCGGAAATACAGCCGCGGGGAAGAAGAACTAATCGCTTATCTGGATGAATGCAAAGAGAAACTGGATCGTATTCAGTATGCTGATGAGCGTCTGGCAAAACTGGAAAAGCAGCTCTCCCTTCAGGCAAAACGCTGCGAAGAAGCGGCAACACGCCTGAGCCAGAAGCGTAAGCAGGCGGCTGTCTTGCTCGAAAAGCGGATTGTTGACGAACTGCGGGAACTGAACATGCCCTCCGTCCGTTTTCATGTCGATTTCGCAGCTTTGGAAGGAAAGACGGGATTCGACGCGAAAGGCTGCGATCGGATCAGCTTTGTGATGTCCGCCAACGCGGGAGAGGAACTGGGGCGAATCAGCAAAATCGCATCCGGTGGTGAGTTGAGCCGGATCATGCTCGCCATGAAGAATGTATTTGCGGAAAATGATCCGGTGGCGACGATGATTTTTGACGAGATAGACACAGGCGTTTCAGGCATTGCGGCGCAGCGCGTTGGCGAGAAGCTATACAGCGTTTCCAGAGGAAAGCAGGTCCTGTGTGTGACGCATCTGCCTCAGATTGCTGCCATGGCGGACGCTCACTATCGCATTGCAAAAGAAGAGCGCGGTGGAAGAACCTATACCCAGGTTCAGTTGCTGGACAGGGACGGCAGACGACATGAGTTGGCTCGCCTGCACGGCGGCGATCATATCACGGAGACAACCCTTGCCAGCGCGGAAGAGCAACTGCAATCGGCCGAGAGCTTTAAGGCGAAGCGCGCTTGACATTCTCAGGTGCTTAGGCTATAATCCAACAAGCAACGCGGAGAAGAACAGGAGTATCTGTTTTCAGCCTGCGCAGAGAGCCCCTGGTTGGTGAAAAGGGGAGAGGCGGAACGGAGAAATACAGTTTGGAGCGGCATACCGAAAGAGAAACTTGAGTAGGCTATGACGGGTTCGCCCGATACAGCGAAGGAGTTTTTAACTCCCTGAGGTTTTTTCCGTGAGGGAAAAACATACAGAGGTGGTACCGCATACTTATGCCCTCTGTCCGAAAGGACAGAGGGTTTTTACTATGAAGGGGGTGTTGTGGTGGAAATTATTGAAAAAGCCCTGGAATTCCATGATAAGGGCTTTAACTGCGCCCAAAGTGTTCTCTGCGCCTGTAGTGGTTTTACCGGTTTGGACAACGCAACAGCGGAGGCTGTCAGTGCCGGATTTGGCGGGGGAATGCGAAGCGGCGAAGTCTGCGGCGCGATTTCCGGGGCGATCATGGCTCTCGGCTGCGGGATTTCCCGAGCGAATCCGGACAGCCCGGACTGCAAAATGCAGACGGCTAATGCGACGCGGGAGTGCGTGAAGCGCTTTCGGGAAAAGTATGGATGCATCCGCTGCCTGGAGTTAAAGAAAGCCGGCATTTCTTGCGACGAATTAATTGCCTTCGGAGCGGAGCAGGCAAAAGCGATCTTAAACAATACACATAAAGAGGAGTAAAGACAAAATGGGGATTTATGAAGAACTCGTTGCGCGCGGTTTGATTGCGCAGGTTACAAATGAAGAGGTGATCCGGGATCTGGTCAACAGCGGAAAAGCGGTCTTTTACATCGGCTTTGATTGCACGGCCGACAGCCTGACGGCCGGACACTTCATGGCGCTGACGCTGATGAAGCGCCTTCAGATGGCCGGGAACAAACCGATCACGCTGATCGGCGGCGGCACTACCATGATCGGAGATCCCTCCGGAAGAACCGACATGCGTAAAATGCTGACGCGGGAGGATATCAACCACAATGCCGAATGCTTTAAGCGCCAGATGGAGCGCTTTATCGACTTCGGTGAAGGAAAAGCGATGATGGTCAACAATGCCGACTGGCTGCTTGATCTGAACTATGTGGAATTGCTGCGGGAAGTGGGTACTCATTTTTCCGTCAACAACATGCTGCGCGCGGAGTGCTATAAGCAGCGCATGGAGAAGGGGCTCAGCTTCTTTGAGTTTAACTACATGATCATGCAGAGCTATGACTTCTACTATCTGTTCCAGCATTATGGCTGCAATCTGCAGTTCGGCGGCGACGATCAGTGGAGCAATATGCTCGGTGGCCGTGAACTGATCCGGCGGAAGCTGGACCAGGAGGCCAATGCCATGACCATCACTCTCCTGACCGACTCTCAGGGGAAAAAGATGGGAAAGACGGCCGGCAATGCCGTATGGCTGGATCCCAATAAGACAAGTCCCTATGACTTCTACCAGTACTGGCGCAACGTGGACGATGCGGATGTCATGAAGTGCATCCGCATGCTGACCTTCCTGCCGCTTGAACAGATCGACGAGATGGCCAAGTGGGAGGGAAGCCAGCTCAACCGCGCGAAAGAGATCCTGGCCTATGAACTGACAAGCCTGGTTCACGGCGAGGAAGAGGCCAAGAAGGCGGAAGCCTCGGCCAAAGCCCTGTTCTCCGGAGCCGGCAGCAGCGAGAATATGCCGAGTACAGAATTGAGTGAGGCAGATCTGAACGACGGCGCTGTTGATATCATGACGCTTCTGGTCAAAACCGGCCTGTGCAGCACCCGCTCCGATGCAAGGAGAAACATCCAGCAGGGCGGCGTGACGGTGAACGATGAAAAGGTCACCGATATTGCCAAGACCTATTCCGCAGACGAGCTTCACTCCGGACTGGTATTGAAGCGCGGAAAGAAGAATTTCAACAAAGTGATTCTTAAGTGAAAGGCTTTTAACGGTCAGCCCAAACACTTTCGCTTGGGCCGACCGTTACGCCTTGTCTGGAACAATCTGTTACTGCTGTATATAGAATACCAGGGCGAAGCGTTGACAATTATCCTCTTGCGTCATATAATAAATGATGTTTTGATCAGCGTTTCTCCAAAGAAATTCTCATTGCTTATAGATTGCTTGGACAAAACGATTTCCAGCTGGTTTGCTGAAGAAAAACTCTGGAGTTGTTTATATGAATAAAAACGGAAGCAGTAAACTCCCGCTGTTCTTTTATGATATTTTGATTCTGCTCGCTGTGGAATTTGTGTTTGTCGGTCTATACCGAGGCATTGAGGCTTTGCCGCTCCTCAGCATTATCGAACAGACCTTGATCGCGGGTGTTTGTGTTTTTACGGCTCGTTATTTTGGCGGGATTTATCGTCAAATTTGGCGGTATGGCGGCATTCAATGTTATATTCGGCTCCTGTTTGTCGATGGCCTTGCTTTCCTGGCAACGGTGCTGGTTGAGGTTTCGCTCCCGATTCGTCATTTGACCTTTGGGCGCTTGTTGGCGGTTGCCTGCCTGAATCTGCTCGGTGCGCTCTCCATCCGCATGGTGTATCGCTATGCCTATAAGTGTCAGAATGTCTACACCCAAAAGGGCCGTATTCTACGGGGAATCCTTAAATTCTTTGCCGGGGACAGGATCAATCTGAACGTCGATGATGGCCCGCATAAGATCCGGATCGCCATTGTAGGCGCTGGCAGAGTGGGCGTCTCCCTGGCCGAAGATCTCATCAACAATCCAAACGCCGCCTACATTCCCCGCTGCTTTATTGACAGTCAAATAGAGAAAGCCGGACGAGAGATCCATGGGATACCTGTCTTTATGGAGGATAAGGATGTATTCCAGAACCTTCAGGACTTCGAAATCCAGGAGATCGTCATTGCCATTCCGGAGCTGACGGAGGCAAAAAAGCGCAGCTTGTATGAGTTTTACCGCCAGTCAGGCTGTAAGGTCAAGCTCTACGATTATCCGGTCATGCAGTCGGCAGGTGAAGCGCGCCGTATGAGAGAGTTCGATATTGAGGATCTTCTGTTCCGCAAACCGATCTCCATTTCGTCGGGGCGTTCCATGGAGTATTATCGGGATAAGACGGTCCTCATTACAGGCGGCGGCGGTTCGATCGGTTCTGAGCTTTGCCGGCAGTTGGCCCGGATGAATCCGAAACAGATCATCCTGCTGGATATCTATGAAAACGGCGTTTATGACGTACAGCAGGAACTGAAGAATAAATATGGCTCTGAGCTGGATCTGCAGGTGGAGATCGTCTCGATTACAAATCGAAGCGGTCTGGAGCGCGTCTTCAAAACCTATAGACCTCAAATCATCATCAATGCCGCCGCGCACAAGCATGTGCCGCTGATGGAGCATAACTGCATCGAAGCGGTGGAAAACAATGTGTTCGGAACCTTGAATCTGATCGGGATGGCCGAAAGGTACGGGGCAGAGCGTTTCATGATGATCTCTACCGACAAAGCGGTAAACCCGACCAATGTCATGGGCGCAACAAAACGTATGTGCGAAATGATGGTTCAGAGCGCAAGCGCTCAGGGCCATGTGTCATACAGTGCGACACGCTTTGGCAATGTGCTTGGTTCTGCCGGTTCGGTAATCCCGCTCTTTAAGAGACAGATTGCCAATGGAGGCCCGGTTACGATCACCGATAAACGGATAACCCGTTACTTTATGACGATTCAGGAGGCCACGCAGCTTGTCCTGGAATCCGGCGCACTGGCAAAAAACGGTGAGCTTTTTGCTCTTGAAATGGGTCAACCGGTGAAGATCCTGGACCTGGCTGAAAACATGATCCGCCTTTCTGGAATGCCCAATATTCAGATTGTTGAGACCGGACTCCGCCCCGGTGAGAAGCTCTATGAAGAAGTACTCATCAAGACGGAGCAACTGGATAAAACCGAGAACGACTTGATTTTCATCGAACGGGACAAGCCCTATGCTCCGAACGTGATTGAGGAGAAACTGGCAATGCTCCGTGACGCCTGCGAGACAAACGATGACGAGGAAGTGCGGCGTGTATTGAAAGTCGTTGTACCTTCTTACAAATGTCCGGAGGATCGAAATCTCCAGGTCGAGAACCAGGATGAACCGGCTTATGTCTAAAAACAGCAGGATTACGCGCTTCACGCGTAATCCTGCATCCTTTATCGATAGAGAGAAGAACCGTTAATATTAGCACTCTTAAAGCAAGAGTGCTAATATTAACGGTTTGTTCATAATATATGCAATCTTTCTTCATATTTGCTTGGTATTTTATATACACGATGAAACGAAAGAAATGGTTTCACCGTCGAAATGTGAATATAAAAAATGGAGGTATTAATATTATGTTCGAACTGATTCCTTTTGACCGCCGCAACCATCGTGTGTCCGTGTATGATCCTTTCCGCGCCTTCGACGAGATGGAGCGCGCCTTCTTCGGCACTCAGCAGCCCTCCGTCCTTTCCTTCCGGACTGACGTTTCTGACACCGGTGACGCCTACAAGCTGGAAGCTGAACTGCCCGGCTTTAAGAAAGAGGACATTAAGATCGATATTGAGAACGACTGCCTGACCATCAGCGCCGAACGCAAGGAGAACAAGGATGAGGAGAACCGCAACTTCATTAAGCGCGAGCGTTATTATGGATCTTACAGCCGCAGCTTCGACGTCTCTGGCATCGATGTGGATCAGATCAGCGCGGCCTATACCGACGGAGTTCTGACTCTTCAGCTTCCCAAGAAAGTCGAAAAGGCTCCGGAAGCCCGGAGACTGGAAATCCAGTAAAACAAATAGACAGGTGAAATCGGCTGAGAGATCAGCCGATTTCTTTTTGCGATCTATGACGGAAATCCCCTTGCTTCGACTGCATATCTAAGCTATAATTTGCCTTGAGGTGAGAGGCATGTTTTTTGATACCCACGCTCATTACGACGATCGGGCGTTCGACGATGATCGCTACGCACTGCTGGATAGTGTTCATGACGCGGGTGTGGAGCTGATCGTGGACCCTGGCTGCGACTTAAAAAGCAGCCGGGCGTCAATTGCGCTGGCAGAACGTTTTCCTTTTGTCTATGCGGCTGTGGGGATTCATCCGGAAGAGCTACAGGACAGCACGCCGGAGATCCTGGCGGAGATTTCTGCGCTGGCGGAAGATCCCAAATGTGTGGCCATCGGGGAGATCGGCCTTGACTATTATTGGGATGCCAGCCATAAGGAGGAACAAAAGCTTCTCTTTCGTCAACAGCTGCAATTGGCGCTGGAATTAGACAAGCCTGTTATCATCCATGACCGGGAGGCCCACGGCGACTGTTTTGAGATCGTACGGGACTATCCGGGACTGCGCGGTGTGTTCCACTGCTATTCCGGCAGCGCGGAGATGGCGAAGGAACTGCTGAAAAATGGCTGGTACCTGGGCTTTGATGGGCCTGTGACCTACAAGAATGCCCGCAAAACCCTGGAGGTACTCGCAATCTGCCCGCCGGAGCGTATCTTGATTGAGACGGACAGCCCCTATCTCTCACCGGTGCCGCACAGGGGCAAACGCAACGATTCACGCAATCTTCGCTATATTGTTCAGACTATTGCTGAAAACCTGCGCTTGGAGCCGGAAACGGTGGCTGAAATTACCCTGGAAAACGGAAAGCGGCTTTTTGGCATCAATTGATAGAGAACAACGGCCTCCCGAAAAGACGGGAGGCCGTTGTCAAACAGAACAGTCATGCGACGCCTGCCACATACAGACAGAGAAAAGCGGCAGGAATGGAGAAAAGCAGGCTGTCCACCCGGTCGAAGATGCCGCCGTGGCCCGGGATCAAATCGCTGAAATCCTTGACGCCGATCATCCTCTTGAGGAGGGATTCGGCCAGATCGCCGATTTGCCCAAGACTGGATGCGATAAGAGAGGTGACGATACAGACAGACAGGGGTATTTCCCGCATAAAGGGGAGCAGATGCAGCAGCGCGCCGGTGGGGATAGCCGAGAGTGCACCGCAGACAGCACCTTCCACCGTCTTTTTCGGCGAGACCAGCGGCGCCAGCTTGTGCTTACCAAAGGCGGTACCACCGAAAAGAGCCGCACTGTCACAGACCCAGGAAGATACGCAACCCAGTGTCATGGTCTGCAACCAGGTGTTGTGAACGCTGATCATCAGTAAAATCGCAAACAGGAACGCCGGATAACCGAGACCGGCCACCGTGTCCAATGCGCCGTTGCCGGAGACCTTTTTTCGCAGAATGCCGGAGAACATAGCCAGATAGACCGCCAGCAAAAAGCTCGCCAAATAGGCCATGGGCTGGGCGCGGAAGAGAGCCAGCACCGCCTGAGAGACCACATAGACATACATGACCCAGGCGCTGCAGAAGACATTCAGTTTTTCCAGCTGTCTGCTCAGTTCGTAGCAGCAGAGCACGCCCAACACAGCGAGAAACAACACACGGCTTACCGTGGAGGCAAGCACACACAAAAAGGTGATGCTGAGCATGATAATCGCGGATATGAAGCGTTTTTTCAATCGGTGTCCCTCTTTCTGTCAACGGGCGAGTTTTTAAACTATTCTTTAGAATAGCATATTTTTCTCCTCCGCTCAATATGCATGGCGGTAAAAATGTCCTAAACTCAACCTTCAAAACAAAGAATTTACAAGATATTCGATTTTCAATGGAGCGTTGAAGGAAAAAAGCGCATATTTTGTATTGTGCCCCGAAAAAAGCTATGCTATAATTTAGCTCATAAAAGAGCAAACAGAGTTTACGCGAAATCAATCATACAGGGGGAAATACTATGTTAAGCGATGGAAAGATTTTTCTTGCCCAGTCTGACAAAAACCTCTATCTGCTTCCGCAGATGGCCAACCGCCACGGCCTGATTGCCGGCGCGACCGGTACCGGCAAGACCATCACCATGAAGGTTATGGCCGAAAGTTTCTCCGATATGGGTGTTCCCGTGTTCCTGGCGGATGTGAAGGGCGACCTGAGCGGTATGTGCGTTCCCGGTGTGGATTCGGAGGATATGCGTGCCAGGATCGAGCGTTTCGGCCTGGAGGGCTTTAACCTGCAGAGCTATCCCACCCGTTTCTGGGATATCTTTGGAGAGAACGGCCACCCTGTACGTGTCACCGTGTCGGAGATGGGCCCGACTCTGCTGGGGCGTCTTCTCGGCCTGACGGAGATCCAGGCCGGTGTTCTGAATATTGTGTTCCGCGTGGCCGATGACCATGGCCTGCTGCTGCTGGATCTGAAGGATCTGCGTGCCATGCTGCAATTTGTGGGTGAGAACCGGGCCGAGTTTACCACCATGTACGGCAATGTCTCCGCCGCCAGCGTCGGCGCCATCCAGCGCGCGCTGTTGACCTTTGAGCAGGAGGGCGGCGAGATCTTCTTCGGTGAGCCGGAACTGGACATCCGTGACTGGATGCGCACCGGTCTCTATGGCCGCGGATATATCAACATCCTCTCCAGCCAGCGCCTGATCCAGAGCCCCACGGTCTATGCCACCTTCCTGCTCTGGATGCTGACGGAGCTGTTTGAGAAGCTGCCTGAGGTGGGCGATCTGGAAAAGCCACGCATGATCTTCTTCTTTGACGAAGCGCATCTGCTCTTTGATGGGGCGCCCAAGGCTCTCGTACAGAAGATCGTCCAGGTGGTCAAGCTGATTCGCTCCAAGGGCGTGGGCGTTTATTTCGTGACCCAGAGTCCCTCCGATCTGCCCGGCGATGTGCTGGCTCAGCTGTCCAACAAGGTGCAGCATGCCCTGCGCGCCTATACCCCGGCCGAGCAGAAGGGCATCCGCGCTGCGGCCAAGGCTTTCCGCGTGAATCCCGCTTTCGATACCGAGACTGCCCTCACGGAATTGGGCGTGGGTGAAGCCCTGGTAAGCTTCCTGGATGCCGATGGTGTTCCCACCCCTGTGGAGCGCGCCTTCATCCTTCCGCCCCAGAGCAAGATGGGTCAGGCAGATCCCGACAAGGTGCGAAGCCTGATTCTGTCCGATGAGTTTGACCTTAAATACCGTGATGCGGTGGACCGTGAATCGGCTTATGAGGTTTTAGTCGCCGCAAACGAGGAACTGGCACGCCGCCGCCAGGAGGAAGCCGAGGCAGCCGAAGCCGAAAAGCAGCGCCAGAAGGAAGAATTGGCTGCCGAGAAGCAGCGTCTGAAAGAGGAAGCTGCTGCGGCAAAAGCAGCTGAGAAGGCGGCTGCGGCCGCTGAGAAGCAGCGCCAAAAGGAGGAGGCCGCCGCGGCCAAGGCCGCCGAAAAGGAGGCCGAACAGCGCCGTAAGACCGTCCAGAAAGCGGCTACCGTGGCGGCGTCTTCCGTCGTAACGGCGGTGAGCCACAATATCATCAACTCCGTCACCGGCGGCAAGCAGACCAGCGCCGCCACCATCGCCAAGCGGGCGGCCAGCAATGCCCTGAGTTCTGTGATGCGCTCGGGTTCCAGCTCGATCATTCGCGGCCTGTTCGGCAATAAGAAGTAACTTCTTTTCTATAGATTAGGCGGGAGGGGAAACCCTCCCGCTTTTTGACTCTTATGTGCAAGATTCCTCCATGCATTGCGTTTATTAGGGTGAGGGACCTCAAGAAAGGAGGCAATGGAGATGGAAGACACAGACATTGTAGCGCTGTACTGGAAAAGGTCGGAAGAGGCCATTCCGGAGACAGAGAGCAAGTACGGCGCATACTGCCAAACCATTGCGAAAAACATTCTGGCGAACGATGAAGACGCGGAGGAATGCGTCAACGATACCTGGCTCAGTGCCTGGAATTCTATGCCGGATCACCGGCCTACACGCCTGGCACCTTATTTGGGGAAGCTGACGAGATGGCTCTCGATCAGCCGACTGCGGGAGCGGCAGAGCCTTAAGCGTGGTGGGGGAGAATGCTTCCTTGCGCTTGAGGAATTGGCTGAGGTGCTGGATTCCGGCGAGGATGTGCAGCGTAGTGTTGAACTTAAGGAGCTCAACCGGATGGTGCGCGGCTTCTTAAATGGACTGAACGAGACCGAGCGGGAGCTTTTTCTGGCACGCTATTGGTTTATGGTTCCGGTGAAGGAGATTGCCAACCGCTTTGGGTTTAGTCCCAACAAGGTATCGACAAGCCTCTTACGTACGCGTCGGAAGCTGCAGAGCTATCTGAAGGAGGAAGGATTATGCACATGAGTGAGAAGCTGCTGCTTGCATTGAACGATGTGGACAACAACCAGCTGGAAAGAACACGGGAAAAATTGGGTTATCAGCTGTGCGAGCGAAGAATTAAACGCGGCAAAAAACATGCCTTGGGCCGGATCCTGCTGCTGGCAGCGATTCTGTCGACCCTGTTTGTGACGACAGCTTACGCGGCCGGCTGGTTCGGCCTGGATTCACTAAGGGTAGGGCCGTGGCGAGACTATGAGATGTCCTCGCTCGCGGGGACGATGGAGAGCCCCGAGGGACAGGCACTGCAGGAGTGGCTTGCTGTGCTTGCCGAGCATGAGAACGATCCCTATGACGCAACTGAAGCCGCGCAGCTCGGCCGAGAATACACGGATTTCATGGCCTATTCGCCCGAGACGGCGGCCCAACTGGATGAGATCGTGGAGAAACACGGACTGAAAAAGGTGGGCGCAATGGAAACTCCGGAGGACGAAAAGAGTTTTTACGAGGCAGCAGGCGTCGGCAAACTGACACAGAGCAGCGATATACTGACCAATCGCTATCTTGGTGGCTACGTTTATCCGGAGGGCTCCTTCCATCTAGAAGGAGAGCTCCGTACAGCCGGCGAGAACTACGCCGTGGGTTATCAGCTTATCCGTTCGGTCAAGGGCGTTTTTACGATGGCAATGGCGAATGTCGGCGATCCGGAGAACTATGAGGAATGGAATTACACATCGGCCGATGGGACGGTGCTGCATCTTGCGAGAGACCGCGAGGGACACGGTGCATTGGCTCTGCTTGACGAGGAGGAAGACTTTACCGTTCTCTTGCTGGGCGCTGACACCTGGGCAGACTATATTGGCGATGGCATGCTTGACGGCATCGGTGACGAATTCATTGAACTTAACTTTACCCGCGAAGAGGTCGAGAAGATGACGGACGCCTTCTGTTGGACAGCGCTAAAGAATACAAAACTCGGCATGGACGGGGATTTCAGTGTGCCAGAGTTTGTGCCTACGGGAAGTCTGCTGGATCTTGTCGATCAGAACCTCGATATATCCACACTGCCTGAGTCGGATCAAGTCGCAATCAGCATGGTCTACACCGCACAGATCGAGCCCTATATTGAGAATTTCCATCTGATCGACTATGATCTTGATTCCAGGAGAGATGGTTGGATCGCCTTCACCGGCAAGCCGAAGGCGGCGCTTGACTGGGCCACGGTCGAAACATCGGCAGGTGAGGTCTACTGCCGCAGTGTACAGCTCGCCCGTGGTGAGAAAGGCCTGCCGGTACCGGGTGCGAGCTTCGATATGCTTCCCTATGAACGCCTCAGCTGCAGCCGCAATGTCGGCACCGAAGAGGAGCCGGACTACATCTGGCTTGGAACAGAGATTAAGGAGCTGGCCTCGGCGGAGCTTTACGTCAGTCAGCTTGATGAGAGCTTCACAATCTCAGATACCAAGCGCCTCGGCAAACTTCAAAAGATGCTGAGCTATGAGGAATACGGTGATGACTATCTGCACAGCGAGGGCTGGAACCCGCTGTACCTGAACTTTGCTGACGGCAGCCATGCGCTTGCTTTTACAGCTGCGGATGGAGCTGATGCAGTGAACATATTCAACGGCTGGCAGGGTTATGGTTTGGGTATAAGCTTGTTTGACCTGTTTGGCGTGCCTCTGGAGGCGGCGGGGTATGAAGAGCACGACGACCTCGTGACGGTCAGTGCAGACAAGCACTTTGGCAGTGACAGCTTTACCATAGAGCTGGACTTTCAGAAGAACGGCCCAAAGCTGGAAAAACGGTGGCCAGAAAGCAATGGCTCTATTCGATGGGAGTATGATGAAGTGGGACGCCTCGTGAAGGAGACCAACACCGACAGTGAGGGAGTCTTCAGCGAGAGCACCTATAGCTACGACGAGAATGGACGACTGTTGCAAAAGGACGTCAGTTATGTGCGTAACAGCGGCTGGGAGAAACTCATTTATGAGTATGATGCCCAGGGGCGACTCACCGCGGAGATCCATACGGATGCCGATGATTCCCCCGGCTGGACAGGCGGCAACCGCTACTATGACTACGATGAAGAGGGCAACTGCCGTATTCGCATGGGCTACCAGGATCTTCAGCCGTAAACAGCATAAAATGGGGCTGTGAAAAAAGTCGATTTACAGAAAACGGCTTGGACACTTCCCTTGTAGGGGACGCCACCCTTGGCGTCACGGCGCGGAAAGGATAAGAAACAATAATCCCCGGCGAATTCGGGTACATTTTACCCGTTTTCGCTGGGGATCTCTATTTAAATAAGCCTTTTTTCGCGCAGGCTGCCGAGGGCGTCAGCCCCTACAGCATGGAGGGGACTTTTTTCACAGCCCCATTTTTTGTATGGGCATGTGCTTCAGGCCGGTTCATAGGATTTACTGATCTCCACGCCCTGGGCGTTGAACTCCACGTCCTCCATCAGCGCCGGGTCCACCCGGCTGCGGCGCTTGACAACCATGCCTTCGCCCTGGTTGTTGAAGACAAAAATCTTGTAGCCGGGATAGGCGGGATCGGGCTTCTGGAAAAGGCCGGATTCGTTGCAGCGGCAGAACGTGGCGCGGCCTTCCGCCGTGTCCAGCAGGTCGCCGGGGCCGGCATAATAGGTCTCCTCCTGGGCGGCACGTTTTTTAAAGTCCTCCCAGTCCTCGTTTTCGATTTTATCCACATCGTTGGGCTGATACATAGGCAAACTCCTTTTTTGATTTGTATCCAGTATGCTACTTTCCGTCAAAAAAAGCAAGGAAAATCGGGAAAACTTTGTGACAATCGGCAGAGGGCTGTATATGGACAGCAGGAAATCCATTTGATATAATGCAATCGATTTAAGCTAAATGAGGTGCTGCGAAATGGGCAAACCGGTCGTTATTACCGCTGACAGCACGGTGGATCTCTCCCCGGAACTGATCAAGCGTTATCACATTCATATCATCCCGCTGACCATTACGCTGGGAGAAGATGTCTTTCAGGATGGCCACGGTTTTACGCCGCTGGACATGTACGAGCGCTATCGTAAGGACGGTACACTGCCCAAGACTTCTGCGCCCGGAGTACAGGAGTTTCTGGATTTCTTTACTCCCTTTACAGAGGCAGGCTATGAGGTCGTACACCTGGACATCAGCGCTGAACTTTCCAACACCTTCAATGCTGCCCGTCTTGCCGCGGCGGAGCTGGAGGGCGTTTATCCGGTGGACAGCCGGATGCTCTCGACGGGCGTAGGTCTCTTGGCCATTGAAGGTGCCGAATGCCGGGATCAGGGTATGGGCGCCCAGGAGATCGCCGCGCATCTGGAGAGCCTGACCGGAAAGGTCAACACCAGCTTTGTGCTGGATACGCTGGAGTTTATGTGGAAGGGCGGACGCTGCACCGGCGTCACAGCGCTGGGGGCCAATCTCCTGCGCCTCAAGCCGGGGCTCGAGATGAAGGACGGTAAGCTTGGCGTTTACAAGAAGTACCGCGGCCATATCGAGCATGTCTATCGCCAGTACATCACCGAACGCGTTCAGGGCAAGCCCATTCGCCCCGGCCATGTCTTCCTCACCGAATCCGGCGAGATCGATCCGGCGGTGGTGGGGGACCTGGAGAAGCTGGTCTATGAACTCACCGGCTGTCGGGAAGTGCACCACACGCTGGCCGGCTGTACGGTCTCAACACACTGCGGACCCAAGACCCTTGGCGTTTTGTTCATTGAGGAATAAAAGAATGAAAAAAGAGAAGCGTTTCGGCGCTTCTCTTTTTGCTTATCCGACCGTTGCGTTGGCGCTGACGCCCTCGGGCAGGTCGATATTCAAATAACTGTCCACTAGATCCAGAATGCTGTCATCCTTCAGGACGATGGAAATCTCAATGCGGCGGTTGGCTGCCTTGCCCTCGGCGGTGTTCTGGTCAGTACCCGGAATGGGCCGCTCTTCACCGTATCCGGCAGCGCTGAAATACTGAGCATAGGGGGAGAGCTTGGCGGCGCCGTTCCACAGGATGTAATCGAGCACAGCGTTGGCGCGGCGGGTGGAGAGCTCCCGGTTCATCTCATTCGTTCCGTCCCAGTCGGTATGTCCTGAGATCACGATCGAGTCGATGTAACGGGTATTATCACTGTTGGAGAGAATGGCGGCAAAGGCGTCGATCAGCTTTTCCAGGGTAGGATAGCCTTCAGGGAGAATGTCAGCCTTGCCCGAAGCAAAGAACACACCGTCGCCCAGGACGATGCTGCCGTTGTCGCTGATGGAGACGCGGGAGCTGTCGCCCATGACCTGGACCACGCTGTCGCGGATCTGCTTGAGAATATCCATGCGCAGTACCGAGATGCTTTGCATCTGGTTATGCATGCTGAGAATCTCTTCATTTGCGGCCAGCAGATAGGCCTCCTGCTGTGAGATCAGCTTTTCCTGATCAGAGAGGAGCTGAGACTGGGAGGCAAGCTCGGATTTCTGGGTCTCCAGATCTTTCTGCTGCTGTTCCAAGGTCGTCCGGGCCGCGTCCAGATCGGTGGTGATTTTGCTCAGTTCATCCGTGGCTGCATCTACCTGACGCTGGGTCAGGGTCAGCTTACTCTGCGTATCGCTGAGTTGAAGGCGGGCGCTGGACAGGTTTTTCTCGGAGTCTTCCAGTTCCTGCTGGGTAATGCCCAGGGTTTCTTCCGTTCGCCGAAGGGTGTTGCCGGTAATCATATTTTGGATATAGGCCAGGAGCATCAGGAAGAACAGAATCAGCGCCACAGCGGACATCATATCCGCATAGGAGGGCCAGAAGCCCTGTTCTCCCTGCTCGGATTTAACCATGGCATCCGAGCGGCCGACATGGGCGCGCCTCATTTCTGACCACCGGCCAGGCGGCGATTGACCTCGCGCAGGGCATTGGCCAGATCGCGTACGGCCAGATCCATACGCTCCACGCTGCCGCGCAGATTGTAGTCCACTTCAGAGAAGTCATGTACGCCGGCGTTGAAGGTGCCCACGGTCTTTTCAAACTCGCCGATGGCGGCACGGCTGGTATCGATGGTCTTGGCCAGAGAGGCGGAGGCGTTGCGTGTGGCGGAGGCGTAGGCCGCGGCGGCGGCATTCAGGCTGTTCTGGAATTCTTCGCTGCTGGCGCTCACCGTCTCGGCCAGTTTTTGGAGCATGTGGGCCTCGTCCTGCACGGCTTCGGTGGCCAGGGTCGGGGCGATTTCGGTGTCGAGCCAGAGCTCCAGTCGGGTCTCCAGCTTCTCGCGCTCAGCCGCGGGATTGAAGATCGTGCGCAGCAGCGTCAGCAGGATGGAGCATCCGGCACCGGCCAGGGACGTGTAGAAAGCCACGCCCATGCCCGACAGAGCCGAGAGCAGACCGCCGCCCACGCTATCCAGCACACTCAGCCATTCGGAGCTGTTGCTGAGGCCGATCAGCTCCGTCAGAGAGGAGACGGCCAGACTCAGACCCAGGAAGGTGCCGAAGAGACCCAGGGTCACAAAAAGGGAGACGGCGTTATTCAGAAAGCGCTCGCACAGCAGCATGCCGCCGAGACGGGTGCTGATGGTATCGGTGATAATGGCAGGCGTGTTCACATCCTGTCCGTATTTCTTGTAGGATGCGATATAGCTTTTCAGCAGCGCACCTTTGAAGCCGCGCTTTTCCTCACTCGAGCCGCCGGTCTTGGAGCCGAGGCTCTTATAGCGCAGATAGACGGAAAAGAGCATCACGATCGAAAGAACGAACAGAATTCCGATGATGACGATCACAACAAAACCGGCTGCAGGCATGTTTTTCAGATTGCTCATAAAGCATTCCTCCTTTGTGTTGCTTGCGGTGAACAATATTATAGCAAATCGGCAGGAAAAAGACAAAACAATCTGTGAATCTTTAGAATTCCTAAGATTTCCAGAATTCAGTGATTTTTGCGGCGCAGGCGATTATTGGCTTCCATCAGGGTTTTGACCTCCCGGAAACGTCGGCGGGCGATCAGCGCCAGCAGAAGTCTGTGTTTTTTGCTCATCTGCTGCACATAGCGATTCTCTCGCCAGTGAGGGAACTTGCGTTCGAAATCCTCCGACAGTTCAATCAACACGGGGCTTTTCGGGTCGATGAGGGCAACCCGGTCGCAGGAGGTAAGGAGCTGGTGATAGAGCGCCATGCGACAGAGCTCCGCTTCGTAGCGCTCATAGAGTCCGGCGGCGCGGTAGGCCTCCAGCACGGTGTCCACAGCGGTGATGATCTCTCGATTGCGCAGGGCTTTATCCGAGGTCATGATGGAACCGGAGCGCTGCAGATAGACATACCAGGGCTTCCCCAAAACGGCAAAGCTTTCTGCCTGCAGATAGAGACGCGGAACTGTGGCCAGATCCTCAAACCACTGCCTATCCGGAAAACGAATACCGTTCTCGGTAAAGAGCCGGCGGCGCCAGAGCTTGTTGACGGCGTTGGGTGGGGCAAAGAGAAGCTGGGGATATTCCTCCAACGTGAAGCGCCCCTGACGTTCACAACCCGATGTATATTCAAGCTGACGACCGCTCTCGTTCACTGTGATGAAATCAAAGAGCCCGACGTCAAAGGAGTCGTCCAGACTGTCCAATATCTCCCGCAGCGCGCCCCGGGCCAAGGTGTCATCACTGTCCAGAAACAGCAGATATTTACCCTCAGCGGCTTCCAACCCGGTATTGCGGGCATGACCCAGGCCGCCGTTTGGCGTGTGGATCACACGAATCTGATTTGGGTGGGCTGCGGCAAACTCATCCGCGATCGCTCCGGAGCGATCCGTGGAGCCGTCGTCCACGGCAATGATCTCATAATCCTCAGCTTTCGGTTCCAAAACGGAATCCAGACAAGCGGGCAGATACTCCTGCACGTTATAGATCGGTATGATTACGCTCAGCTTCAGCATGGCGCACCTCGTTTCGATAATCTGCCCATATTGTATCACGCTGCTGCCGCGGCATCAAGAAAAAGCTTGAAGAGACAGGCGATCTGAGGTATAATCATTGCTTAGAGATTTAAACCAAAACCCGCGAGGAGTATTCCTATGAGTAATGAAAAGAAGAAAACAAAAGCGGAATTGAAGGAAGAACTGGCCAAGCTGCCGCCCGAGGTACGCGCCAGACGGGAGACTTATGACTGGATCCAGAGTTTGATGGCCTCGCTGATCGTGTGCGTGTGCTTTTTTGCCTTCTTTGTCCGTGTTATCGACGTGAGCGGCCACTCCATGAATCCGACTCTCCAAAACGGGGATAAGATGCTGGTGTCCGATGTGCTGTACGATCCCAAGGCCGGAGACGTGGTGGTGTTCAAGAGCAATACCTACGATCCCAACAAGGCACTGGTCAAGCGTATCATTGCCACGGAGGGGCAGGAGATCAACATCGACTTTGAAAACGGCATCGTCTACATCGACGGCCGCCCCATTCAGGAGGATTATATTGCGGAGCTCACCAACCGCAAGCTGGACTTCATCGGGCCCAAGACGGTTCCGGAAGGCTGCGTGTTTGTCATGGGGGATAACCGCAACGCCTCCACCGACAGCCGCAAGGCGGAGATCGGTATGGTAGATGAGCGGACGATCATCGGCAAAGTCTACTGTGTGATTTATCCTCTGGACGAAGCGGGATGGGTGAACTGATGGCGGAGATCCCCTACGAAAAAATGAACATCCAATGGTTTCCCGGTCATATGACCAAAGCCCAGCGGATGATCGAAGAGAATATCAAACTGGTGGATGCGGTGTGTGAGATCCTGGATGCGCGCATTCCGCGCTCCAGCCGTAATCCAGATATCGACCGCCTGGCCGGGGACAAACCACGCCTGGTGATCCTGAATCGAACCGATCTGGCAGATCCTGCGGTGACGGCCCGCTGGCGTGCCTACTTTGAAGCACAGGGCCTTTCCATTCTGGAGACCGACGCCAAAAGCGGCAAGGGTGTGAAGGAATTTGCGCCGGCCGTGCGCCGGCTGCTGGCGGACAAACTCCGGGACTATGAGGCCAAGGGACAGGTCGGCCGTCCGCTGCGTGTGATGATTCTGGGCATCCCCAATGTTGGAAAATCCACCTTTATCAACAAGGTGGCCGGACGCAAGGCGGCCATTGCCGGGGATAAGCCCGGCGTGACCCGCGGAAAACAGTGGATCAACATCGGCACCGGTCTGGACCTTTTGGACACGCCCGGTATCCTCTGGCCCAAATTTGACAGCCAGGAGGTGGGGGAGATGCTGGCCCTCACCAACGCTATCAAGGCAGATGTGCTGGATAAGGAAACGCTGGGCGCCAACTTTATGCTGCGCCTGCGTGCGCTCTATCCCAATGCACTTATGGAACGCTATAAATTCGAACCGGACCCGGAGGCCAATGGTTTTGAGCTGCTGGAGCAGGCAGCAAAGAAGCGGGGATTCCTGCTTTCCCGTGGGGAATATGATATCGAACGCATGGCCAATACCCTCCTGGGCGAGTATCACGAGGGGAAACTGGGCCGTCTGAGTCTGGAGACGCCGGATGACTGATCTTTGGACAATGGAACAGGAACTCTACGACAGCGGCGTGACGCTTCTCTGCGGGGCAGATGAGGCGGGACGCGGTCCCCTGGCAGGGCCGGTCTACGCCGCTGCCGTTATCCTGCCGCGGGGTTTGGAGATTCCAGGGCTTAACGACTCAAAGAAATTGAGCGAGAAGCGTCGGGAGACGCTCTTTGATCAGATCTGTGAGAAGGCGATCAGCTTTGGCATCGCCCGGGCTGAGGTAGAGGAGATCGAGGAGATCAATATCCTCAATGCAGCTCTGCTTGCTATGAATCGGGCTATCGCCCAACTGAATCCACAACCGGATCTGGCCTTGATCGACGGGAACAAGAACACCGGCATCGCGGTGCCCAGCCGCTGTGTGATCAAGGGTGACGCCATCTGCGCCGATATTGCCGCCGCCTCGATTCTCGCAAAGGTGAGCCGTGACCGCTTTATGTTGAAGATGGCGGAGCGTTATCCGGAATATGCTTTTGAGCAGCATAAGGGTTATGGAACAAAGCTCCATTATGAGCGACTGCGGGAATACGGACCTTCGCCCATTCACCGCCCCAGTTTTTTGAGGAAGATGCACTGATGGATGTTCGCAGTCTCGGCGCCTTTGGCGAGGAACGGGCCGCGCGGTATCTCCGTTGGCACGGTTATCGTATCCTGGAACGAAATTTCCGCTGTCGAATGGGAGAAATCGATATCATCGCACGGAAAGGGAGAATTTTGGCTTTTGTTGAGGTCAAGCTCCGGCGGGATGATCGCTTCGCCGAAGCGCGGGAGTTTGTAACCACGGCCAAGCAGCGGCGAATCTTGGCGGCGGCTCAGCTCTATTTGAGCGCCCATCCGGACGAGGATCTGCAGCCGCGCTTTGATGTTTTGGAGCTCTATGCCCCCAAGGGGGAGTCCGGGCCTCTGCACATCAACCATATTGAGGATGCCTTTATGTAGGGCTCCCGTAGGGGAGCCGGTCATCAGCAGCTGCCGCGGGGGCAGAAGGTGGAGCAGTAGGTCTCGCCCTTGGTGGCGGCCTTTTCGTTCTGCACGTTGATCTTTTCCGCCGTGCAGCGGCAGTCGATGGTGTTATACTTGCAGCCGGTCACGTCGCAGCCGACGCCCGGGTTGGGGCCGCTGTGTTTCTTATCGCTCATGTTTCGTTCCTCCTTTCAAGCAGTCTGTTGATAGCATTCCCGCTTTTTAACTGGCTATGAATCCATTGTATCAGGAGTTTGTATGGCACTTTATGCAATCGGCGACCTTCATCTGTCCCTTGCCAACGACAAGCCCATGGATGTGTTTGGGGACAAATGGAAAGATCATGCCGAAAAACTGAAGCAAGGCTTTTCCGGCCTCACAGAAAGGGATTTGACCGTCCTCTGCGGGGATCTGAGTTGGGCCATGGATTTGGATGAGGCGCTGACGGACTTTCGTTATATCGATGCGCTGCCAGGAAAGAAAATTTTGCTAAAGGGCAACCATGACTACTGGTGGAGCACCGCCACCAAGGCAAAGAAACTGTTTCAGGCCAACGGGCTGGAGAGCCTGGACATCCTCAATAACAACTGTTTTTTTTATGGGGATTATGCCCTTTGCGGTACCCGTGGCTGGTTTTACGAGGAGGAAAAAGGCGGCGAGCATGACAAGAAGATCATGCGACGGGAGATCATGCGCCTGGAGACCTCGCTTGACGCGGCAGGGGATCGTCAAAAGCTGGTCTTTCTCCATTATCCGCCCATCTACGGTCGCTATGAATGCCCGGAGATCCTGGGACTGCTGGAAAAGCATCATGTCCGCCTCTGCTGTTACGGCCATCTGCATGGCAAAAGCTGCGCCGCCGCCTTCAACGGCTGGCGAGCTTGTACGGAGTTTAAACTGCTCAGTGCTGATTACGTGGATTTCACCCCGGTGAAGATCCTGGATTGAGCACAGGATTTTGCGTTTTTCTGCCGGAATTTATGAAATTGTCATTGATTTTACGCGCAACATCTGCTAATATAAACCAGTGCGTTTAAATAAGCATCAGTTTTAGGAGGAAATACCTGCCATGATTTTGAAGAACGTCGAAAAGAAAGAAAAGAACACCGCTCTGTTCCAGGTCGATTCTGACGCCGCCGAGTTTGAATCCGCTGTCAACGCCGCCTATCTGAAGAACAAGAGCAGCATATATATCCCCGGTTTCCGCAAGGGCAAGGCGCCCCGTGCGATCGTGGAAGGTATGTACGGCCATGAGGTCTTTTATCAGGACGCTATGGATGAGCTGGCCCCCAAGGCCTATGAGTTCGGCCTGGAGGAGTCCAAGCTGCAGACCGTCGGCGCCCCTTCCATCTCTGATGTGAACGTGACAGAGGAAAAGACGGTTGTCTATACCTTCTCCGTCTCCCTGTATCCCGAGGTGACCCTGGGCCAGTATAAGGGCCTGTCCGCCCCGAAGAAGAGCGACGTCGTCACCGATGAGGAAGTGGATGCGGAGATCGAGAACGCCCGCAAGCGCAACGCGCGCAAGGTCAGCGTGGAGGATCGGGAAGCTCAGATGGGCGATACCGTCTCCATCGACTTTGACGGTTTCCTGAACGGGGAGCGTTTTGACGGCGGCAAGGCCGAGAATTATTCTCTTGAGCTCGGCTCTCACTCCTTTGTTCCCGGTTTTGAGGAGCAGGTTGTCGGCATGAAGGTCGGCGAGGAGAAGGATCTTGACATCACCTTCCCCGAGGAGTATGTGGAAAATCTGGCCGGTAAGGCCGTTGTCTTCAAGGTGAAGCTCAACAGCATCACCGTGGATGAGCTGCCCGAGCTGGATGACGAGTTCGTGAAAGACGTCTCCGAGTTCGACACCCTGGATGAGTACAAGGCCGACATCCGTGCCAACCTCCAGAAGAGCAAGGACGAGCAGGCGGAGAATGCCTTCCGCTCTCTCATCATGAAGCAGGCCGCGGACAACATGACCGTGGAGATCCCCGAGGTCATGCTGGCTGAAAAGGCGGAGGAGATCGTGCGCAACTATGCCGCCAATTTCGGCATGACCGACCGCAGTGTTCCCATGGACAAGCTTCTGCAGATGATGGGTCTGGACCGCGAGAGCATGAATATGACCATTATGCCCGCCGCTGAGTTCCAGGTCCGCACCGACCTGCTGCTCGACGCCGTCATCAAGGCCGAGAATATCGAGGTCACCGAGGAAGAGGCTGAGGAGTATGTGAAGAAGGTTGCCGAGACCGTCAATGCCAGCGTGGACGAAATCAAGCAGTACTTCGGCGCGGATTACATTGCCGAGGAGCAGAAGCGCGAGAAGGCCACCAACATCATCGTCGACAGCGCCGTCGTGGGTGAGGCTCCCGCCGAGGAGGCCGCTCCTGCAGAGGAAGAGAACAAGGCCGAATAATTCCTAAGGGATAAGGATATGCTCTCTTGGCAAGCGAATCTTTAAAAGGAGAGTTCCATAGAATGAGTTTAGTACCCTATGTGGTCGAGCAGACCAGCCGCGGAGAGCGCTCGTATGACATCTTCTCCCGTCTGCTCAATGACCGTATCATCATGCTGTCCGAGGAAGTGAACGATACCACGGCGAGCCTGATCGTGGCCCAGCTTCTCTATCTCGAAGCCCAGGATCCTGATAAGGACATTATGTTCTACATCAACAGCCCCGGCGGCAGCGTGACGGCCGGCTTGGCCATCTATGATACCATGCAGTACATCAAGCCCGACGTCTCCACCATCTGCGTGGGCTTGGCGGCCTCGATGGGGGCATTCCTGCTCTCCTCCGGCGCCAAGGGCAAACGTCTGGCTCTTCCCAATGCGGAGATCATGATCCACCAGCCCTCCGGCGGAAGCCAGGGCCAGTGCACCGATATCCAAATTCAAGCCGAGCAGATTCTTAAGATCAAGAACCGGCTGAATGCGATCCTGGCGGAGAACACCGGCAAGAGCGTGGAACAGGTTGCAGCTGACTGCGAGCGCGATCATTTCATGACCGCCGAGGAGGCCCAGGCTTACGGTCTGGTCGACAAGGTCATCTATAAGCGCTAAGATAAAAAGGGGATGTGGGATCCACATCCCCGATTTTGAGTTTTGGAGAGCCTGTTCGGCTCCCGACAAAACCGAAGTAACAGGAGACATTCCATGGCAAAAAATGAAGATCGCAGGAGCATTCGCTGCTCCTTTTGTGGAAAGCCCCAATCGTTGGTCAACCGGTTGATTGCCGGAAACGGCGGCTATATCTGCGACGAATGCGTGCGTATGTGCATGCAGATCGTGGGAGAGGACGAGGTCGTCCCCAAGGCCCCGGTGGGCTACGACGGCTTACCCATGGCCTTTGAGCGTCTTCCCAAGCCCGTTCAGATCAAGGCCAATCTGGATCAGTATGTCATCGGACAGGAGCGCGCCAAGAAGGTGCTATCCGTGGCCGTCTACAATCACTATAAGCGTATTCTCCACGCCGGCAAGGACGATGTGGAGCTTCAAAAGAGCAATATCCTGCTCATCGGGCCGACCGGCAGCGGCAAGACTCTCTTTGCCCAGACTTTGGCCAAGATGCTGGATGTGCCCTTTGCCATTGCCGACGCCACCACCCTGACCGAGGCCGGCTATGTGGGCGAAGATGTGGAGAACGTCATCCTCAAATTGCTGCAGGCGGCGGACTTTGACGTGGAGCGTGCTCAGCGGGGGATTATCTACATCGATGAAATCGACAAGATCGCACGTAAGAGCGAGAATACCTCCATCACCCGTGACGTGTCCGGTGAAGGCGTGCAGCAGGCGCTGCTGAAGCTGCTGGAGGGCACGGTGGCCAACGTTCCGCCCCAAGGCGGGCGCAAGCATCCCCACCAGGAGTTTATCCACGTGGACACTACCAACATCCTCTTCATCTGCGGCGGCGCCTTTGATGGTTTGGACAAGATCATCGAAAAGCGTACCAATAAAAAGACCATGGGCTTCGGCGCCGACATTACCAGCAGCACCGAGCGTGATGTGGGCGAGATCCTTTCCCAGGTTCAGCAGCATGATCTGCTGAAGTTTGGCATCATTCCCGAACTGATCGGCCGTCTGCCGGTCATTGCCTCGCTGGATTCCCTGAAACGGGAGGATCTGGTCCGGATTCTGACAGAACCGAAGAACGCCATGACCAAACAGTATCAGGCCCTCATGGCCTATGACAGTGTGGATCTGGAGTTCGAGCCGGAGGCGCTGGAAGCGGTGGCCGACAAGGCGATCGAGATGAAGATCGGCGCCCGCGGCCTGCGCAGCGTGATGGAAGGAATCATGACCGACATCATGTACGCCGTGCCCTCGGATTCTACGATCAGCAAGGTGATCATCACGGCGGATGGGGTTCGAAACGGAACCGGCGCCCAGGTGGTACATGTGAACGATTGAACCGACAGACAGGAAGAGTGAAAGAGACGGTAACGCCTTCCTTCACTCTTTGTGCTTTCCCAAAGGAGAAACCATGACTGAACAAACTCACAACAGTTTCCGGCTGCCGCTTTTAGCCCTGCGTGGACTTACGGTCTTCCCCGGCATGCTCCTGACCTTTGACGTGGAGCGCCCGGCTTCCATCGGGGCTCTGGAACAGGCATCCAAAGATCAGCAGCTGATCTTCCTGGCAGCGCAGAAGACTCTGGATGCGGATCTGCCCAAGGCGGAGGATATCTATTCCGTGGGCACGGTCTGCCGAATCCGCCAACAGCTTCGGCAGCCGCGCGGCGGACTCTGCCGTGTGATGGTGGAGGGATTGTACCGGGCAGAAGCGCTGGAGATTGTGACCGATTCCAAGGGCTATTCTGCTCTGCTGCATATGCTTCCTGATCGACCTGAGCGTATGAACTCCGACCGGATGGAGGCGCTGCAGCGTCACTGTGTCGGCCTTTTTGAGGACTATCTGCATATGAACCCGGATATGCCGGATGAACAGATCCTGAACGTGTTGGCCAATCCGGAGCCGAGCTATATTGCCTGGTACATAGCACAGAATCTGCGTCTGGATCCGGAAAAGAAGCAGAGCATCCTGGAATGCCAGTATCCCGGTCAGCGCCTGGCGCTTCTGAGCCGTCTTTTGAGTCAGGAACTGAATATTCTCAGTTATGAGCAGGAGATCACCGAACAGACCCAGGAACAGATGAACAAGGAGCAGCGCGACTACTATCTGCGGCAGCAGATGAAGGTGATCCAATCCGAACTGGGCGATGAGGGATCGGCCGATGACATCGGGGAATATCGCCAGAAGATTGAGGCACTGCCAGCCCCCGAGGAGGTTCGGGAAAAGCTCAAAAAAGAGCTTGGACGTTTGAGCAAGCAGCCTTTCGGTTCCTCCGAGGCGGCGGTTCTCCGCGGCTATTTGGACGCCTGTCTGGAGCTGCCTTGGGGAAAGAGCACCAAGGAGACCGTTGATCTTGCCAAGGCGCGCAAGATCCTCGACAAGGAGCATTACGGCCTGGATAAGGTCAAGGAGAGGATTCTGGAATACCTGGCGGTCAAACAGCTCTCTCCGGATATCAAGGGCGGTCTTCTCTGCCTGGTTGGCCCTCCGGGCACCGGCAAGACCAGCGTGGCCATGAGCGTGGCCCATGCCACCAACCGTAAGCTGGTACGTGTTTCCCTCGGCGGCGTCCATGATGAGGCGGAGATCCGCGGTCACCGCAAGACTTATATCGGCTCCATGCCTGGGCGAATCATCGCCGGTATTACCCAGGCCGGCTCCTGTAACCCGCTGATGGTGCTGGATGAGATTGATAAACTTGGTTCGGATTATCGGGGCGATCCCAGTGCCGCGCTGCTGGAAGCCCTGGATCCGGAGCAGAATAAAAGCTTTCGGGACAACTTCCTGGAACTTCCGTTTGATCTCTCGGAGGTCTTCTTCATCACCACCGCTAACAGCCTGTCCACTATCCCAAGGCCGCTTCTTGACCGTATGGAGGTCATCGAACTGCCCAGTTATACCGATGAGGAGAAGGTGCAGATCGCCAAACGCCATCTGCTTCCCAAGCAACGGAAGAAACATGGCCTGAGCGGAACGCAGCTTCGCCTCGGCGACGCTGCTCTTCGCGCTCTGATCCGGGGCTATACCCGGGAGTCCGGCGTCCGCACCCTGGAACGGGAGATCGCGTCCCTCTGCCGTAAGGCAGCTTCCGGCATTGCCGAGGAACGTTTTTCCGCCCTGACGGTGAAGTCGGAGAATCTGGAAGCGCTCCTCGGTCCGGTGAAGTTCAAGCCGGATGAGCTTCGGCTTAAAGATGAAGTGGGCCTTGTCCGCGGTCTCGCTTATACCAGCGTTGGCGGGGAAGTGCTGGATGTGGAGGTCGCGGTGATCCCGGGAAGCGGCCGACTGGAAGTGACCGGTAATTTGGGCGATGTGATGAAGGAATCGGCCAGAGCTGCCTTGACCTATATCCGCAGCCGTGCGGAGAGCCTGGGACTGGAAAAAGAGTTTTACAAGAATTATGACGTCCATATTCATTTTCCGGAAGGCGCTGTTCCCAAGGACGGTCCCTCCGCCGGTATCACCATGACAGTGGCACTGGCTTCTGCACTGACCGGGCGGCCGGTGCGACATGATCTGGCCATGACGGGAGAGATCAGTCTCCGTGGTCGCGTGATGCCCATCGGAGGTTTGCGGGAAAAGACCATGGCGGCCTATCGTGCCGGTATCAAGACGGTGCTGATCCCTGTGGAGAACGAGAGCGACCTGGCGGAGATTGACCCGACTGTGCGGGATAGCCTTCGCTTTGTCCCCATTGAACACGCCGATCAGGCTTTGGAGGCGGCGCTGCTTCCCAAATCGGAAGAGAAAAAAACAGCGCTTCCTTTGGCCGGTGAAACGAGCCGTCCGAGCGTCAGACAGTAAGGTGAAAGATGGCAACACTAAATGTCAATAAGGCGGAGTTTATCAAGTCCGCCGCAGATCCCAGGCAGTTTATCCACACCGCTATGCCGAAAGTCGCTTTTGCGGGCAAGTCCAACGTGGGCAAATCCTCGGTGATCAATCGTCTGCTGAACCGGAAAAACCTGGCCCGTGTGGGAGCGCAGCCAGGAAAGACTATCCACGTCAACTATTTCAAGATCGACGACAAGCTCTATCTGGTCGATCTGCCCGGCTACGGCTATGCCAAAGTTTCCCAGGCCGAACGGGACCGCTGGGGCAAGCTGATGGAACAGTTTTTTGCCGAGCCGGGTCTGTTTGACTTGGGGGTTATGATTGTGGATGCGCGTCATAAGCCGACTGCCGACGATGTGACCATGGCGGAATACTTTAAGAATACGGGCTGCCGCCTTGTGGTGGTGGCGAATAAGCTGGATAAACTGAAAAAAAGCGAGATCGAGCCCAATATGGCTCTGATCCGGGAGACCTTGAAACTGCCCGAGACAGTATTGCTGATTCCGTTTTCCGCGGAAAAGGGGCAGGGCCGTGAGGTCCTTTTGCAGCAGATCGTCGAACTGATTTGAAAGACAAAGGGAGGAGCTTGCTCCTCCTTTTGCTTTATGGTAATATGTAGAAAAATAAGCGGGAGTTGAAAGCACATGAAAACCTTGTATCTTGACTGCGGAATGGGTGCTGCAGGCGATATGCTGGGCGCGGCTCTTTTGGAACTGCATCCGGCCCCGGACGACTTCCTGCGGCGATTGAATGCCTCAGGTCTTCCCGGCGTTGTTTCCCGTCGGGAGCGCATCAGCCGCTGCGGGGTCATGGGTTCACAGCTTCATGTACGGGTATACGGCGAAGAAGAAGGGAAGCCGGAATCGCAGCAGCACACACATCGGAATCTGCCCGGGGTTGAGGAAATTCTGAATTCCGTGCCTGCCAGCGCTGCTGTGCGGGAAAAGGCTCTTGCCGTATATCAGCGTATTGCCGAGGCCGAGAGCGCTGTGCACGGCACAAGTGTCGAGAAGATTCACTTTCATGAGCTGGGACAGATGGACGCGATTGTGGATGTGTTGACCGTCTGCATGCTGCTGGAGGACTTGGCACCTGATAGAATCATTGTGTCGCCGATCAGTGTCGGAAGTGGTTATGTCCACTGCGCGCATGGGCTCCTGCCTGTTCCGGCCCCGGCGACCGCCCTCCTGCTTTCCGGCCTTCCGATTCAGACAGGACCTGAAGAGGGCGAACTCTGCACGCCCACCGGTGCTGCTCTTCTGCGCTGCTTTGCGGATGAATTCGGACCTATGCCTCCTATGCGTGTGGAACGGATCGGCTATGGAATGGGGCACAAGAACCTTTCCCACCTCAATGCGCTGCGTGCCTTCCTGGGGGAGAGCGATGAGAAGCCATCACTCCTCTGGCTGCTCCAGTGTAATTTGGACGATATGACCGGTGAGGAGTTGGGTTTTGCGCAGGAAGAGCTGATGAAAGCCGGGGCGAGGGATGTGTGGACCTCTGCCATCGGCATGAAAAAGGGCCGCCCCGGCGTGCTTTTTTCAGTCCTCTGTAAAGAGGAGAAGAGAGAGGATCTGCTTCGCCTTCTGTTTTTACATACGACGACGCTTGGCGTGCGGTGTTTCCCCTGCGAGCGCTATGAACTGGAACGCGCGTTTTCCACAAAAGAGACGCCTTTCGGAAACATTAGGGTCAAGCAGGCATTCGGATACGGTGTCAGTCGGGAGAAGGCAGAATATGAGGATTTGGCCCGCCTCGCGCGGGAAAAGGGACTGCCCCTTAGAGACATTAAGAAAAAGCTTTGAGGAAAGAAAAAACAGCAGCCGGAGCGATTATCGCTCCGGCTGCTTTGCGGTATCTCTGCTCAGCTGAGAATTTTTGAGGTCGCCTCGTCCTCATACTGGCGGGTATAGAGGCGGTAATAGACGCCGCGTTTCTCCATGAGTTCACGGTGCTTGCCCCGCTCCACGATTTTGCCGTCGTTGACCACCAGGATCATATCCGAATTGCGAACGGTGGAAAGGCGATGTGCGATCACGATGGAAGTTCGGCCCTGGATCACTGTATCAATGGCAGATTGGATTTTCTGCTCGGTAATCGTGTCCACAGACGCGGTGGCCTCGTCCAGCACCAGGATACGCGGATCGGCCAGAATGGCGCGGGCAAAGCTCAAAAGCTGCTTTTCACCGGTGGAGAGCATGTCGCCGCCCTCACCGACGTCGGTGTCAAGACCCTTTTCCAGACGTTCGATCACAGCGTCGGCAGAGACCAGCTTCAGCGCCTGACGAATCTGTTCTTCGGTAGCGTTGGGATTGCCATAGAGCAGGTTTTCCCGCACGGTTCCGGAGAAGAGATGGGGCGTCTGGAGGACGTAGCCGATGGAGGCGTGAAGCCAGAGCTGGCTGCGCTTCCGGGCGTCGATCCCGTCAATTAGAACGCGGCCGGCTGTCGGCTCATAGAAACGGCAGATCAGATTGGCAAGTGTGGATTTTCCCGCGCCGGTCTCGCCCACGATCGCGAGGCTGGATCCGGCCGGAATCTCAAGGTTAAACTGTTCAAGGATGGTCTCTTCGCCGTCGGGATACCGGAAACTCACGTCCTCAAAACGGATCTCTCCACGGATGGGTTCCCAGTTCTCCGTCTTCGGATCAAAGCTGTCGCCGTATTTTGCCAGAACCTCAGCACTGTCCGTGACGTCGGGGCGGGTATTCAAAAGAGAATCCAGACGCTCGATGTTGACCTGAGTGGTGATCAGATCGCTGATCGCATCCACAATCCAGCGCACCGGTTCCATCATGCCCTGCGCATAGGACATGAAGAGGGAAAAGGTACCGATCTGGCTCTTGGCGATGAAGCCTCCCTGCCAGAGCACCACCGCGAGGGCCAGCGACGAGGCAAAATGCATCGTTGCGGCAAAGAGTCCCCGCAGACGCGCAGCCCGCACCGTCTTGCGGCGCATGGTCTCCGTGTCATCGGTGAATGCGCGGCTGATCTTATCCTCTATAACAAGACTTTTGATCGTTCGCGCACCAGTAATGCCCTCGTTAAAGTTGCCGGTAATGACGGAGTTCTGCTCACGGATTTCCCGGTTGACACGGGTGAGCTTGGACTGGAACAGCGAGAAGAACAACACCGTCAGCGGCAATACAGCCAGCACCAGCAGGGCAAGACGTGTGTTGATGACAAGCATGACCACGATTGCACCGATCAGATAACTCAGCTGCCAAATACTGTCCAGCAGTGTCCAGGAGACAAGAGAGCCGATGCGGGAGGTATCGCTCATTACGCGGGAGTGGATCCAGCCCACACTGTTCTGGTTAAAATAGGAAAAGGAGAGGGTCTGCAGGTGGGAGAAGGCGGCGTTGCGCAGATCTTTATCAATGCCGACTTCGATGGCCATGCCCTGGTAGGCCGCCGCGTAATTCAAGAGGGCTGCCGCGACGATCACCGCAAAATATACAATAATAAAGACGGGCAGAGTGTCCAGCGTACCGCCGCCCACAAAATGATTAAGGGCATATCGCTGAAAGATCGGCACACCGATGTCAACACCGCTTCCCATCAAACTGCCCAGGATCATGATGGCAAGGGAGCGCTTGTAGTTTTTAAGATAGGGGAGAATTTTTCCGATGCCGAAAAAGGGAAGGTGTTTCGTGCTCGACTTCTTCATGAAACCGCCTCCTCTGCTCCGGACTGGATTGCGCAGATTCGCTGATAGATGCCGCCGGCGCCTTTCAGCTCTTCATGGCTGCCCTGCTCCACAATGCGTCCGTTTTCCAGCACGAGAATCTGGTCGGCTTTGGAAAGCGTGGTGATTCGGTGCGAGATCAAAAGAATGCTGGCACTGCCAAAGCGGGCCTCCAGCGCGGCGCGGATTTTGGCGTCGGTTTCGGTGTCGACCGCGGAAAGCGAATCGTCAAAGATCATGATGGGGGTCTGCTGCGTCAGCATGCGGGCAATTGCGGCCCGTTGCTTCTGCCCGCCGGAGAGCGTGACACCGCGTTCACCCACAAAGGTATCATAGCCCTTAGCAAAGCCCTGAACCGTTTCATCTAGGCAGGCGGCCTGCGCCGCTTCCCGTACCTCGTCCATATCCAGTCTTTCCCGGGTAATGCCGATGTTTTCCGCGATGCTGCGGGAAAAGAGATAGGGCTCCTGCAGTACCATACCGATGTGTTCTCGCAGATAACGGGTGTCGATATCGCGGATATCTATCCCGCCGATGCTGATCGTTCCGCAGTTGTCCGGCAGATCGTAGAGCTTATCAAGAAGGAGCATCATGGTGGATTTCCCGCTTCCTGTCCCACCCAGAATGCCGAGGGTGGTCCCGGCCTTTACACGGAAAGAGACGTCATGAAGAATCTCAGTACCCTCGTCATAGGCGAAAGAGACGTGGTCGAAAACAATGTCGCCCCCCATGTCGGGACGGAGAGCCTTGCCCTTGTCTGTTTCCTCCTCGGCCTGCATGATATAGGCGATACGGTCAATGGAGACCCCGGCCTTGCTCATCTCGGCAATCATACGCCCCAGCATACGGACCGGCCAGGTCAGCATGGCGGCATAGGAGAGAAAGGCGATAAACTCACCGGCCAGCATACGGCCCTGCAGACAGAACACCGAACCAAACACCACGATCAGCAGGATCTGGGTACCGCTCAGTACGTCGCCGGTGCTCCAATACTGGGCCATGGGGCGGGCCAGCTTCATCCAGAGGCCGGTGTAATACTCATTCTGGGCATAAAAGCGATCCCGCTCCATACGCTCCCTACCGAAAGCACGCACGACACGCACGCCGGTCAGGTTTTCCTGCGCCATGGAGGAGAGCTTGCCCTCGTTTTCATCACACTGGAGAAACGCCTCACCGATTTTGCGGTGGAAATGAAGTGAGTATATCAGAATCACAGGGATTGGAAGGCAAGCGATGAGCGTGAGGAGTGGATCCATCCCCGCCATGAAGCTGATCGAAAGAACGAGGAGGATCACAATACGGAAAATGGAGGTCATCTGCTCAGAGATGAAGCCCTTCAGCGTATCAATATCCGAGGTACAGCGCTGAATGATATCGCCGGTGTGGTGCTTCATATGCCAGGAGAAAGGCAGATGCTCAATATGCAGGAAGAGGGTATCCCGCATGGTCTTGGTGAGCCGTTCCGCCGCCTTGGTATTGCTGACACGGAAGCCATAAAGCGCCAGAACCTTTGCCAGTGCTGTCACCAGAAGCGCTGCGGCCAGCACCCAGAGATGCTCTGCCAAATAGCTGAGCCCGCCCAGCTTCTCCACCAGCGCGGCGATAAGGGGGTTTAAACTGTCCGTTTTCCCGCCGAGCACATGGTCAACCGTCACACGTACGATCTGAGGGGAGAGCATATCGGCCAGAGCCGAGAGAGCGGCACAGAGCATGCTCAACAGGAAGAGCGCCCGGCTGCCCTTTAAGAAACGCCAAAGCAGGCGGCGTTTAAACGTTTTGGAAATGGTATCGTTCATATCGGAATCCTTTTTCATCTGATATCGCCAGTATAGCAAAAGAAAGAGCAGCAGGCAAGAGAGAAAGAACTCTCAAACCTGCTGCTCTTTCATTTGGTAGGGATTAGGCTTCGATCAGCTTTTTCAGGATCTGGACGGCATTGCTGGCAGCGCCCTTCCGAATCTGATCGCCGCAGCACCAGAGGGTCAGGCCCTTGTCATCGGTCAGATCGTCGCGGATACGCCCGACCCAGACCTGATCCTGATCACTGGTATCCAGGGGCGTGGGGTAGCAGCGCCCCTCATAATCCTCGATCAGACGCACTCCGGGGAAGGCGGCCACTGCGGCCTTGGCCTCCTCCACAGTGACTTTGCGCTCGGTGCGCAGCGTCACGGCGATGGAGTGGGAGCGCATGACCGGCACGCGCACGCAGGTGCAGTTGACCTTCAGATCCGGGCTGTGCATGATGCGGCGGCCCTCGTTCTGCATCTTCATCTCCTCTTTGGTGTAGTCGTTGCCGTAAGGCGAGTCGATGAAGGGGATCACGTTGAGGGCGATTTGCGTGGCAAAGGTCTTGACCTCGGGCTTTTCGCCGGCAGCCAGCGCTTTCATCTGGGCTTCCAGCTCGGCCAGACCGGCCTGCCCTGCGCCGGAAACGGCCTGATAGGTGCAGACGACCATATTCTGGATGGGGGAGAGCTTGGCAATACCGGCCACCGCCATCAGAGCAATGATGGTGCAGCAGTTGGGGTTGGCGATGATGCCGTGATTATCAAAGGCGTCCGCGCCGTTGATCTCGGGCACCACAAGAGGAACATCCGGATCAAGGCGGAAGGCGGAGCTGTTATCGATGTAGACGGCACCGCTGGCTTTGATTGCCGGCGCAAAACGGCGGGACATATCACCCTCGACTGCGCCGAGAACAAAGTCACATCCGGTAAAACTGTCATCGGTGGCCTCCTGGATGATAACCTCCTGCCCCTTAAACGGAACTTTGGTTCCGGCGCTGCGCGCACTGGCGAGAAGGCGAAGCTCTGAGATGGGAACATCATATTCCTCCAAAACCTTGCGCATTTCCTGGCCGACAGCGCCTGTGGCGCCGAGAATGGCAACTACATACTTTTTCATCGTTTGTCCCTCCTGTTGGTTTATTCAATCAGCCTGTAAATCCGTGGTAAAGAACGCGGATCGCGGTTTCAAATTGTTCATTGGAGACGCCGACCGTAATGCTGAGCTCGTCAGCGCCCTGGGCGATGGTCCGGATGTTGACACCGGCCGCACCGAGAGCGGCAAAGAGACGCCCGGAAACGCCCGGCTGAGAGGGCATTTTGCGGCCCACAGAGGCCACCATGGCAATCCCGTCCTGAATCTGTACATCGTCGGGGCGACAGGTCTTTTTCAAATCGGCGATCACATCGTAGAGAGCATCACCCAGCGCTGCGCTCGCAGCGACAAGGGAGAAGGAATCCAGACCCAGGGTGATATGCTCCACCGGTGCGTGATAGCGGTCGAGAATCTCCAGGGCGTTTCGCAGCGTGGCACTCTGATTCATGTTCCGCTTTACCAGAGTCAAAATCGTAAAATTCTTGCGCCCGGCTATGCCGGTGATGAAACGCTCATGCCGGTCGGTTTCCTGGATGTTTTCCAGAATCATGGTACCGGCATCCTGCGGGCGGTTGGTGTTGCGGATGTTCAGTGGAATGCCCTTTTCCTTGACGGGCTGAATGGATTCCTCATGCAAAACAGTAGCGCCCATGAATGCCAGCTCCCGCAGCTCGGCATAGGTGATGTTTGGGATAGGGCTGGGGTTGTCGACGATGCGTGGATCAGCCATCAATATACCGGAGACGTCCGTCCAGTTTTCATAGACATCCGCGCCCACAGCAGCCGCGGCCAGAGCACCGGTGATATCGCTGCCGCCCCGGCTCATGACCTTGATGCGCCCGGTAGGGAGTTTCCCGTAAAAACCGGGGATGAGAATCGATTCATGCTCTGAAAGTGCCCGAGAAATGGCGGCGTAGGTCTTTTCTTTGTCGATCTGCCCATCCAGGCCAAAGAATACACAGTCAGCCGCATCCACGAACGTGAAGCCCAGATACTCAGCCAGAAGCCGGGACGTGAAATACTCACCGCGGCTTACCAGTTCATCTACGCTCATATCTTTGCTGAGCCTGGAACGCAGCCTGCTCAAATCGGCATCCAGATCATACTGCAGGCCTAAGGTATCCCGAATTTCACGAAAGCGCTGTTCTATTGTATGCAAGATATCCTCGCAGGAGACGCCGTAGGTCAGATGCGCATGGCAGAGATAGAGCAGATCGGTAAGCTTATGATCGTCGCTGAATCGTTTACCCGCGGCGGAAGAGACGACAACGCGGCGTGAGGGATCGCTTTCAATAATGGCTTTGACCTTCTTAAACTGTTCGGCGCCCGCTACGGAGGAGCCGCCGAACTTGGCTACTTTGATTCCCATTTTATTCTCCTATGGCGGCGAAAAAGACTTTTGCGCCTTTTTCTCGCAGCTCTTTGGCGAGCGCATGCATTTCTTTGACGCTCAAGGCTTTGCTGATCAGGCGGCAGACTTCACCGCTGGTCTCGGCACTCTCGGACGGGACAGAGGAAGCAAAGGCGGCGGGGAGGCGGACGTAGTAGCAGTGCTGAATCTCGGCATTGTTGGCAGCAGCCTCCTCGCAATCCTCTTCGAACATATAGCGTTCCCCGCGGAGAATCCCACTCAGATCCCGCAGCACGGCGGAAGCTGTGGGGTAGCGCCCGGCACCCTGTCCCATCAGAACGATCCGGCCGGAGTTTTTGCCCTCGTACTTTGCCATGTTGTAGTTTTCTAGCACCGAACACTCCGGCGCGCCAGAACGAAACAGCACAGGCTCCACATAGGCGCAGACGCTTCCGTCCGAATTTTTTCCGCCGGAAACAAGCAGTCGGCAGGTATAGCCGCGAGACTGGAAATGAGCGACATCAGCGGCGGTAATGGATTCGATCCCTTCGTTCAGAAGGCCATCCTTGGGGAGCTTTCCGTAAGCAACGGCGTCAGCCAGCATGATCTTCCGCAGCGCGTCCATGCCGGAGACGTCTGCCGTCGGGTCTGCCTCTGCATAGCCGAGACGCTGGGCGTCGGCCAGCACATCGCCATAATCCAGGCCCAGGCGCTGCATGGCATCCAGCATGTAGTTGGTGGTGCCGTTCAGGATCCCGCCGAGGGAGAGAATCTCATCGCTTTCCCGGGCCAGAGCCAGATTGTGCAGAAAGGGAACAGCGCCGCCACAGGCGGCGGAAAAAAGAAAAGCGACCTTGTTTTCCCTAGCGAGACGGTTGAGCTCCACACCTTTTGCGGCGACCAATGCTTTGTTTGATGTGACAAAATGCTTGCCGGCCTTTATGACCTGACAGGCATAGCTGAAAGCGGGTTCAATGCCGCCCATGACCTCCGCCACAGCGCCGACTTCCGGATCGCTTGTGATGGCGTCAAGAGAGCTGACCTTAAATGCTTTATCTTCTTTCCCCGGTCGAACCAGCACAGGGCCGCACTCCAGCCCCTTGGCAGAAACCAGCATTTCATAGACGCCGACGCCGACCGTTCCATATCCCAAAACCGCAACCTTCATATGGCCCTCCCAAAAAGATGTGTCCGCAGCAAAAAGACACTTGTTTTTTTGACGGGAACAGTGTATCATAGCAATGTACAAAAAGCAAGAGTGATTTTTATGGATTTCGACTAAATAAGAAATTAACAAGGAGCAGAGACATGTTAGAGAACTATCTCATTGTTCATAAGAGTATTTTGCCGGATTACTACGAAAAGGTACTTGAGGCCAGGCGGCTGATGGCGAGCGGAAAGGTTCGGGAGGTCAGTCAGGCGGCCAAACTGGTTGGCATCTCCAGGAGCACCTATTATAAATATAGGGACTTTATTTTCGAACCCTCGGACATGTCAGGGGAGCGAAAGGCGGTCCTTTCTATGATGCTGGATCATACCCCGGGCGTTCTCAGTTCGCTGCTGCGCGGGATCTCGGATGCCGGTGCCAGTGTGCTGACCATCACACAAAGTCTGCCGATCCACGATATGGCGAGTGTTACGTTGTCCCTGGATATCAGCGAGATGGGAGTGCCCATTGCGCAGTTGCTGAGCTCGCTGGAAGAGACAACAGGGGTGGACAATGTGCGGCTTCTGGCAGTAGAATAAGAAATAATTCAGATGGAGGATAGCAGGATGAAGTATCAGAGCACCAGAAGTTTTGAACAGGTTTCCGATACGGCGGCGGTTCTGCGCGGAATTGCGGCGGACGGCGGCCTTTATATCGACCCACAACTTGGCGAGAGACCCTTTGACTGGCAGAGCTGTCTTGACCTGACAGCGCTTGAGATGGCAGAGCGAATCCTCCACCATCTTCTTCCCGGCTATACGGATATGGCTTCCCTGGTCAAGCGGGCCTACGAGGGCAAATTTGACTGTGAGGAGCTGACGCCTCTGGTAAAGGTGGGCGACGACTTTGTGTTGGAACTGTTCCATGGGCCAACTTCCGCCTTTAAGGATGTGGCGCTTTCCATGCTGCCGCAGCTTGTTACGGCTGCCAGAGAACAGGAGAGTGTCAAGGATGAGATCGTGATTCTGACGGCCACTTCGGGCGATACGGGAAAAGCGGCGCTGGAGGGCTTTCACGATGTGGACGGAACCGGAATCCTTGTCTTTTTCCCGGCGGATGGCGTATCTCCCGTACAGAAGGCCCAGATGGTCACGCAGGCAGGAAAGAATGTCAAGGTCTGCGCAGTACGAGGGAATTTTGACGATTGCCAGACCGGCGTCAAGCAGGCCTTTGCGGCGATCAACGCCAGTGGTATGCTGAATGACAGAGGTAAACGACTCTCCTCGGCCAACTCCATCAATATCGGCCGTCTTGCCCCGCAGGTCGTCTATTATTTCATCGCCTATGCCAAGCTTCTGCGCCGCGGCGAAATCACAGTGGGCGAGCCGGTGGATTATGTGGTTCCGACGGGCAACTTTGGTGACATCCTGGCCGGCTATTTTGCAAGACTGATGGGACTTCCGGTCGGGCGCCTGGTCTGCGCCTCCAACGCCAACCGTGTTCTGACGGATTTCCTGACTACCGGTATTTATGACAAGCGGCGCGAGTTTCTCAAGACGAGCTCGCCGTCGATGGACATTCTGGTGTCCTCGAACCTGGAGCGGCTTCTCTACCTGGCCAGCGAAGGCGATGCGGCGCTTGTGGCAAAACTTATGCGGGACCTCGCGGAAAAAGGGGTCTATACGTTGGAGGGCAAAGCACTGGAGAGGATTCAGTCTGTTTTTTCCGCCGGCTGCTGTGATGAAGAGCAGAGCTGCCAGACCATAGGACGAGTGTGGAAAGACTATGGCTATCTTTGCGATCCGCATACGGCGGTCGCGATGCATGTAGCGGAGGAATACAAGAAGACCCGAGAGAGCAGGACACCGCTGGTGGTTTTGTCGACGGCGTCTCCCTATAAGTTCCCGGCTGCTGTGCTGAAGGCGATCGGGGGCGAGGCAAAGGGCGATGAATTCTTGCAGATGGAAACGCTGGCAACACTCTCCGGTGTGCCCATTCCCAAGGGACTGTCAGGTTTGAAGGAGCGGCCTGTCCTGCATGAGGATATCATTGACCGGGATCAGATCCTGGACTATGTGGCGAATCTGCTGTGAGCGTTTACAGAAAAGTTGAAATACTGAGGGGCTTGTGTTATACTCCCAAAAGAATCTGACTGAGTATACAGGTGACGATATGGGTGAAATTATCAATGTGACCAGGTCTTCTATGCCGGAGTTTGAAGAATACTGTGCGGAGATCCGCGATATTTTTGAAAGCCGCTGGCTGACCAATATGGGCGTCAAGCATCAGGCGCTGCAAAAAGAACTGGAGAATTATCTGGGGATTGAGCATGTGACGCTGTTTACCAACGGCCATTTGGCGCTGGAGACCGCGTTGACGGCCATGGATCTGCCGCAAGGCGGGGAAGTAATCACGACGCCCTTTACCTTTGCGTCCACCACCCACGCCATCACGCGCTGCGGGCTTGTGCCTGTGTTTTGCGACGTGAATGATCGGGACTATACCATTGATGTGACGAAGATTGAGGCGCTGATCACAGAGAAAACGGTGGCGATCGTGCCGGTGCATGTCTATGGCAATATGTGCGATGTGGAGGCACTGCAGGATATTGCAGAGCGACATCACTTGAAGCTTGTCTATGACGCGGCCCATACCTTTGGTGTACGGTACAAGGGAAAAAGCCCGGCCTGCTTTGGAGATGCGGCCATGTTCTCTTTCCATGCGACTAAGGTTTTTCACACGATCGAGGGCGGCGCGGTCTGCTATCACAACGACGATCTGGTACAGCTGCTGAACGATCTGAAAAACTTCGGCATTCGCGGACCGGAGGAAGTGGCCTACGTGGGCGGCAATGCCAAGATGAACGAATTCCAAGCGGCCATGGGTCTCTGCAATCTTCGCCACCTGGAGGAGGAGATCGAGAAACGCCGTCTGGCCGATGAGCGCTACCGGGAGCGCCTGGAAGGGATTTCGGGGATTCGTCTTTGTGCGCCGCAGAAGGATGTGCGGCCGAATTATGCCTATTTTCCGGTCATCTTTGAGGATGGATACAAATACGATCGGGATACCGTGTTTGCCCGTCTGAAAGAGGAGAATATTATCGCACGGAAGTATTTTTACCCTCTTACAAACAGTTTTGCCTGCTATAAGGATTTGCCTACGGCCGGGACTGAAAAAACGCCTGTTGCTCAGTATGCGGCGACTCACGTGCTGACGCTTCCGCTTTTTGCCGGACTGTCGCAGGAAGATGTGGATCGGATCTGCGATTTGATTTTAAACTGATGGTTTTGAACAAACTCACCTCGGTTACACTAAACCGAGGTGATTCTTTTGGATGATATCAAAGAATACGGCAGCAGCAGTGCCGGCGGAATCCAGTGCCTGACCATCGTCGGACAGATCGAGGGCCATCAGACTTTGCCGGAAGAGACCAAGTCGACCCGCTATGAGCACATTCTACCCTTAATCGCCGCTGTGGAGGAATCTCCCGAAATTCACGGTCTCCTTATCCTGCTAAACACCATGGGAGGAGATGTGGAGGCAGGGCTTGCGATTGCAGAGCTGATTGCCGGCATGACAAAACCCAGCGTTTCTCTTGTGCTGGGCGGAGGGCATTCCATCGGGATCCCCCTGGCTGTTGCGGCGAAGAGAAGCATGATCGCACCTTCGGCGGCCATGACGATTCATCCGGTTCGGGTGAGCGGTGTGGTCATTGGTGTGCCCCAGACCTATCGCTATTTTGCACGGATTCAAGAGCGCATTGTTCGCTTTGTCACGGATCACTCCCAAGTCAGTCGGGAGGACTATCTGCGCCTGATGACCAATACGGATGAACTGGCAAACGATGTCGGCAGCGTTGTCTATGGGGAAGAGGCGGTTCAACTGGGGCTGATCGATCAGCTTGGCACGCTCTCAGATGCGCTTGCCTATCTGCATCAAACCGAAAATGAGGAGTAGAAAAGAGATCCTGCTTTCGTGGCGGGATCTTTTTGCACGCCTGGAACGTCTGCCGCACTTGTTTTTACCATAAACATGTGGTAAAATAATCGTTACGATTACCGTGGGGGTTTATGCGATGAGCGTTGGAAATGCTATCCTTTTGGGGCTGGTTCAGGGATTGGCGGAGTTCCTGCCGATTTCAAGCTCCGGCCATCTGTCGATCCTGAACAATCTGTTCAGTCTGACGACGGCCGAGGAAGGACATATGTTTTTTGATGTATTGCTGCATCTTGGCACTCTGCTGTCCATTTGCGTGGTTTATTGGCAGGATATTGTCGCTATGGTACATGAGACTTTGGGACTTTTGAACCTGGGGCCGATGGCCGGCCAGCGTCGGCAGAGGAATCCCGGCGCGCGGCTGTTCTTTATGATCGTTTTGGCCACGCTGCCGCTGGTCCTGATTATGCCGATCAAGGATCTGTTGGAGGGGCTCTACTATAACAGTATTTTTATCGGCATCGCACTCGTACTCACCGGCTGCATGCTCTATGTGTCCGACCGGATGATTCCGGGGAAAAAAAGCGTTGGCGGTATGACAATTTGGGATGCACTTATCATTGGTCTCTGCCAGTGTGTTGCGGTGATTCCCGGCCTTTCCCGCTCCGGAACGACGATCACGGCCGGTATTGCCACTGGCTTAAACAGAGAATTCGCGGTCAAATTTTCTTTCCTCCTCTCCATACCGGCGGTTCTCGGCGCCAGCATTCTCAGCCTGGTGGATGCCTTCCGGGACGGCGTGGATCTGAGCAATATCCCGGCCTATCTGATCGGCATGGCGGTGGCGATGGTCTCTGGCATTGCGGCGATCGAACTGCTCAAATACATCTCCCAAAAAGGAAAATTCGGCGGCTTTGCCTATTACTGCTGGGTAGTCGGCGCGCTGTCCATCATTCTCACTATGATTTTCTAAAGCAAGGAACCGGAAAGGATTTTACATGGCAAAATCAAAAACAACAAGCAAAAAGAAAACCACAACCAAGACGAAGGCGGCGGCCAAAGCAAAAACAAGCCGTGCTGCCGAAACGCAGTCTGCGCCGCCCTCCATGCCTCCTCAGCCGATCCGCCGTGAGTTGGGTGCGCTGGTCTTTTTATGCCTGACGGTTTTTACCGTCATTGGGCTTTTCAACTCCGACGGAAAGCTGATCGTTTGGGTCACGGGTTTTGTTAAAGGTCTGGTGGGCTGGGGCTTTTATCTCTGCATCCCGGTTTTCTTCCTTGTCAGCCTGATCCTGTTTTTCCATCACGGGCGCCCGGTGGAGCTGCGTGTGTTTGCTGCGCTGATGCTGCCGCTGCTCTTTGCCGCGATGGCAGAGCTGGCTGTGGGGACTCCGGTGATTGACAACTTTGACATGATGCTCGACTCCGGAGAGTTCTTTTCTACAGGTCAGCAGCTCGCCTCCGGCGGTGTGCTGGGAGGCTTGCTGGCCGTTGGTCTGACCTCTCTGCTCAGTATTTACGGCGCCTGGCTGTTGCTCCTGCTGCTGTTTGCCCTGTTTCTGATCCTGGCACTGCGGGGACGGCTCACTGGTATGGCCGAAAAGGTGAGAGAAGCCCGTGCCAACCGCCCAGTCTACAGTCCGGAAGCCTATGAACGTCCGCACGAGAAAGTTGTGATCCCGGAGTTGGAGGACGAGGAGTTTCCTGCAGCGCCTCCGCTTGCGAAAACGACAAAAGCCGCCCGGAAAGTGGAGCGTGTAGAGCGCAGCGCAGTTGCGATGGATATCCCCCTGGGGGAGGATGAGGACGTTCTCAGTCTGGCCGGGCCGACAATCAAAAAGGACGAGCCCTATGTGACGGAGACAAAGCCCCGCACACCGAAGAGAGCGGTGGTTCGTCGGAAAGCGTCGGAAGAGCCCATGCCCACCGCACATGTGGAGCCGCTCAGTCCGGAAGAGGCGGCTGCAATCGCGGGAGTCGCTGAACCGGTCAAGAATGAGACGGTGGATGGCTTCCGTATGATCAAAGAGCCAGGTAAGACGGTGAGCACGGCACGCCCGGCACCGGTCAGCACGGAGATCACCGATCCGCCGAAATCGAAAAAAGCGGCCAAAGCCGAGGTGGATGCGGAGGCAAAGGCGGTGGCCGACGCCATCGCTTCCAACGGGGAAAGCTCGGACTACCAGTTCCCGCCGACAAGTCTTCTGCGCTGCAACACCGGCGCGGTGGCCGACGGGCGGGATGAAATTGCCCTCAACCGGGAGCGTTTGGAGAGCGCTATTCACAGCTTCGGTATCAACGCGGCCATTGTGGATGTGACCCGCGGTCCTACTGTGACCCGCTATGACATTGAACTGGATCAGGGCGTCAAGCTCTCCCGTGTCACGAATTTGGCCGGCGATCTGGCCCTGGCTCTCGGTGTGGTCAATGTCCGCATTGCGCCCATCCCGGATAAAATCTCCACAGTCGGCATCGAAGTGCCCAACAAGATCGTCAGCACCGTCTATCTGCGTGATATTCTGGAGTCTCCCAAGTTTACCAATGCGAAATCCAAGCTCAGCTTTGCCCTGGGTAAGGATATCGGGGGCGAATGCGTGGTCGGAAACATTGCCAAGCTGCCCCATATGCTGATCGCCGGTACTACCGGCTCCGGTAAATCCGTCTGCATGAACTCGTTGATCCTGAGCCTGTTGTATAAGGCCAGACCGGACGAGGTTCGGCTGATCATGATCGACCCCAAAATGGTGGAATTGGGCGTCTATAACGGGATTCCGCATCTGTATGTCCCGGTCGTGACTGATCCGAAAAAGGCGGCGGGGGCGCTGCAGTGGTCGGTCGTCGAGATGCTTAAGCGCTACCGCCTCTTCTCTGAGATCGGTGTGCGCGATCTGGAGAGTTATAACAAGCACTGCCGCAGCATCGGCGAACAGACGCTGCCCGCGGTCGTCATTGTGATTGATGAGCTGGCGGATTTGATGCTTGTGGCCTCCAAAGAGGTGGAAGAGAGCATCTGCCGCGTGGCTCAGATGGGCCGCGCCGCCGGCATGCATCTCGTCATTGCCACGCAGCGCCCGTCTGCGGACGTGATCACCGGTTTGATGAAAGCCAATATTCCGTCCCGCATTGCCTTCGCGGTGTCCAGCTCTCTGGAAAGCCGCATCATCCTCGATCAGGTCGGCGCCGAAAAACTGGTCGGCATGGGCGATATGCTCTTTTCCCCGGTCGGTATCGGCAAGCCTTTGCGCATCCAGGGCGCTTTCGTCTCGGATGAGGAGCGCGAGGACGTGATCCAGTTTATCAAGGAAGGCTCCGGCGAGGCGCTGCAGAATGCGGAGATCGAAGCCTTCATGAACAAAGCGACCGAGGACAAAGGGACCGACAACGGCAAGTCCTCCTCGAAGGACGAGGACAGCGGCACCTCCGCTTCCGGCTATGACGAGATGCTGCCCCAGGCGGTGGAAGTGGTGCTGGAGATGGGTTCCTGCTCGGTCTCCATGCTGCAGCGCCGTGTCAAGCTCGGTTATTCCCGCGCCGCGCGCATCGTGGATCAGATGGAAGAACTGGGCGTTGTCGGCCCCTACGAGGGCGCCAAGCCCCGTTCGGTGGTGATCGACCGCGCCGGCTGGCACGATCTGCAGGTGAATCTGGGGCTGATCCAGGACGACGATATGGCGCTGGCTGCTCAGATGAGCGAGGACGCGCCAGCATACGACAGCGAAGATTGAGTTTTGACAAAAGGGCGTTCATTCGCCCTTTTGTTGTATGAGGATGCTTATGAACTATTTTTCCCCGGAAATGAAGGAAGCGGATGTAAACCGTATCAGTATGCTGGGTCTGGCCCATATCGGCGACGGCGTCTACGAGTTGCTGACGCGGACGATGCTCTGCCTGCAGGGGCATCAGTCGGTAGGTGAACTCCATAAACTGACCGTGTCCTATGTGAAGGCGCCGGCGCAGGCCCTGGCGATGGAGAAAATCCTCCCGCATTTGACGGAGGAAGAGCTGGCCCTCTATAAGCGGGGCCGGAACGCCCATGTCCATGGTGTGCCCCAGGGGGCGAGCGTGGGGGAATACCACAGTGCCACAGGGCTGGAGGCACTCTTTGGCTGGCTGTATCTGCTGGACAGAAAAGAGCGGATCAATGAGCTCTTTTCCCGCATCATGGAGGACTGAACATGCCGCTGGATGCCATTTGTATCGAGGCGCTGAGTCGGGAGCTTGGGCCACAGCTTTTGGGAGCGAAGATCGACAAGGTACAGCAGCCGGAACGGGACATGCTTCTTCTTTCCCTGCGCGGACCTTCGGGAAACATCCGTCTGCTGATTGCGGCCGGGACGGGGAATGCCCGTGTCCACGTGACAAAAGCCAGCTACGAAAACCCGGCGGAACCGCCCATGTTCTGCATGCTGCTGAGAAAGCATCTGGTCGGTGGCCGGGTGCTTGCTCTGACGCAGCCGGGGCGCGAGCGTATGCTGGTTTTCGATCTGGAGACCCATAATGAACTGGGCGATGCGGTTTGCAAGCAACTGATTGTGGAGATGATCGGCCGAAGCTCCAATGTGATCCTGGTGGGGGAGGACGGCCGGATTGTCGACTGTATGCGTCGGGTGGACTTTGCGGGCGATGCGCTGCGCCGCATGCTGCCCGGAATGCTGTATCGCTTTCCACCCCAGCAGGACAAGCCCTCCTTTTTTGAAACGCCATCGGAGACTCGCACGGCAATGGCCAGGGAAGCGGATGAATCTGTTCCGGCGGACAAGTGGCTGCTCAGCCATTTTTCCGGGCTTTCTCCTCTCGTGTGCCGGGAACTGAGCTACCGCAGCGGTGGGGATTACGAGCTCCTGCCTGCCCAGATGGACGCCTTTGCCGATTCTGTTTTGGCAGGTGAGTTTGCCCCGACGCTTCTGATTCAGGATAAAAAGCCTCTGGACTACAGCTTTATGCACATCTCGCAGTATGGCGAAACCGTGCAGGAGGAACGCTTTGATAGCTTTTCTGAGCTGCTTGATGCGTTCTACACCAGACGAGATAAGGCAGAACAGCAGCGACGCCGGGGGCATGAACTGACGCGCAGTGTACGTACTGCCCGGGATCGCCTGGCCCGCAAGCTGGCTGGACAAAAGGAAGAACTCAAGCGCACCGAGTCCCGGGAAGAAGTGCGCCGCCGGGCGGAGCTTGTTACGGCCAATCTGTACCGACTGAAGCGCGGAGACAGAAGTCTTGTGTGCGAAAACTATTACGAGGAAGGATGCCCGGAAATCTCTATTCCGCTGGACAGCCTGAAAACACCGCAGCAAAACGCAGCCGCACTGTATAAAGAGTATAACAAGCAGAAGGGCGCGCAGCAGCACCTGAGTGTTCTGATCGAGCAGGAAGAGCAGCAGCTGGATTATCTCAACAGCGTCTTGGACGAGCTGCAGCGCGCGGAAAGCGAGAAGGATCTGGCAGACCTCCGGCGTGAGTTGACCGAAACGGGCTTTCTCCGTAAAGTCAAGGGAGCAAAACCCGAGCGCGGGAAAGCGCAGGCACCGCTGCGTTTTGTGACGGACGACGGCCTTGAGGTGCTGGTTGGACGCAGCAATGTTCAGAACGATGAACTGACGAACAAAACGACGCGGAGAACGGACTATTGGCTGCACACACAGGGGATCCATGGCAGCCATGTGATTCTGCGCTGTGATGGCCTGGAGCCGCCTCAGCGAAGCTTGGAGCAGGCAGCGGTCCTGGCAGCCTATCACTCCCAGGGACGCGAGAGCGGCAAAATACCGGTGGACTACTGCATGGTTCGTTTTGTGCGAAAGCCTTCGGGCTCTCTGCCCGGGAAGGTGATCTATACGGACTATCATACCTTGATGGTCGAGAGTGATGAAGAATTGGTAAGGCGCATGAAGCGCTGACAGAGCAGAGGAGAGAAGAACAGGTGAGCTATACCGGGCTGAATTATTACCTGCTGACGGCAGTCACGCTTGCACTGTACGCATTACTTCCCAAGAAGCGGCGCTGGCTGGCGCTGCTTCTGGGAAGTCTTGTATTTTATGTACTTGCGGTGGGGGATGCGCTTCGCCTTGCGCTGTTTTTTTCGAGTATCGTATTGAGCTGGGGCTTCGGTTTGCTGCTCGAAAAGAACCGAGAAACAAACCGAAAAAAAGGCTGCTTTTCCTGAGCCTGCTGCTCTGTGGAGCGCCGCTTCTTTTCCCCAAACTGGGTATGCTTTTGGCTGAGTTCTGTCGACTGGATGGCTTTCATTGGGTTATTCCGATGGGGCTTGCCTTTTATACTTTGCAAATGCTCTCTTATTTGATCGACATTGCCTCCGGGAAAATCAATGCGGAGAAAAACCTCGCCAGGTATGCGCTGTATATTTCCTTTTTTCCTCAAATTCTCCAGGGCCCGATCCCGCGCTGGTCTGAGCTGGCACCGCAGCTCTTTGAGGGCCATGAGATTCGGGAGAAGAACCTGCGGGAAGGGCTTCAGCTTGTTTTGTGGGGCTTTTTCCTGAAATGGATGATTGCCGATAAAGCGGCGATTCTTGTCAACACAGTCTTTGACCGCTTTCCCTCTTATCAGGGCGTTTATGTTCTGATTGCCGGCATCTTGTACAGCCTTCAGTTGTACACGGATTTTCTTGCCTGTGTTACACTCTCACAGGGCATAGCCCAATTATTTGGCATTTCTCTGGCGGACAATTTTCGTCATCCCTATTTCTCCCGATCGATTCGCGAGTTCTGGCGGCGCTGGCATATCAGCTTGAGCCGCTGGCTGAAGGATTATGTCTATATTCCTCTTGGAGGAAGCCGGAGGGGAACAGCGCAGAAATACCGTAATCTCCTGCTGACCTTTCTCATCAGTGGACTTTGGCATGGCGGAGGCCTCAAATTCCTGATCTGGGGAATGATGCACGCCATCTATCAGATCGCAGCTTCGGTGATTTATGCTCCCAGAAACAGGCTCTATCTTGCTCTGCAGATGCCGGAGGACTCACTTCCCAGACGCATTCTCAGTACCCTTGGTACCTGCTTCTGGGTTATGCTGGCCTGGATCATTTTCCGGGCGAACAGCCTTTCTCAGGGTATGGAAATGCTGCGCTCCCTGGTCACGGTATGGAACCCTTGGGTGCTGTTTGACGGCTCACTTCTGCAGTTGGGCCTTCCGGGAAAGGAATGGAACGTGCTGCTTGTGTCTCTGGCTATCCTGTTTGCGGTCAGCGTGCTGCAGACGAGGCTACGCCTGCGGGACTGGATCAACCAACAGCATCTTATGATTCGATGGCCGATCTATCTGCTGGCCATTTTTGCCATCTATTTCATGGGCACCTATGGGGAAGGCTTCCGTGCGCAGGACTTTATATATGGAGCATTTTGAAATGAAAGAGTTGAAAGGGAAAACAGCCGGCAAAGCGCTGATCTTTCTTCTTCTGTTTGTGCTCCTGTTTCAGGGGGCCAATGCTCTTCTGCTGCCGAAAAACTACGCCCTGACAAGCGACTGGCCGGCGAGCTCTAACACGGAAGGTGTCTATCGTCTGGAGAAGAACAGCCTTGATCTTCTGATTCTTGGAAGCAGCAAGGCCTATACGGCGTTTGTTCCGCAGATTTTATACGATGAGTATGGTATGCGCGCCTATAATCTTGGGACAGACCTGCAAAGCCCGCATATGAGCTATTACTGGCTGCGGGAAGCTTTGAAGCGGCAATCGCCCAAAATCGTTGTACTGGAGACCAGCATGTTTTTCCCAGTCATCACCGATCAGCCTCTCAATACGTCTGAGGCGATGATGCGGAAGGCCATGGATCCCATGCGCTGGTCCTTCAATAAGCTGCACGCCCTTTGGGAGATATACCGTCTGGACAAGACCCAGAACTGGAAGAGCTATGTCTTTCCCAATCTGCGCTTTCATGAGCGCTGGAAAGAATGGAACGAGGATGATTTCACACTGTCGGAACTTAGAGTCCACAACGAACTGCTCGGCTGGTCACCATTGATGGAGAAAAGCGGTATTGACGATTTTCGCCCCATCCATGTTGAGCCGCTTGCAGCGAGCGCCAACTTCGCCCCGTATATGGAGATGTATCTGGACCGGATCACGGCTCTCTGTCGGGAAAGGAGCATCACGCTTGTACTTGTCACAACACCGGATACCGGGGCCAGTGCAGCGACGCACCGGAGTATGGAGAACTATGCCAAGTCCAACTCGCTCCACTTCCTGGATTTGAATGAGCAAGAATGCTATGAGGCCATGGGCTATGACTTCGCTGAGGACAATGCCGACTTTGAACATCCCAATGTTTCCGGCGCGCAAAAGTTGAGCCGCCGTCTGGGCGAATATCTGTATTCTGAGTACCCAGTTCAAGGCGGCCAGGGAAGCGCCTGGGAAAATGGCAGGACCTATTATAGCCACATTCTGGACGAATGGTCACTTCGCGGGAAGACGGTACCGGAGCACTACTGCGAGGCGCTTGAGGAGCTTGCCTGCACGGTTTTCCTCGCCATGGATAAAAACTGGGCAGACACAGTTACGCCTTCCGTTCAAGCCTTTTTGACCCGGCTTGGCGCGGAACCGGAAAAAGCCTTCTGGGCAGTGCTGGAAAACGGGGTGCCTGTTTCCGCAGGGACGGAGAAAGAGGCGTACGGCAGTTTTCGTTCCGGGCGCAGCCGGTATGAAATCAGTACAACGCAGCCCTGCTCGATTGCGCTGGACGGCCGGGAACAGGCAAAAGAAGGCAAGGGAATCAGCATTGTGATCTACGATAGTCTGCGTCGTCGCTTGATCGACAGTGTCTGCCTCCAAAACGGCGTGATACGATAAAAACACGGATTTTTTTCCGTGTTTTTTTCATCCCATGCAACCGATGCGGCTGATTTTTCGTGTATATAGGTGAAAGCGCTTTTAAGATAATTCAGATGAAGGAGGCCGTCATGGAGGATTCCGCCATTGTTGAACTATATTGGCAGCGCTCTGACCGAGCGATCGAAGAATCCGCACGAAAGTACGGCAGCTACTGCGAATACATCGCTCGATCCATATGTGGCAACCGGGAGGACGCCGGAGAGTGCGTCAACGACACCTGGCTCGCAGCCTGGAATGCCATGCCGGATAAGCGCCCAAAACGTCTTGCCGCTTTTCTTGGCTGCCTTACCCGTCATCTGGCCATTGATCGTGTACGCGCGGAAACAAGCCAGAAGCGGGGAAACGGTGAAATGCTATTGGCCTTGGATGAGCTGAGTGAGAGCCTGGCCGCTCAATCGGACCCGGTAAAGGAGACCGAACAACGGGAGCTGGGAGAGAGCGTACGAAACTGGCTGAGTAGCCTCAACGAGACGGAAAGGCTTGTTTTCCTGGGCCGTTATTACTATCTGCTCTCCATCCCGCAGATCGCAGGCCACTTTGGATACAGCGAGAGCAAGACCAAGAGCATTCTGTTCCGCCTGAGAGGCAGACTGAAACGCTATCTGGAGAAGGAGGGACTTCTGTGAACGCGTTCGATCTTTGGGATGCTTTGAACCAGGCGGACGAGAAAGAACTGGAGAGAGCCCGCAGCTTTTATCACATCGGAATGGAGGAGATTGTCCCTATGAAGAAAACACGAAAAGCTTTTCAGACGCTGCTGATTGCGGCGGTCATCACGGCCCTCATGGGTGTTTCGGCTTTTGCAGCCGGATTGTTTCAAGTCAGCAGTCGGGCTGTGGAAGAAGGGGAGCGGTTTCAGGTAAGTTTTAAAACCCCGGACGAAGACATTGTCGGCGAATGGCCCGCTACCTATGCGCTGGAGTTTGACGGCGCAGAGGAGTGCCAGGCGGTGCGCTATCGCTTCAACAGTCTTCCGGAGGGCGTTTATATTCCAGCAGGAGCGGATGGATGGATTGAACGTGCGGATTGGAAAGAAGGTGAGATCGCTACCATCCCTTGGTGTGAACATGTTGAGTGCACCGTCAAAAAAGGCGGAGGAGGCTTTTTTGTCTCGGACATATTCTACATGCCGTGCTACGTGAATGACGGCGCGTTGATCTTGATGAACCACACGCCGGATCAGATGGAAGAGGAGGACTGGGATGGCAGACATGTTATAAAGATCACGTCCGATCACTGGAAGGGGATCGACGGCGAACTGCATGACCTGCCCGAGACCAATTATGTTCTAATCATTGATACGGATCAGGGCTGGATTTTTGCGATCCGCGGTACCGCCTCGATGGACGATCTGCTCTATTTAGCGAAAAATCTGGAGGTGGAACAGACAGAAGAAATCGTGAGGAAGGATCAGTTTGAAAAACCCTATGATTTCTTTGACGCCGCGCGCGGATAAAAAAGGACACAAGAGAAAAGGCTCCCACTCTGTTGGGGGCCATTCTCTTGCCAATTGGGAGAAAAGCTTTTTCAATAGCATGCAACGCCGTGAACGTTTTTCGCGTCTATAGGGGTGAGCGCTCAAGAAACAAAGGAGGTGCCCGCATGGAAGACAGTGCCATTGTGGATCTGTATTGGCAACGCTCCGACCGGGCCATAGCCGAAACGGAGCAAAAATACGGAGCTTACTGCCATCGAATTGCCTATAACATCTGCCAGTGCGATGAGGACGCGGAGGAATGCGTCAACGACACCTGGCTCGCAGCCTGGAATGCCATGCCGGATGAGCGGCCGAGAGTCCTGTCTGCTTTTCTCGCTTGCCTGACCCGAAACGCGGCCATCGGACGCTGGCGGGAACAGCACCGGCAAAAGCGCGGCGGAGGCGAGCGGGATCTGGTATTGGAGGAGCTGGCGGATTGCCTGGCTACACCGCGAGACACAGAGGAAGAAGCGGAGCAGCGGGAATTGGAAGCTCTGGTCGGAAGCTTTGTGAACAACCTGAACCACACTGAGCAGTTGGTATTCACCGCCCGTTACTTCTATCTCTGCCCGGTGAACCAGATCGCATCCAAGCTCCATTTCAGCGAGAGCAAGGTCAAAAGCATGCTGTTTCGCCTGCGCGGCAGATTGCGCGCACGCCTGGAAAAGGAGGGGTACTGTTGAACGAATGGATGCTTTTGCAAGCCATGAACGGGATCCATACAGACACGGTGGAACGAACGCGGCAGCTCCTTGAAAACAAGGAGGTTATCCCTATGTATCGAATGAGAAAGGTGTGGCGGACGGTGCTGATCGCCGCCCTGATTGCAAGCTTTTTCAGCATCACGGCCTATGCAGTCTTTCACTTTAGCATGAATGGACACAGCAGTGCGGAAAATGAGAGTTATACCGTTCAATTCGGAAACCAAGCGGTGGAGTGGCCAAGCAAGTATGTCTTTCGTTTTGAAGGTCCGGAGGAATGCCGCGGCGTGCGCTTCAAAGCCAATTGGACGCCGAAAGAAAACTACTGGGATTTCGCCCAGCCGGAGGACGACGGCTATGCCTCGCTGCTGGAAGGCAGCGAAATTCGGAACGAGGAATTTGGCGTGTTTCTTCCCAGCTGCGTCATTGACGTGATGTATGCGCCGCAGTTTGTCAACGACGGCGCCATGATCCTGATGGACTTTGAGCCGGACAAAATCACAGAGGAGAGCTGGGGCGACGTGCAGGTCTACAAGTTTGCAGCGAAATCCGGACATGCCATCGACGCTGATCAGACCATGTTTCCGACCGGAAACTTTGTGATCCTTTTCCACCCCGAGCAGGGCTGGATCGTGGGGGTACGCGGCTACGACAGCATGGAGAACCTGGAGCAGATCGCCAGAAATTTGGAAGTGGTGCAGACGGAGGAGGTCATCCGAAGCACGGACTTTGAAAACAAAATTGATTTCTGCGATATCTATATCGGATAACACAAATGGCCCTGTCAGCAAATGCTGACAGGGCCAGAATCTGTTTCGGATTATTCGGGGAAAACGCGATCCCCGGCGGAAATGCGGTCAAGTATATGCAGGATCCGCATGGTACCACGCTTCTCCCAAACGCCGGCTATACCAGCCTCGACGGCCTTCTTTCGAAGCTCGTCATCCAGTGCACCGACAACGAGGACCAACTTGGCAGATGGCTGCATCTCCTGAATGAGAGCACAGGCATCCAGCCCGTCCATTCCACTGTGGAATGAGGCGTTCATCAGAACAAAGTCGACCTGGTTCTCTTTGCAAAAGTCAATGGCCTGTTCCGGACTCTGACAGGCTTTCACCAGCGAATATCGTAACGAGGTCTGAATGATCCGCTCTGTGAAGTGCCGGGAGATGTAGAAATCGTTGACGACCAAAACACGCGCTTTTCCGCTCATATGAAACACCAGCTTTCCAATGACTTGTATAGGCACTTTTCGCTAAGTGTCTTAATTATAGCGCGATGAAGCATACTTTGCAAGTAAAAAATGGAATCATTTGGAATTGGCAAAAGGAAACGACCAAAAAGAAAAGAAAGGGCGAGACGAAAGCAGATTCTTGTGCTATACTGCTTAACAAGACTGAATCAAAAGGCGGTGAGGGCATGACAGACTTTGGGCGTTTTTATCTGGACAAGGAAAAGGATATGATTGTGGATCTAAACCTGGAGGATACCAGGCTGTATTATCGGATCCGCACGCCCAATCACCACAGCGGTAATCTGATCAGCAACCTGGCCAAGCTCTGCGATCTGGAGATCTCCTACGATGAAGGCGGTCTGAAAGTGATCGAGGGCGAAGTGCCGTCCTACATTGACCAGTATAACCGTCAGCTCTATATTTTTCGCCTGGGCGGAACGAAGGTTGCCAACATCTATCCCGACGGCTCTGTTGAGATGAAAGCTTCCATCCCGGCTATTTCCAAGACGCTTATGTCCCAGACCAAGGACTATAAGCTGGATATCGCGCGGACCATTATTAAGACCTATATTCTCGAAGAGACGAAATTCCGCACTGACCTGCACACCCATATGAATGCCAATCTGCCGGCTGATGCGCTGATGGCTCTCGGGATCGTTCACCAGATCCGCTATCCGCTCTATTACATCAAAAAACTGGATCTCAAGCTCAGCGAGCGCCAACGGGAAGAACTGACTCGGCAGCGCGCTGCTGTGGCGCGTGAATTTGAAGGCTCGGCTTTGCAGGGGAAGTACCTCGTACGAAAAATTGACGACAATACCTTTCTCAATTTTGCCGATCTGATCCTTGGCAATCTCCCCAATGCAGAGGAGAATCTCTCCCGCGTTCGCAATTCCCTTGCCGTTATGAAGGATGGGCAGGCCGTTTTTACCAATCTGGAGAAGGTCTATCTCTATCGCTATGTCTTTACCCGGGGAATTCGCGCGGCTTCCTCTTTTTCCCTGGAAGATGTGGCATCAATCCCTGACCAGGACGTGAGGGAAACGGTGGTGCAGCTGCTGCGGGACAAGAGCCGCGAGGAGTATCGAAACAACAGCCTGTTTCAGGATAAGCTTCTTTTGATTGCTCGCCTGTACGCCGCGCACGGGATCCGGTATGTGGAGATCTCCGACACCTCTTTGAGCAAACCCGAGGATGCGCCCCACACCTTGGCACAGGTCCACCAGGTCATGCCTTATATCTATCGGGAGACAGGGGTCAGGATTCGTTTCCTCGCGGCGATTCGCCGCATTCCCCTCACCCTTGTGAAGGACAAGATGGACGGAGAAGATTATCTGCGCCGTAATCTTCGGGCGCTGCGCTGCGTTGCGATGGATCCCTATGTGGCCGGCAGTGACTTTGTCGGTGAAGAAATCAACGATATCACCGAATTGAAAGACTGTATCGGCGAGATCGTGCGAATAGCCGGAGAGGTACCCTCTTTTGTGATTCGCATCCATGCAGGGGAAAACGACTCGCTGAAGGATAACGTCTATAACAGTGTGCGCTGCGTGCGCGACCTGCTGGCGCCTGGCCAGCCGATGCCCCATGTGCGCATCGGTCACGGCCTCTATACCGCCAATCTGCATTCCAGCAAAGGAAAAGAACTGATTCGCCTTCTGAAAGAGACCAACACTGTCCTGGAATTTCAGATCACGTCCAATGTCCGACTGAACAACCTGAATCAACTAAACAATCATCCTCTCCGCGAATACCTGCGGGAAGGCGTGCGCTGTGTTCAGGGAACGGATGGCGGCGCCCTGTATGGGACAAATCCGATCGACGAACAGCTCAGCCTGGAAAAGCTGTTGGGCCTCAGCAGAGAAGACCTGCTCCAGATGCGCCGCTGTGAAGAGAGCATTCTGAAAGATGCGGAAAAGAGTTTTCAGGAAAAGCAGATTCAGCTGGATCAGACACGCGGGGATCAGTCCGTCGAGGCGTTTTATTGCAGACGTATGGAGCATACGGAAGTTGAGGCGAATGTGCTCCCGCATCGGGAAAACAGCTGTTATGCCTCCGAGCGCCTGAATGATCGGATCCGGGAGATGCCGGAGAACAAGATGCCAATCATACTCCTGGGCGGAAGCTTCAACAACAGCAGCCACCGGACGGTAGTGAACGCAGGGGGAAAGCAGCTGCTTCAGCGGCTTGTGGAAGGACTCGACCCGGAGAAAGCCGTGTTTGTCATCGGCCACAAGATCACCGCCTATGAACGCTGCCTGCTGGAAATGAATCGCGGAAAATTTGAGGTCTATTCTTTTGTCCCTTCGATGATCTCGGAGAGAGAAGTGTCAAAGCTAAAGAATTCGCCTGCCTATATTCGCGTCGCCATTGAACCGGTCGGCTTGGGAAGCTATAAAAGCATTGCCTATGAAGTCTTCAAACGGCGGCCCTCTGTTCTATTGGCTCTGGATGGAAACTCGGCGGCAGCCAATCTGGTTCAGGAGGCAAAGAATGCGAAATACCCCTGCACCATTTTTCTGAACGAAGCTTCCCGATCTTTGCGGGAAAAAGCGGAATCGCTCCAGGGGTATGTGACGACCTTCCGGGACACGGAGGGCATCGCAGATAGAATCATAGATCTAGTTAATTAAGAGGAAAGCCCTGACGGCTTAACTGTTTGTTTCCGAATGCGTTATCTCGGCAAGGTGAAAAATCGCCAAAGCAAAGGTGTTGCCGTTAACGAAAGAATGTGCTAAAATGAAAAATAACTCCCAGGGAAAGGGGATGTAACCTTGAATATGAGAACATTCCGCAACGAGGCTCGTGACGATTATCTGGAGACGATCCTGCTCATTAAGCGGAACAAAGGCTATTGCCGTGCGATCAACATTGCCAACGAATTGAATATTACTAAACCCTCTGTCAGTGTGGAATTGGGTAAGCTTCAGGAGATGGGGCTTATTACAGTGGATGAAGAAAAAATGATCCATTTTACAGAGGAGGGACAGGCTTTGGCGGAATTGACCTATTCCAAGCACTGCTATTTCCGGCAGATGCTTCTCTCCGTGGGGGTTGATGAGGAGACGGCAGAGCGGGAAGCCTGCGCGATGGAACACGCCATCAGCGGCGATACTTTTTATCGGATCCAGGAGAAGTTTCCGATTGAATAAAACAAGAGAATGCGAAAAGCGCGACCGGGTTTCGGCCGCGCTTTCGGTCTCTTTATGCGGGATTGACATGGATGATGATGTGTTTCACCTTGGGAAAGGCCTGCTCGATATCGTTGTGGACAGCCTCTGCAATGTCATGCGCCTTTGTCAAGGGGAGGGCACCGTCAACAGCAATCTCCATCTCCACATAAATACGGTTCCCGAATTCCCGCGTTCGGAGCAGGTCGATCCGTTCTACCGATGTGTTTTTCAGCGCACATTCGCGGAGGGCAGCTTCCGTTTCCAGGTCACAGCTGTGATCGACCATCTTGTTGATAGCGTCCAAAAAGATGTCATAGGCGGCCTTCCCGATAAAAACACAGATGACAAGTCCGGCGAGGGGATCCAGCACAGGAAAACCCAGACGAGCCCCGGCAATGCCGATCAGGGCACCGACAGAGGAGAGTGCATCGGAGCGATGATGCCAGGCGTCAGCCAGCAGGGCGGGGGAGTCGATCTCTCTGGCGCAGCGCTGTGTGTAACGAAACATCCATTCCTTAACCAGAATGGAGAGCAGGGCGGCGATCAAGGCCAAGAGACCGGGAACGGCAAGCGTCTCCTCGGCGCTGCGGATCTTTTCGATGCTGTCCTGGCCGATCAGAAGCCCGGTGAACAAAAGTACGACTGCCAGAACGATGGCCGCAACACACTCCATACGCTCATGTCCATAGGGGTGTTCCCGGTCCGATGCCTTGGCTGAGAGCTTCATGCCGATCATCACGATCACCGTGCTGAACACATCCGAAGCGGAATGAATCGCGTCAGACACCATAGCGCCGGAGTGGGCAAGAATACCGGCTGCCAGTTTAAAAAAAGACAGGAACAGATTGACAAGGATACTTGTTTTTGAAACCCGCAAGGCGAGCTGTGTTTGTTTTTCCATACGAAACCTCCTGCGTCTCCCGGAATAGAAAAATCACGGGAACATGTTGTATCAAAACCTGTCCCGTGAATGATGCATTCACTATCACCTGTGTGACCCGGCTCCCGGAGGCCTGCTCAGTTCTTTCCTATTCTATGCGCTTGCAGTGAAAAATGCAATCATAAGATTCAAAAGCATTTTCTCTCCGAGAAATGATTCAAAACAAGAGACACAAACAACAAACATCCACCCGCTGATAGAGAGGGTGGATGTTTCCTTTGAGGCTGTATTATTTTTTTTGAGGCGCGATAAAACCATACTCGATTTCCGGCCGGATCTGCTGAAGACGCGCGTGGATATGATCCACAAACGGTAGTAATACGTATCCGCCATAAAATCATTTCCCTGGCATTCACTCACCCGGGTGAAAGAGCGGTCAATATAGGAATAAGGGACACAGTGGTAGCGACCAAACTCCTTATAATAGAGGCATAGCTTGCCGAGACGCACGTGGCCAATCACTTCAGCGTTTTCATAATCCTGAATATGGGCCTGATCGTCAAGCGTTGTTTTATCGACGTTTTTGAATTTCAGTTTGCCAAATCCGAACACGATGCATCCCTTTCCTTTTTTGAGAAACTCCAAAGGTACCATTTCCTGGGGAGATTGATGGCGATAAGAGTGCCGAGCATACCGGCGATCGTACCGGTGATCAGACCGGCGAGAACATCCGACGGGAAGTGAACAACCAGATAAATACGGGAGATTCCCATCAGAACGCCGAATACCAGGGCAAGCCAACTGAGCTTTTTGTTGCCCAGAATAAACAGGGGCACCATCGCCGCAAAAGCGACGTTGGTATGCCCGGAGGGGAAACTGAAGTCGCTCTCCATATGCTGGCCCATCATGACCCACAGGGGATAGAAAAAGCCATTGATATCGGCATACGGTCGCGGCCTGGCGATCACGACTTTCAGAAACAGGTTGACCAATATGGCACCGATCGCAATTCCGAAGGCCATGGCCGTTCCGAAACGGCGCGTCTTTTTGATAAACAGGAGGGTCAGCGAGAGAAGAATCAGAAAAATACCGCCCTTGCCGAGAAGTGATATAAAATTCATAAACGGAGTGAAGAAAGCCCCGGCCGCTTCATAGAGTTTGTGCACTGTCAGAGTAAGACTCTGATCAAATCCGGCGAATGTTGTGTTGAGCCAGTAGGCACCGGCTGTCATCTCCATAGATGTATTCCTACCTTTCTAATTTTGATTTATTCTATTCTTCAATAAAACGATAAAAAATCGTTTTATTGCCTGTGAGCCCAGTGGCTCACAGGTAAAGGCGGTTTGCGCCTTTGAAGAAGCCGTGCAATACCAATCTCGCGCAAAACAACTGCTTTGCGCAGCGCAGCATTCGCTGCGCATAAAACGCGTGATTTTCAAGCGTTTTATCGAGGATCGATATTATCATATCACAGCGCATCGGAAGAAGTCCACAGGATTCTTTTACTTGAGAACATACAAATACAGAAATCGGAGCTTTTTCCAGAAACGCAAGTCCGCCTGACAACGAGAGAGCAGTTCTTCCAGCTCGTTTTGGCAAATCAAGCGTTCCTCTTCCGTGATCGGGTGTGCACTGAAAGCGGCCTTTTCCGCTGTGCGCTGTAAAGAAACAGGGATTTTTTGCCCGAAAACAGCGGCCCGCTCCGCCATGCGGTACATGTAGATCACCGCTTTTTTTGTATTACGCTGGGTGTATTGATGGAGCCGCCAGCGCAGCAGAAGGAGCCGTCTTAAAAATACGAGGGCAGACAGTCCAGCCAGACATAACAGCACGAAGAGAATACGAGAAAGCGCATAGGAAAGTGCGGCACCGGAGGAGGCGGAGGGCGACGCGGTGTCCGTGACGAGACCGACCGGCATGGGTGTAGGAGGCGCTTTCTGCAACTGCGACGGGGACTGCGTTTCTGAAGTCTCGCTTTGTGTCGGTTCCGAGCTGGGTTCCGGGATGTTGGCCTCCGCAGGGGCCGAGTTCAGGCCGGATTGACCAGTAACCTCCACGGGCAGCCAGCCGAGTCCGTCCTGATAAACCTCAACCCAGGCGTGGGCATTTTCCCCCCGCACGACGGTGGCCTCGCCACCTTTTGCGGTTATCAAAAAGCCCTCGGTAATTCGGGCCGGAATGCCCAGCGTGCGATACAGCGCCGCGGCGGCGGTGGCAAAATGAATGCAGTAGCCGCGGTGTGCTTCCGTCAGAAAATAGACGGCATAGTCGGAGCTGGGATAGGCTTCCGTGCTGACGTCATAGACGCCGGAGGATTGGACATAACGCGCAACCTCCGTGATGATATCTCCGTTTTCAGCAGAGAGACCAACATTTTGACACACATTCTGCAGGGCGTAACGGGTATCTTCCGGAAGCGCCGTGTAAACCCGGTGGGCATAGAGGCGATAGCTCTCCTCCGCATCCACAAGCTGAGCCGGAATCTGTAAGAGCAGAGCTTGATCCGGCAGGCTGACATACTCGGCTGTATAGCTGGACACTATGGAGGCGGGAACAAAGCTGTCAAAAGAACGGACCTCCGTACTGAAATAGGGGAGACAGCGGTACTTGAGAGCGGCAAGATCCTGTATGGGAAGCCTTGCCTCTCTCGCGCCTGCGGCAAGCATGGCCTCTGCGGAGAAGCCTAACGAAGAACTGCCCGTCGTCTCATCGGCCGGCAGCCATCCGGTTCCGATGTAATCCCCATAGGAGACGGCGCGGAGATAATAGCTGCCATCCTGCATAGGGCGGATTCGCAGAAACTCCCGGTTCAAATCGTCCTCGCTGCTGTTTTGCGTCAGGTCGAGGGCTCCGTTTCCGTTTTGCCAGAGAATGTCCTCGTTCTTTTTGCTCGCATCGCCTTGGCTGCTCTCCGTACTGGAGTCGGACGAATAGGGGAGACCTTCCAAAGCAAAGCGTTCATTCATCCAGTCATCCAGACGCTGCTCCAAGGCTTCAAATGTATCACTCAACTCCAAGGGCTGAGGTTCAAAGCTGTATTCGGAAGGCTGAATCAGCCAGACGAGAAGCGCAAACAGGAGGGAAACAGGAATCAGTGCAAGGAGAACCAACCGCCAGGAGTTCGAGGATTCCTGATACTGAGGCCCGCTGACGGCCAGCAGAGCCAGAAACAAAACAAGACCAAGGACGCACAGAACAGAGGGCTTCTCGTTGACGATCAGACAGCCGATCGAAAAGGGGAGCGCTCCCAACAGGGCCAGACCGATACGGCTGCTCCGCGAGGTCAGACAGGCCGCCATATAGGAAGCGAGCAGAAAAGCGAAAAGAATCAGCAAAAAATTATGATCTGGTACGCTTTGAAGATAGGGATAGCTCTCCCCGGCGGCCATAAAGTGCTCCACGTATACGCCGGTGATGCGGTCCAGGATATCGTTTAATTGCAGACTCAGATCAGCGGGAAAACGACGGGAGGCAAAGATTAATACAAAAACAGATGCAGGAAGTCCGACCAGCAGACCGTAGGGAATACTTGCGGTCAACCAGCTTGTCATGCAGAGGAGCAAAACCCAGAAGGGAAAAACCGGCGAGAGAGAACACTCCAGAGTCTGACTGACCAAATAGAGCTGCGAAAAGGTATAGAGTATTAAGAGTGCAAAAACCAGAGCACGATTGACCTGTTTGCTCAATGCCACCACACCTCCTCGCCGGAGATGTATAGGATACAGCGTGCAGCGGAAGGATCAAAGGAGCAGGGCGTGGTAATGGGGTGGGCCAGAATACCGGACAGGGCATCCACACTTCCGCTCTCATTTTCAACCTGGTAATGCTTGTCGGATATGATGCAGTGCGGCTGCTCTCTGCGGCAAAGTTCAAGAGAGAGCCAGTACAGAATTTCCAATCCCCGATCCTGCTTGCCGGCATGGGAGAGGACGAGAAATACCTGCCGGTTTTCCTGTTCAAGAGCTTCCCGAACAATCAGCTCATCGGTTTTGGAACTGAGTTTCCAATGAATGCTGTTGCTCGGGTCACCAGGGTGATATTCCCGCAGATCGTGTTCCTCGGAGAATCCACCGCCGTATTTCGGTTTGAAGCGTGCTTCTGCGTTCAGGACATTGTCCCAGTCCGGAACGGCTTCCGGAGAAACCGCCGGCGGCAGAATGGTGCAGCTTGTCTCGGCAGGCGCCTGCTTCCGCAGCGCGAACAGACCAAGCGCATCCCGGCATTCCCAGCGGAGAATACGAAAGCGGAGCTGACCACATAGGTCGGTCGGAAAGGAGACCGTCAGTTTGTTGGTATCCACATTATAACAGTTTACGACGCGGGTCTCGCTTTCCTCGGTAAAACGATTTTCGATCTGAAGCCAAAGCCGTACACGGCTGACCGGCAGCCAAAAGCGGCTTTTGAAACAGAGCTGAAGCTGCCCAGGGCATCCTTTTGTGATGTGCGCTTCTGCCCGCAGTGTTAAGGAAAGGGAAACAATTGCGGGAATAGCGAACAGCAAAAGCAGGATCGGGACAGCAAACATTGTCCAAACAGCAAATGGACCGGCCCATCCGCGATAATGCATCCGAAGGAAATAGACAAAAACGACACAGAGGCTGTAGAGAAGAAAAGAAAAAGTGGGCATGGCTTATTTTATGGCCGGCGCTTTTACCGACTGAAGTATTTCATCCAGAGCCTGAATACGCGCGCCTTCATCCACAAGATCCGGCGACCAGATAAGACGATGCCCGATGCAGTCATGGAAAACAAAGCGTACATCACGCGGCAGGACATAATCCCGGCCCTGAATCCAGGCGGTTGCCTTGGAAAGTGCCACAAGCGCCAGAGAAGCGCGGGGACTTGCCCCTTGATGGATGCGGGAATCGCTGCGTGTCTTTTCACAGAGGGAGACGATGTAACCGATCATTTCATCCTTCACATAGACCTGCTCAACCTCTTTGCGCAGTTCCATCAGTTCGTCCCGGCTGATGACCTGCTGGACGGTGTCCACAACGACGCCCTGTTGTTTTCGGCGGATCATCTCCATTTCGTCGTCGTGGGCCGGATAGCCCATGGAAAGGCGGAGCATGAAACGGTCCATCTGGGAATCGGGCAGCATTTGCGTGCCTTTTGCGCCGGTTGGGTTCTGTGTGGCAATAACGATGAAAGGCTGGGGGACTGGATAAGTCTGGTTGTCGACGGTTACTTCGCCCTCTTCCATGGCCTGCAGAAGAGCAGACTGGGTACGGCTTGTGGCGCGATTCAGTTCGTCAGCGAGAAAAAGATTGCAGAGCACAGCACCTTTCTGGTACTTCATCACGCCGGTGTTCTTATCAAAGAGAGAAAAACCGGTTATATCCGAGGGCAGCACATCCGGGGTAAATTGTACGCGATTGTATTCCAGCCCGAGTGCTTTGGAGAGAGAGACAGCCAATGTCGTCTTCCCAACGCCGGGAATATCTTCCATAAGAACATGTCCGCCGGCCAGAACAGCGAGCAGTACTTTTATGATTGTTTCATCTTTTCCGACAATAACACGGCTGATTTCCCGGATGATCAGCTTGGCACGGCCGATCGAATTGAATTCTTCCATACTTGCCTCCGCGTGTATATCAATCCTGGTTTTCTACAGTATAACATTTTTAGTATACCATATTGAAAGCGATTGGACAAGTGTTCGCGCGCTGTTTCGCAGTCACAATAAAGAGAATAGGGATTTCCCGCGCTTTTTCCTTGTGATTCAGTGAAAGCGGTGGTATAATATTTTGAAAAATTTTCGGGAGACAGGCTTATGGATCACTTCAAACTGGTATCAGAGTTTCAACCGACAGGAGATCAGCCGGAGGCCATTGACAGTCTTGTGACGGCTATTGAAAACGGAATCGACGAGCAAGTGCTTTTGGGTGTTACCGGCTCCGGCAAGACTTTTACGATGGCCAATGTGATTGCCAGGCTGAACCGCCCTACCCTTGTTCTGGCACACAACAAAACATTGGCCGCCCAGCTGTGCAGTGAGTTTAAAGAATTCTTTCCCGAGAATGCGGTGGAATACTTTGTCTCCTATTACGACTATTATCAGCCGGAAGCCTACATCCCTCATACGGACACCTTTATCGAGAAGGACGCCTCAATCAACGATGAGATTGAACGCCTGCGCCACAGTGCGACCTCCAGCTTGTTTGAGCGGCGGGACGTGATTGTCGTGGCTTCAGTCTCCTGCATTTACGGCCTGGGCGATCCGATCGACTATGCCAATATGGTGATTTCTCTCCGCCCGGGTCAGACACGAGATTTTGACGAGCTGCTGCATAAGCTGATCGACATTCGCTATGAGCGCAACGACATCGCTTTTGAGCGCAACAAGTTTCGGGTTCGCGGCGACACGCTGGAGATTTTCCCGGCCTATTCCAATGATCGCGCCATCCGGGTCGAGTTCTTTGGGGATGAAGTGGATCGAATCAGCGAGATCAACGTGGTCACAGGGGAGCCGACGCGGATCCTGAATCATGCGGCGATCTATCCGGCCAGCCATTATGTGACGACGCGAGAAAAAATGGCCTCTGCGATCGAACGCATTCGGGTCGAATGCGATGAGCGTGTGCGTTATTTTGAAGAAAACAATAAACTGCTCGAGGCTCAGCGCATTCGCCAGCGCACGGACTATGACATTGAAATGATGCAGGAGCTGGGCTATTGTTCGGGAATTGAAAACTACTCCCGGGTGATCTCCAACCGCGCGCCGGGAAGCCCTCCTATGACCTTGCTGGATTATTTCCCGAAGGATTTTTTGCTCTTTGTGGATGAGAGCCATGTGACGCTGCCTCAGGTCCGCGCCATGTACCGCGGCGACCGGGCCAGGAAAGAGTCTCTGGTGGAATACGGCTTCCGCCTTCCCTCCGCTTTTGATAACCGGCCTTTGAAGTTTGACGAGTTTACGGATCGGATCCATCAGCGGGTTTATGTTTCGGCCACACCCGGGGAATATGAACGGGAACGGGCCGGACAGATCGTGGAACAGATCATTCGCCCGACCGGTCTGCTGGATCCGGAGATTCTGGTCAGGCCGGTTGAGGGACAGATCGACGATCTGATCGGCGAAATCAACGAAAAGATTGAGAAAGGTCAGCGCACGCTTGTCACCACGCTGACCAAGAAAATGGCAGAGGATCTGACAGAGTATCTGAAAAACATCGGCATTCGCTGCCGCTATATGCATCACGATATCGGTACGATCGAGCGTATGGAGATCATCCGCGACCTTCGCCTCGGCGAGTTTGATGTGCTTGTGGGAATCAATCTTCTGCGCGAGGGGCTGGATATTCCCGAAGTCGGGATGGTTGCGATCCTGGACGCAGATAAAGAGGGCTTCTTGCGCAGTGAGACCAGCTTGATACAGACCGTAGGCCGTGCGGCGCGAAATGCAGAGAGCAAGGTAATCATGTATGCCGATCACATTACGCCGTCTATGCGTGCCTGCATTACGGAGACCGAGCGCCGACGCAGCATCCAGCAGGCATATAACGAAGCCCACGGTATCGTTCCGAAAACTATCGTTAAGAGCGTACGGGATCTCATTGAGATTTCCGCTGATCCGTCTGCCGCAACGGCGACGCAGGCCAACGGTGTACGTATGACAGAGCGGGAGCGCCGCGAACTGATCGAACAGCTGGAGTCCAAGATGAAGAAAGCGGCCAAAATGCTTGAATACGAGATTGCCGCGCAGCTGCGGGATGAGATCATTCGCCTGCGCGGCGAGAAATGAGGAAGCCTATGAAACTGATGATATTGGACGGCAACAGCATTGTGAACCGGGCCTTTTATGGCATTCGGATGCTGACCGCGCCCGACGGCACGCCGACGAACGCAGTTTACGGTTTCCTGGCGATCCTGCAGCGCCTTCTGGATGAGCAGAAGCCAGACGCCCTGTGTGTGAGCTTTGATCTGAAAGCACCGACATTTCGGCATAAAAGCTTTGAGGGCTATAAAGCCCAGCGTAAGGGCATGCCGGAAGAACTGGCTCAGCAGATGCCGATCCTCAAAGAGGTGCTGGACGACATGGGAATTCGCCGCTACGAGCTGGAAGGCTATGAGGCGGATGACATTCTGGGCACCGCGGCGGCGATTTGCGAAAGGGATAACTGGAACTGCGTTATTGTCACCGGAGATAAGGACAGCCTGCAGCTGGTAAGCGAGACGACAAGTGTCTGTAACGTCAAATCCCGCATGGGGCAGACTGAGACCATCCTCTATACGCCGGAGCGTTTTGAAGAGGAATACGGTTTTGAGCCGATCCACATCGTGGATTTGAAGGCGCTCATGGGCGATTCCTCCGACAACATTCCCGGTGTTCCCGGGATCGGCGAAAAAACAGCGATGGGACTTGTTCAGAAGTATCGGACGCTGGATACGATCTATGATCAGCTTGACACGCTGGACGTCAAAGAAGGGATTCGAAAAAAGCTCCGCGAAGGGGAAGAAAGCGCCCGCATGTCCTATTGGCTGGCTACGATCGTCCGGGACGCACCCATCAGTTTTAAGCCGGAAGATAACCTTTGGAATTGGAACGTAAAGCCGGAATTATACGAACTCATGAGCCGCCTGGGATTCCATAAATTCATCGAAAAATGGGGTTTGGAATCCAAAGAAGACTGTCCGAAGAGCAAAGCGGGGGAAAACTTTCCACAGATAACAATCCAATCCGAAGAAGAGATAAAAGAGCTGATTTGTGCCGTGCATAGTGCGGATACGCTGTCTCTATTTGCCAGCAACGGACTGGACGAATTGGAACTATGCGACGGAAGGACCGTCTATCAGCTTGCCTGGAACCGGTGCGGAGAAGAGTATGACCGGCTGCTGAATGAAATCTTCCGCCCGGATGTAAAAAAGCTGGCCCATAACGCGAAAGATCTGATGTGCCTGCTGCTGAAAGAGGGCCGAAGCACAGAAGGCTTTGTTTTTGATACCGCATTGGCAGCCTATATGCTGGATGCCACCGGAAGCGATTACAGCCTGGAGCGTCTTTCCATCGGTATGCTCGGCGCAGAGTATTCAGGTGCGGAAGCGATTTTCCGACTTTACAGACCGTTGGAGAAGAAACTGCAGGAACTGGATATGGCGCAGCTCTATCAAGAGGCAGAACTGCCCCTTTGCCAGGTCCTTGCCGAGATGGAACAGAGCGGTTTCTATGTTGACAGAAAAGCGCTCTTTGATTTCGGTGAGAGTCTGAACGGCGGTATTGCAGCTCTTCAGGCCAGCATCTGGGAGCAGGCGGGTCATGAATTCAACATCAATTCGCCCAAACAGCTCGGTGAAGTCCTGTTTGATGAGTTGATGCTCCCCTCCGGAAAAAAGACGAAAACCGGATGGAGCACCAATGCGGACGTTTTAGAGAAGCTGCGCGGGAAGCATCCGATTGTCGAGGATGTTTTGGAGTACCGTATGCTCACAAAACTGAAATCCACCTATGCGGAAGGGCTTCTCAAGGTCATCTCCGAGGATGGAAGGATCCATACCAGCTTTCAGATGACGGTCACGGCTACCGGCCGTCTCTCCTCCACGGAACCCAACCTGCAGAATATTCCGGTTCGAAAAAAACTAGGTGCTCAGATTCGAAACATGTTTGTTGCGGCACCCGGGATGGTTCTTGTCGATGCCGACTACAGCCAGATCGAACTGCGTCTGCTGGCCCATATCTCCGGCGATGAGGCCATGCAGGAAGCCTTCTTGAGCGGGGAGGACTTTCATAGCGTCACAGCGTCAAGAGTCTTTAACGTTCCATTGAATGAGGTCACACCGCTTCTGCGCAGTCGGGCGAAGGCGGTCAATTTCGGCATCGTTTACGGTATCTCCGCCTTCTCGCTGGCCCAGGATATCGGTGTCTGGCCAAACGAGGCCAAGGCCTATATGGAGGCTTATCTGGAGAAGTACCATGGCGTGCGGGATTATATGAAGGCTGTGGTGGAACAGGCCAAGGCGGACGGCTATGTCAAAACCATATATGGCCGCAGGCGGGAGCTTCCGGAACTGAAAAGCAGCAATTTTAACACCCGCTCGTTCGGAGAGCGTGTGGCCCTGAACATGCCGGTTCAAGGTACGGCAGCGGATATCATCAAGCTCGCCATGGTGCATGTCTATCGTCGGCTGAAAGAGGAAAAGCTCAAGGCCAAGCTGATTTTACAGGTTCACGATGAACTGATCGTGGAATGCCCGGAAGATGAAGCCGAGCGAGTCAGCGAGATCCTGCGGCAGGAGATGGAGGGGGCTGCACAGCTGAGCGTTCCGCTGACGGTAGATGTCCACACGGGACATAGCTGGGCGGAGGCACACTGATGGATTGGCGGATCACAGACGCAGAAGAGTGGATGCTTCCCCAACTGGAAGAGCTGGAAAAGCTTTGTTTCTCGCTGCCATGGACCATAGAACAGCTGAGAAGTCAACTGCCGGATGAGCATCATATTTTCCTGACGGCGCTGGAGGGAGAACATCTCCTCGGCTATGTGGGCATGATGTACGTTCTGGATGAGGGGTACATCTCCAATGTGGCGGTGGCTCCCGAGGCGAGGCGGAAGGGGATCGGAGATGCCTTGATCGAGGAGCTGATGAGGCGGGCTGAGCTTCTTGGGTTGGCCTTTGTCACGCTTGAAGTGCGCCAGAGCAATGCCCCGGCTGCATCCTTGTATGAAAAACACGGTTTTACCACTGTCGGTAAACGGAAGAATTACTACGATCTACCGCGGGAAGACGCGGTTTTGATGACATATTATCGAGAATGAGGCATGTTTTGCTATGAAAATACTTGCATTTGAATCGACCTGCGACGAAACCGCGGTCGCCGTTGTAGAGGACGGTCGGAAGATCCTGACGGATCAGATTTTCTCCCAGGCCAAGCTCCACGCTGTATACGGAGGCGTTGTGCCCGAGATCGCTTCGCGCTGTCATGTGGAGTCGATCTCCATTCTGTCCCAGCGCGCCCTGGAAGCGGCCGGAATTACAAGAGAGGATGTCGATGCGGTGGCGGTATCCTATGCTCCGGGACTGATCGGCGCGGTCCTGGTGGGAGTGAACTTTGCCAAATCCTGCGCGTCTGCGCTGCAGGTGCCGCTGATTCCAGTTCACCACATCCGCGGCCATATTGCCGCCAACTACCTGGCCTATCCGGAACTGGAGCCTCCCTTTCTCTGCCTGGCAATTTCCGGCGGAAACACGATTCTGGTGGACGTCCGGGACTATACAGATATGAAGATCCTCGGTGCGACACGGGATGACGCGGCAGGGGAGTGCTTTGATAAAACCGCCCGCGTCCTCGGTCTGCCCTATCCGGGCGGAAAACCGATCGACGAGTTGTCCCAGGGTGGCGATGACAGCAAATACACTTTCCCTATCGGTCATGTGGACGGCAATCCCTATGATATGAGCTTTTCCGGTCTGAAAACCGCGGTTATCAACCTAGTGCACAACGCCGAACAGAAGGGCGAGAAATTGGATCGTGCGTCGCTTGCGGCGTCCTTTACCAAGGCGGTCAGCGACAGCCTGGTTCCCCGCACTATGATGGCAGCCAGAGAACTCGGCTATGACACCGTCGTTGTGGCGGGTGGCGTCGCTGCTAATTCCCGGATCCGGGCTGATTTTAAAAATGCCTGCGAAAAAGAGAAGCTGCGTCTCTTTGTTCCTCCCCTGAAACTCTGCGGTGATAACGGCGCCATGATCGGCGCACAGGGCTATTATGAGTTCCTGGCTGGAACACGCGCCGGGAGTGACTTAAACGCATACGCGACCATGGAACTCTGATTGGAAAGGGGAAAAGGCATGGGCATCCATGAGGGACACCGAGATCGAATGCGGGATCGATTCCAGCAGTATGGCCTGGATTCGTTTAACGAGATTGAGGCTCTTGAAATGCTGTTGTATTATGCGGTTCCGCGCAAGGATACCAATGAACTGGCACATGCACTTCTGGATCGCTTTGGCTCTCTTTATTTTGTGTTTTCGGCCTCAGTGGAGGAACTCTGTGAAGTCCCGGGAATCAGCCGCAATGCCGCTGTCCTTTTGATGCTGGCTCCGCAGATCATTAAAAAAAGCGAGATTTGTCGCGCTTCCCGCATAACGACAGTCAACTGCGTGGAAGATGCGGTCAATGTATTGAGCCCGAGGATGAAGGATGAAGAGGACGAGATTATGATGCTCGTCTGCCTGGATGGCAAGAAGAGGATCAGCCACATGGAAGTGATGAGCCACGGTGTTGTGAACGGCGTTTCCGTGGACGTGAGACGTGTTGTTGAGCTGGCGCTCAAGCATAAGGCCGTTTCGGTCATCATCGCCCATAACCACCCCCATGGTCCTTCCATGCCGTCACGCGAGGATGACACCACAACAAGCCTGATTTACAATGCGCTCAATACGGTGGGGATCAAACTGTATGACCACATTATCATAGCAGGGGATAACTATGTATCCTATCGAAGAAGCGGTACGCTGGATTTGTATCGCTTCAAGTATTAGGATTTATGTAAACTGTTTTTTGTAATTCCTTTGTCACAAAGTTTCGGGTGCCTTCCGAGATGAAGCGGGAAAAATGCCGTTTTGGCGCGGAAAAATGCCCGCACGGCTGTTGAAAAAGCTGTTGAAAATGTTGATAACTTTTTGAAGAATCGAAACGAACACGGCGTTATGTCACGGCTAAAAAGAGTTCACGATTTCTCTCCATGAGGGGGAAAAAATGAACTCTTTTCTTTTCGTGCAAATAAGAAAACAGCCGAGTATAACAATCCGTATTCAACTGCTTTGCAATATTACGATTTGTAATCTTACGTCAGCGGAGTTCCTCAGACAAATTAAGAAGTTTAACAGTGGGAAAGCGGTTGCCTTTTTTTGAAATATGCTTTATAATAAAGTGATAAGATAGCTGAGATAATGCAAAGCTTGTATGATATGAGCTTTCCTTTCAGTTTCGAAAAGAGATAGGAAGAACGTCTATGGATGCGATTGCCGATGTGCTGAACAAAGGATTGAATATCCTTTCTACGATGCGCCTTGCCGACCTCATTGATATTTTGATTGTAGCGTATCTGATCTATGAGGCAATCTGGCTGGTGCGGCGAACCAATTCTTATAATTTAACAAAAGGTCTTGTCGTTCTGCTTTTTGTGTGGGCCCTGGCGGAGATTTTTCGTTTGAACATGATTAGCTCCCTGCTCCGTAAAGCGGTGGAATTGGGATTGATCGTATTGGTTATCCTGTTTCAGCCGGAGCTTCGCCGTATTCTGGAGCGTATGGGCAGCAGCTTGACGACAAACCGAAGCGTTGGCGGCCCCACCATGGAAACGGCGATTGCCCAGACCGTTCTTGCCTGTTCCGAAATGTCCGATTCCCGAACCGGTGCGCTGATTATTTTTGAGCGCAACGTCAAACTCAACACGATTATGGGTACCGGCACAATCGTGAACGCGGATGTATCGTCTGAACTTCTGAAGAACATGTTCTTTAATAAAGCGCCGTTGCACGACGGTGCGGTGATCATCCGCGATGGGCGCCTGGCGGCGGCTGGCTGTGTCCTGCCGCTTACGCAGAGCACCAATCTCAGTAAAGAACTCGGCATGCGTCACAGAGCCGGTATTGGCCTAAGCGAGCAGTCGGATGCGGTTGTTGTGATTGTCTCGGAGGAGACGGGCGCGATCTCCATGGCAGTGGATGGCATGCTGAAACGGCATTTGTCACCGCCGACCCTGGACAAGCTTCTCCATGGGGAGCTGATCGTCGAGGAGGAGAGAACATCCCGCGGAAACGCCTTCCTGAAAGCTTTGCGGAAACGTTTTGTGGAGAAGAAGAATGAGAACACTGAGAAAACTGAGTAACAGCCGGATTTTATGGATGATCATTTCTATCCTGGCGTCTCTGACAATCTGGATTTACGTGACAAGCGGGGAGACGGAGGCCTTTAAAACAACCTTTCGAAATGTCCAGATCGAGATTGTGGGGGAGGATACCCTTCGTACATCCCGAGGGCTTATCCTGACGGATCTGAATACGAGCAGCGTGACGGTGGAGGTGGTCGGCCCGCGGCGTATGCTTGCGCCGCTGGACTCGGATGATCTGGTGGCGGTAGTGGACGTCAGCAAGCTGACGCGCGCCTCCTATACAACGCTGAAATACGATATCGTCTATCCTTCAACAGTGGATGAGCGCTATATTTCGGAGGAAAAGAAATCCCCGGAGTATGTCAACTTTAACATTTCTCTGCTGACCGACAAGACGATTCCTGTGCGCGGCGGATTTGAAGGCCGTTCGGCGGACGGCTATACCGCGGAGACGCCTGTCTTTGAGCCGTCGACCATAACGGTGACAGGGCCGGAAGCCTATCTGAAAGATATCAGTTACGCATGGGTGACCTTCGGTCAGAACGTAATTGTGGATTCCAGCTATTCAATCGAGACGAACTTTACTCTGATGAATGAAGACGGAGACGCTGTTTCGACGGAATATCTCACGCTGAGCCAGGATACGATCCGCGCGACGCTGCCGATCCTCCAGGTCAAAAATGTACCGCTTGAGGTGGACGTAATTGAAGGCGCCGGCGCGAGCAAGGCCAACACCAAAATCAGCATTGAGCCGAACACGGTGACCTTGGCTGGCGATTCGTCAATCCTGTCCGGGATGAACAAGATCGTTCTGGATACCATAGATCTGACGGACTTTTCTTCCACGCTGACGGAGACCTATCCGATCGCCATCAACAACGAGTTGCGGAACGTAACCGGTGTGACGGAAGCCAAGGTCACACTTGAGGTTGTCGGCCTTGAGACGAGAAGCTTCCGCGTCAGCAATCTGAGCTATATCAATTCCGCCGACGGAACCAACGTGGAAATCCTGACGGAGGGCTTGGATGTTCAGATTCGTGGCACGGCAGAGCAGCTCGACCTGATCAAAGCGGAGAGCATCCGTGCGGTCGCTGATCTGACCGATTTCAAAGACTCGACCGGATCCTATATGCCGACGGTCAAAATCTATGTGGATGGCGTAACCGATGTGGGTGCAATAGGGACGTACACGATCTCCGTGGAGATCAGAAAGGCGTAAAGAATGACACAGGACGCAGTCGTTACCAGGCTCCTTCCCAACAACATGGCGGAGGTGGCCGTCGCGCGGACAACTGCCTGCGGCGGAAACTGCCCCAGTTGTGAAAGCTGTATTTTTCAGAACGAAATCAAAACTCTTGCGAAGAATAAGATCGCAGCCAGACCTGGCCAAAAAGTCATTATTGCCACCAAATCGAAAGACATTTTCAGCGCAGCTGCGCTTGTGTACCTGATGCCGATCGCTCTGATGCTCCTCAGTTACGCCCTCGCCTCCCTGGCGGGAGCGAGCGAGGGACTCAGCATCCTGGCGAGCTTTGCCGCTCTGCTTGTGAGCGCGGTGATTCTGGTGACCAGCCAGCGCAGCAAAAAGAATAAGGACAAGATCAATTTTGAAATTGTCCGTTTAACGGAGGAAGTATGATCAAAAGCATGACCGGCTACGGCAGCGCCAAGGGGACTGTTGAGGGCCTTGATATCCACGTGGAGCTCAAAAGTGTGAATAACCGCTATTTGGACTGCTCCGTCCGTCTTCCGCGCAGTTTTCTGTTTGCCGAGGACATGGTCAAATCTCTGGTGCAGAAGCATATCAGCCGCGGAAAGGTAGATGTCTTTTTGAACGTGGACTCCTCTGCGGCGGGGGACATGACGGTTCGGGTCAACGAAGGCTTGCTGAAAGGCTATGTAGAGGCGATCGGCCATATCGCAGAAGAGTATGGCCTGACAAATGATATTTCCGCTTTAAGTGTTGCGCGCTTCCCCGATGTGTTGACGGTCGAAAAACGCGATCTTGATGCGGAGGCCATTTCCGCCGGCATGGAAAAAATCGTTGAAGCTGCGCTGCAGGACTTTGACTCCATGCGTCTGCGGGAAGGGGAGAAGCTGTGCGAAGACGTTCTCTCCCGTCTCGAGACGATCTCGTCACTGGTTTCTCAGGTGGAAGAAAAAGCCCCGGAGACGGTTGCGGCCTATCGTCAGCGCTTGGAACAGAAAATGGCGGAGGTTTTGGGTACCGCGGGAATCGATGAGAATCGAATTCTGGCAGAGGCGGCCGTTTTCGCTGATCATATTGCCGTGGATGAGGAGACGGTGCGTCTGCGCAGCCATATGTCTCAGCTTCGCACGATGATCCAGGGAAACTCGCCAACCGGCCGAAAAATCGATTTTCTGATTCAAGAATTCAACCGTGAGGCCAATACCATTGGCTCCAAGTGTCAGAACTCTGAAATTGCGCATGTGGTTGTGGATTTGAAATCCGAGATTGAAAAGATTCGGGAGCAGATCCAGAACATCGAATAAATGCCATGAAACTGATTGGAATAGGCTTTGGGAATCTGGTTTCGGCGGAACGCATCATTTCCATCGTGAGTCCGGAGTCAGCGCCGATTAAACGTATGATCCAGGACGTCCGCGAGCGCGGAGCACTGATTGATGCGTCCTTTGGTCGAAGCACAAAATCTGTCCTGATCATGGACAGCGGTAATGTCATTCTGTCGGCGCTGACGCCGGAAACCCTCGGCGTGCGCCTGGATGAAACATATAGGGAGGATACAGGAAAAGATGAAGCGTGAAAAAGGAAAACTGATTGTGATTTCCGGCCCCTCCGGCGCGGGAAAGAGCACAGTCGTCTTTAAGGCGATCGAGGGCCGCGATGATGTATGCTTTTCCATTTCTGCCACAACCAGAAAGCCACGTCCGGGTGAAGTCGACGGCCGGGAGTATTTCTTTGTCGAGCCGGACCGTTTCACCGAGATGGTTGCCAACGGCGAGCTTTTGGAACATGCCGAATATGTGGCCAACCGTTACGGCACACCGCGTGCTTATGTGGAGGAAAAGCTGGCCGAGGGCATGAATGTCCTTCTGGATATCGAAGTACAGGGCGCACGACAGGTCAATGAAAAAATGCCGGATGCGATCAAGATTTTCATTGTTCCTCCGTCTTTGGAGGAGCTGCGGCGCCGCCTCGAAGGCCGCGGTACCGATACCGCACGGGCGATCGAAGCGAGACTGATCCGCGCTCGCCAGGAGTTTGAAGAAGCGGATTTCTACGATTATATCATCGTGAACGACGATGCCGATAAGGCAGCGCAGGAGCTCGCAGCGATTATTCTGGCCGAGCATTGCCGCGCGGCCGATCACATGGATCTGCTCAAGCAGGTCTGAACTGTGTTAATACTTAGCCGCTATGCGGCAGAATGGAGATAATCATCATGATGCTTTACCCCCCTGTGGCTGAACTGGTCGATAAGATCGGCAGCCGTTATCAGCTTGTCAACCTGGTTGCACGCCGTGCCCGCCAGATTTCGGAGGAAGCGGAAGAAAAACAGATTCCTCTGGATCGCAAGCCGGTCTCCTCAGCTATCGACGAGGTTTATACAGGTAAGCTCAGCCTGAAAGACTGAGTGACAGGCAGCGGGAAAGGTGGTGGCCGGTACGTCCATGACGGTGGCAAAAATCGCGGTTTCTGCCGCAACATACTGGATCGACCGGCCATACGACTACCTCGTCCCGGAAGAACTCGCCGAGAAGGCAGTGCCGGGTGCGCGCGTCTATGTTCCCTTCGCACGGGGGAACAGGCGCAGTGAAGGCATTATCCTGGCACTGACAGATCACAGCGAGTTTGAACAGCTGAAATGCATTTTGGCGGTCCTGGATGAAGAGCCGGTTCTGACGGCTGATCAGATCAAACTGGCCCTGTTTATGCGGGATCGCTTTTTCTGTACGGTCTATGATGCGGTGAAAGCCATCCTGCCGGCCGCTCTCTGGTTCAATGACGATGGGAGCCGAAGGGTAAAGGATAAGACCGTGGAGATGGCCAGACTCATCATCCCGACGGAGGAAGCCTCCGCGCTTGCGGAAGCGAAGAAGAGACGTTCCCCCATGCAGGCGGAGCTTCTGGACATGTTGTGCAGTTTTGAAGCGCTGCCAAGTAAAGACCTGATCCATGTGACCGGCGCATCCAGGCAATCCCTGAGAGCGCTCTGCAAAGCGGAAGTGATCGAGCTGTATTCGCGAGAGGTCTATCGACGGCCAAATCTGAAGGATGTGGAGAGACGGGCACTCCCGCAGCTAAACGCCGAGCAAAAAGAGGCTTTTGATGGTCTGAATCGTCTTGCCCTGCAGGGAAAAGCAGGCGCAGCTTTGCTTTTCGGTGTAACCGGAAGCGGAAAGACCAGCGTGTATATTCATCTGATCCAGCAGCAGTTGGAACGGGGAAAGAGCGCCATACTCTTGGTCCCGGAGATCGCGCTGACTCCGCAGATGCTGCAGACCTTTTCCTCCCATTTCGGTGATGAGGTGGCAGTTTTGCACAGCAGCCTCTCCCCAGGAGAGCGGTATGACGAATGGAAACGAGTGCGCAGCGGGAAAGCGCATCTTGTGATTGGGACGCGAAGCGCGGTTTTTGCACCGACGCCGGACCTTGGCATCCTGATTATTGACGAAGAACAGGAAGAGACCTATAAATCCGAGAATTCCCCGCGCTATCATGCAAGGGATGTGGCCAAGTTCCGCTGCGCCTATGCCAATTGTCTGCTGCTCCTGGGCTCGGCTACCCCGGATATTGTCAGCCGCTATCAGGCGGAAATCGGGAAGTACGCCTATTTCTCCCTGCCGAATCGGTTTAATGAGCAGGAACTTCCGGCGGTAAAAATCGTCGATATGAAACGGGAGCTTCGCCAGGGAAATACTGGCAGCATCAGTTCTTTCCTGCGGGACGAAATTCAGACAAACCTGGAGCGAGGTGAACAGAGCATCCTGTTCATCAATCGCCGTGGGGCTCATAAACTTGTGAGTTGCGGAGAGTGCGGCTATACCTATAAGTGCCCGCGATGTACGGTTTCTCTGACCTATCACAGCGCGAACAAACGCCTGATGTGCCACTATTGTGGGTATTCCCAGCGTCTGGATGATGTCTGCCCAGACTGCGGCGGAGCGTTCAGCTATGTGGGCGCCGGAACACAGAAAATCGAAGAAGAACTGCAAGAGATTTTTGACGGCATCCGTGTAATGCGAATGGATACCGATACGGTGACACCGGCAGGTTCCCATGAAGCCCTTTTCGACCAGTTCCGGGAAGAGAACATCCCTGTTATGGTGGGGACACAGATGGTGACGAAGGGGCTGAACTTTGAAAATGTCACCTTGGTCGGTGTCATCTCCGCCGATCAGAGCCTTTATGCCGGGGACTATCGCTCCGGAGAGCGAACCTTTTCCCTAATCACGCAGGTGGTCGGCCGAAGCGGCCGCGGGCAAAAGCCCGGGCGGGCGGTGATCCAAACCTTTACCCCGGGAAACGAGACAATCCTTCAGGCAGCAGCGCAGGATTATGAGGCCTTTTATCGTTCCGAGCTGGAACTTCGCCGATTACAGCAGACACCGCCCTTTCAGGATCTGCTGGCCATTACGGCCTCGGGCTTGGATGAGGGGCAGGTGGTCAGGGCATGTCGCTTTGCTAAACAGCGTCTTCAGGACATGCTCGGTTCAGACCCGGAACTTCGCTTGCTGGGGCCGACGCCTCTTGCGGTAGTTCGTGTCAACAACCGTTATCGCTATCGCGTACACATCCACTGCCGCTGTACGTCAGCAGTACGCGATGCGGTTTCCCAGACTGTGATTGAATGCTGCACCGATAAACGCTTCCGCGGCGTTTCGGTGTTTGCGGATAACGACCCAATGGATTAAATCCGAGACAGATAGAATAGAGAAGATTGGAGATCGATTATGGCGCTTCGGAATATATTGACAAAAGAACAGCCGACGCTGTACAAAAAATGCCGCCCGGTGACAGAATTCAACCCGCGGCTTCACCAGCTGTTGGATGATATGCGGGAGACACTGATGGACGCCAATGGCGTAGGCCTTGCGGCTCCGCAGGTCGGCGTACTGCGTCGTGCTGTACTCGTGATTGAGACCAACGTGCCGGAAGGCGAGGACGAATACGTCATTGAGCTGATCAATCCCGAAATTCTTGAGACCTCCGGCGAGCAGGATGGTGCGGAAGGCTGCCTGAGTGTTCCCGGGGAATATGGTCTTGTAAAGCGGCCAATGAATGTGAAGGTCCGGGCCCAGGATCGAAACGGCAATTGGTTTGAAGTCGAAGGGACCGGTTTGACCGCACGCTGCTTCTGCCATGAAATTGACCATCTTGACGGAATCGTGTTTACCTCCAAGGCTGAGCGTATGCTGACGGAGGAAGAATTATCCAGTGGAGAAGAATAAAATGCGCATCGTATTTATGGGAACACCCGATTTCGCGGCAGCTTCCCTGAAAAAGCTGATCGAAGAGAACATGGACGTCGTCGGTGTTTTCACCCAGCCGGATAAACCCAAGGGGCGCGGCATGGAACTGAGCTTTTCTCCGGTAAAGGAGATCGCAATGCAGGCAGGCATCCCGGTTTATCAGCCGGAAAAGATGCGGGACGGCACCGCGTATGCACAGATCAAAGCGCTCGAGCCGGATATTCTGGTTGTTGTTGCCTATGGAAGAATCCTTCCGGATGATATCCTGGCACTCTCGCGTTACGGGGCAGTCAACGTTCACGGCTCTCTTTTGCCGAAATACCGCGGCGCCGCGCCGATCCAATGGGCGGTCCTCAACGGAGACAAAAAGACCGGCGTCAGCACGATGTACCTGGCAAGCGAAATGGACAGTGGCGACATCATCTATACCAGCGAGACAGAGATCGGGGAAAAGGAGACCTCCGGGGAACTGTTTGAGCGGCTTATGGAGATGGGGGCGGAACTGCTTATCAAGACTCTTCGGGATATCGAGGCTGGGATCGCGCCTCGCAAGCCCCAGGACCATAGCCAGGCCAGCTACGTCCATATGCTGGATAAATCCCTCTGCCCGATTGACTGGAACCGCAGTCCCCGGGAAGTGCTGAAGTGGATTTACGGCCTTCAGCCCTGGCCTGTCGCGACGATGGAACTGGAGGGTAAAAGCTATCGGGTCTTTGGAGCGGAATACTCGGAGCATACAACAACAAAGCTGCCGGGAAGCCTGGTCAGCACCAGTGAGCAGGGGATCGAGATGGCCTGCGCAGACGGGAAAACCTTGTATATCACCGAGCTGCAGGCGCCCGGGAAAAAGCGCATGAAAGCGGCCGACTTTCTGCGCGGCCATGCGCTTTCTTCAAAATGATATGCGGAATGTAGCACGACTTGCGGCGCTGGAAGCGCTTGAACGCTGTCGGCGCGACGGAGCCTGGTCAACAGCGGCTTTGGACAGTGTGACCAAAAAATACGCACTGGATCATCGGGATGGCGCGCTGGCAGCAAGGCTCTGCCTCGGCGTTTTGCAGAACAGCAGCTATTGTGACTTCTATATCGACCGATATTGCAGTACTTCAGGGAATAAAATACAGCCAAAGCTGCGGGATATTCTGCGCCTGGGGGTATATCAGCTCCTGTTTCTGGATAAGATCCCGGCTCGTGCTGCGGTCAACGAGACAGTTGCGCTCTGCCGCAGTATCGGCCTTGAGCGCGCAAGTGGCCTTGTCAATGCGGTACTGCGCCGCGTTTCTGAGGACAGAGAGCATCTTCCTCCGATTCCCGAGGAGGGAACTCCGGCTTATCTGAGCATCCGGTACAGTCATCCCGAGTGGCTTGTTGAGCGTCTGCTGAAAGAGCACGAATATGCTTTTGTCAAGGCTTTTTTGGCCGCGAACAATGAAGCGCCAAAGTTGACTGTCCAGGTGAACACAAGGAAGGTCAGCGCAGAAGATTACATGCGTGCGCTCAGCCGTGCAGATATCGCCTTCGCATGCGCTGAAGGCTTGGATGGCTGCCTCATCTTAGAGGGAGGACAAGTGACCCAACTGCCCGGATATGAAGAAGGATTGTTTTACATTCAGGATCGGGCAGCGCGCAGTGCTGTCGCGGCGGCAGGTGTTAAACCAGGCATGTGCGTATTGGATACCTGTGCGGCACCGGGCGGCAAGTCCTTTGCGGCAGCTATCGATATGGAAGATACGGGAGAACTTGTCTCCTGTGATATCCATGAAAAAAAGCTGCGTCTGATTGAAGAAGGGGCGAAACGCCTCGGTTTGCAATGCCTTTCCACGCGTGCCGGTGATGCGAGAAAACTGGTAGACGCCTTTATGGATCATTTCGATTTGGTTATGACAGACGTGCCCTGTTCCGGGCTCGGCGTGATCGGGAAACGGCCTGAAATTCGAAACAAAGCGGAGGCAGAGCTTTCGGCTCTTCCCGGCATTCAGGCAGATATTCTCCGAACAGCCAGCTGCTATGTAAAGCCGGGCGGAGTGCTATTGTATTCGACCTGCACGATTCTTCCCGAGGAGAACCAGGATCAGATTCAGTCTTTTCTGAAAAAGAATCCACAGTTTGAAGCGGCTGATTTTACAATCGGATCCCTTCGATCTCAAAACGGCATGTATACCTTCTGGCCGCAGACGGATGGGACCGACGGCTTCTTTGTAGCGAAACTGAAAAGAAAAGGGTAATACGATGAAAAACGATATCCTGTCCATGACACCGGAGGAAATTGAACAGGAGCTGCAGCGTCTTGGCGAGCCTAAATACAGAGCCGGGCAAATCTTTGACTGGCTCAGTAGAGGAATACGGGACTTTGATCAAATGACCAATCTCTCCAAGGCCCTACGGGAAAAGCTGAAAGAGGAATTCGCTCTGTATGAGCCGAAAGTGCTCAGCAAGCAGGTCTCTTCCCTCGACGGTACAATCAAGTATCTCTGGGAACTCTCCGATGGCAATGCGGTGGAGACTGTTGTGATGAGCTATAAACACGGAAATACCGTGTGTGTTTCCTGCCAGGTTGGCTGCCGTCAGGGCTGCGCTTTCTGCGCCTCCACGATCGGAGGACTTGTTCGCTCGCTGAAACCGTCCGAAATTCTGGACGAAGTGCTGTTTTCCCAGTTAGACTCCGGAAAAGAAATATCCAACATCGTTTTGATGGGTATCGGCGAACCGCTGGATAACTTCGACAACGTGATGCGTTTTCTGGAACTGGTCAATCATCCCAAGGGCCTGAACATCGGAATGCGGCATATCTCTCTGTCCACCTGTGGAATCATTGAACGTTTTGATGACTTGGCCGATCGAAATTTGCAGTTGACACTTTCGGTATCGCTGCATGCCCCGGATGATGAGACCCGTTCCCGCTTGATGCCGGCCAACCGCGGCCGGGGTGTGGATGCACTTATGGCCGCCTGTAAACGCTATTACGAGCGAACCGGACGCCGCATCTCGTTTGAATATGCCATGATTGATGGCGTCAACGATACAGAGCAGCATGCCAGGCTGCTTGCCAAACGGGCCAAGAGCGTATCCGCCCATGTCAATTTGATCCCGCTGAACCATGTGGAAGAACGCGAATTTAAGCCCTCAACAGCCGGACACATGAAGGCTTTTATCAAGATCCTGGAAAATGAGGGCGTCAATGTGACCGTGCGCAGGCGTCTCGGCAGCGATGTGGATGCTTCCTGCGGCCAGCTTCGCCGCAAGATCATGAAACAGAACACAGAGGACAAAGAGAAAAGAGCGTAGTTCATGAAGAGTTTTGGATTGACCGACAGGGGAACAGTGCGGAAGGACAATCAGGATAGCTTTATTCTGGAAAAATGCCGGGACAGCCTGATTGCCGGTCTTTGCGACGGTATGGGCGGGGCAAAAGCCGGCGGCCTTGCCAGCCAATTGTCCAACAAAGCTTTTGTCGCTTATATATACGCCAAGCTGACTGCCCGGGGAACCCGGAGTATCAACTATGAAGAGATGCTGAAAGAGGCCTGCTCTGAGGCAAACGGTGTGGCCTATGAGTATTCTCGTTTCAGTGAAGAGTTCAACGGGATGGGAACGACGATTGTCGGCGGCGTGATAAAGTCTAACGGGAAAGGGCATATTATCAATATAGGGGACAGCCGCGCCTATCTGATTTCACGCCGCGGTGAAACCATTCGGCAGATCACCCGGGATCATTCTCTGGTTGAAGATTTGGTCGAATATGGGGCCATTACCCGGGAACAGGCTTTGACACATCCACAGCGGAATGTGATTACCCGTGCACTTGGCTCGGACGCCACGGTTGAAGCCGATTATTTCGAGTTTGAATTGCAGAGCGGTGATGTTCTTTTATTATGCTCGGATGGCCTGTCCAACATCGTCAGTGATGAGGAAATGCAAAAGTGCACCTCGGAGCGTCAGGATCCGGAACAGCTCTGCCGCGCTTTGATGCACATGGCGCTGGAGCGTGGCGCGAGGGACAATGTCACGGTGCTTGCTGTCATTCGCTGACAGCCGGAGGAATCGTTTATGAATGAGAAGGATATGTATATCGGTCAGACCCTTGATGATCGTTACGAGATCCTGGAGGTGATCGGCGAGGGCGGAATGGCCGTTGTCTATAAGGCGCGGGATAATCGTCTGGACCGTCTTGTTGCTGTGAAGATTATGCGGGAAGAGATGGCCTCGGATGAGGAGTTTCGCCGTCGCTTCTGTGCAGAATCCCATGCGGTTGCCATGCTCTCCAATCCCAATATTGTCGCCGTCTATGACGTCAGCCACAGCGACGCTATGGAATACATAGTGATGGAGCTGGTGGAGGGCATTACGCTGAAGCAGTATATGGATAAAAAAGGTGCGCTGCCCTGGCGGGAGATGCTGCATTTTTCCAAGCAGATCGCCCGCGCGCTTGGCCACGCCCATGAGCGCGGAATCATCCACCGGGATATCAAGCCGCAGAATATCATGCTGCTGCGGGACGGAACGATCAAGGTGGCCGATTTCGGCATCGCAGCGCTTGAAAATGAGATCGAGGAAAACGATGGCCAGGCGATTGGCTCCATCCATTATATTGCCCCGGAACAGGCGCGAGGCGAATCACCCGATGCGCGCAGCGATCTCTATTCTCTCGGCGTTGTCATGTATGAGATGCTTACGGGGCAGCGCCCTTACACGGGTGATACCCTTGGTGAAATCGCGGTCAAGCATATGAATGCGGAGGCCGTGCCACCGCATAAGATTGTCGAGGATATCCCGGCGGAGCTTGAGCGGATCACTCTGAAAGCGATGAACGCCAAGATAACCGAGCGGTATCAGTCCGCAGCGGAGCTGCTTGACGATATGGACGCTTTTACCCAGAGTCAGCTGCGCGGAGATATTGAGGTGGAAGAGGAGGAACCGCTGGAAAACCCCAGCGTCGTTCCTGTCCGCTCGGTCAGCGAATTGTCACAGGCACAGTATCGCCTTCGCCGTCGCCGTTCCGGCCGCGTCAGCTATCTGACCGGCTCTTTCGGTGTTTTGCTTGCCGCGCTGGGACTGCTTGTCTTTTTATGGAATTTCTGGCTGAAGGATATCTTTTCACCGGCCGAACGGATTGCGCTGCCCAATTTTGTCGGGACAAGCTATGATACCATCACCACAGATGCCGCACTGAATTCTCTGTATAACTTCGAAGTGATTTTTGTCGTGAACACCGACAGCGCTCCCGGCATTGTTCTCTCCCAGTCGCCGGATCCCGGTCGCAGTATGATGGTCACGCCGGAGGGAATTGACGTCTCCATCCTTGTGAGCACCGGTAATACCCAGTCTGTTATTCCGGATGTGCTGAATATGGACTATCGCTCGGCCAGCGCGGCCCTGCGTCAGCTCGGCTTCTATGTGGAGATCCAGAATACCGTCTCGGATAGCTATACCCAGGACAGCGTTGTACGCTCGACACCGGATGCCGGGGTTGAATTGGGAACCGGATCCACGGTGACCCTTTTGGTCAGCTGCGGGGTGGAAATCAATACCATTGTTATGCCGAACCTGATCGGCCTGTCGGAAAACGCAGCGATTGCCCAGCTTGAGAACAATGGCTTGAGCTATGGCGGATCGGAATATGCGTCCAGCGATCTGGCGCCGGGAACGGTAATCGGACAGAGTACAGGTGCTTTTGCCGAGATTGAAGAACACAGCAAAGTCATTCTTCGCGTGTCGACGGGGCCGGTAGCGGGATGAGAGAAGGCATTATTGTAAAAGCACTGAGCGGCTTTTATTACGTCAAAACAAACGAGGGGATCCTGGAATGTAAAGCGCGCGGCCGCTTCCGCCTGGATGGCACCTCTCCGCTGGTAGGAGACCGGGTGTCCTGCAGCATTGACAATCAAGGCCACGGTCGCATCGATCACGTTGAAGAACGGAAAAATTGGTTCATCCGTCCCGCCGTTGCCAATGTGGACGCGCTCGCCTTTGTGGCAGCGAATACAAATCCGGTGACGGATCCTTTCCTGATCGACCGCGTCTCTGTGATTGCGGAGGATGCCGGATGCGAACTGCTTGTGTGTATCAACAAGACCGATCTGGATCGGGCCGATGAACTCTATGACATTTTTTCCGCAGCCGGCTTTCCGGTGTTCCGCTGCAGTGCGGAGACAGGCGAGGGCCTTGATGCACTCCGGGAAGCGCTGCAAGGAAGAATCAGCGCGTTTACCGGCAACTCCGGCGTCGGGAAGTCCAGCATTCTTAACCGCCTCCTGCCGGGGGTGAATATCCCGACAGGAGAGGTAAGCGAAAAGCTTGGGCGAGGAAAACATACCACTCGGCATGTGGAACTGTTCGAACTGTCCGGTGGCGGATATGTGGCGGATACGCCGGGCTTTGCCTCCTTTGAGATCGAGATGATGAAGTTGATACCCAAGGAAGAACTCCAGCATGATTTCCGGGATTTCGGGCCCTACATAGGCAAGTGCCGTTTTCATGACTGTATGCATCTTAAGGAACCGGGCTGTGCTGTGACGGAAGCCGTCGCAAAGGGGCAGGTTTCCCAAAGCCGCTATGCCTCGTATGTTCGGCTCTACGATCTGAGTGCACAGCATAAATTCTGGGAAATTAAATAGAGTTGTGGCATGACTTGACGCCTCCTGCGTATACTGTGATAGATCACGGTGTGCGGGGGAGGCGTTTTGCTGTGCGATGGGGACGTCATATACGCTTGGGATGCGCGGCGATAGCTTTGGGCCTCGTCATTCTGCTTGCACTTCTTCTGCCGGCACAGTTCTGGTGGTTCTTGCTTGGGGCCGGTTTGATTGGCTTTGGAATCTGGTTTTGCCGATGCTGTTAGGAGGGACGGAATGCGATTTTATGTTTGGAAACTGCCGCGCTTTGTATCTCGCTTATTCCGGTGGAGAGAGAAAAACGAGAAGCGCTGAGAGAATAAAAGCGTATAGCAAAAGGCTCCTTTGCATACCTTGTACAGAGTGCATGTGAAGGAGCGTTTTTATGGAAATAAACTTTCTGAACAAAACAATAAATGTCTATCAGGAATACCGTGTACCGGATAAACGAGTTCAAATCACGGTGGAGAGTGTGGTTCCGGATGTGAACGAAGATATCGGACGCATTGTCACCGTGAAACCGACGGTGTTGCTGAAGCGCAAGGAAAAAAGCGCCTTCGGAATCACGGTTGGCGGACTTTTATCGCTTTCTCTTCTCTATATTGGTGAAGAGAGCAATCGGATCTCTTGCGTGAAGATGCAAAAAGAGTTTGAACTCACGTATGAAATCGATGGTATTGATTCCGATAGCCTGGCACAGATCAGGCTGAAGCCAGGCAGCGCAGAAGCTCGGGTCCTGAACCCGCGAAAGGTTTCCGTCACAGTGGAAGTGGTCGGAGAGTTAAACTGCTTCCGTCAGGAAACGCTTGTTGTGGACACTTCGCTGCCAAGCGATGTTGAGGATATGCTCTATGTAAAACCGGAACGTGCCAAGTCGACGATAATCAATGCCGTCTGCGAAAAGAGCTTTGCTCTGAACGAGCAGTACCGGCTCCCGGACAACCAGCCGCAAGCGCGAGAACTGCTGACAGAAGACATCCGAATGAGCGTGGAGAATGTGGAACAGGTTGGCAGTCGTGTTGTGGTGAAGGGGAAAGTATGGGCCGAGATCTGGTATCTCCCCGATGAAAGCAATCAGGCCGTCAAGACAGAATTCAGTTCGCCCTTTTCTCAAATCGTAGACACCGGCGCGGAGGAGTGCGTCAGCAGTACAGCCACCCTAAACATAACGAACACATACTTCGATCTGGTGGATACCATCAGCGGTGACAAGGCCCTGGACATGGAAGTCCACGCTGTCCTGCAGTTGGTAAGCAGGGCCGAGCAGGAGATAGACTATCTCTCAGACGCTTACAGCAACCGTCTGCCGCTTACTTGCAGCAGCAAAAGCATGGTGTTTAAAGAAATGAGCGCTATGCAGGCACGTGTTTTAGACATAGAGCAGGATGTGAATCTCGGAGATGAATGTGGGGAAATCTTCAGTGTCTTTTCCTCGCTAACGCAAATCGGAGTAAATAACACAGAACTTAACGCGCAGGTGAATCTGGATTTTGTTTACGGAGCGGAAGAGGGAAAACCAAACGCCGCGAGAAGGCTTGTTTCTATCCACTTGACAGATTTCCCATCTGGGATGAGACTCCTTGACGCGCGTGTTCTTCGCGTGGATGTAAAGGCGGAAAAAGGGCGTGTATGCTGTTTCCTTTCCATCGAGATTGTCTTTCAGACAGAATCGGAGCAGGAACTCTCCCTTCTGGATGCGGTCACACTTGCAGACGAGGCCGAGACATATCGGGATCTGCCAAGTGTCAGTCTGGTGCGCGTAGGAAAGGAAGATCTCTGGGATCTGGCCAAAACCTATCATTCCAGTATCAAGGGAATCGAAAGACTAAATCCAATCGAAGGCATGCTTTCTGGCAGAGTTTTGTTGATCCCGCGGGAAAGTTAAGATTTCCCCTTGCCAGAATACCGCGCTTATGGTAAAATATCAGCCGTTAAATGAAACAAAAGAGGAGTTGTTACCATGTCCGGACATTCCAAATGGCACAATATACAGAAAACCAAGGGTGCGGCCGACGCCAAGCGCGCGCAGGCTTTTACGAAGATCGCCCGTGAAATGATCGTCGCGGTTAAGGAAGGCGGCGGCGGTGATCCCCGCAGCAATTCCAAACTGGCTGCTGTCATTGCAAAAGCAAAGGCTGCCAATATGCCTAACGATAATATCAAGCGCACAATCGACAAGGCCCTCGGTGCCGGTAATACCGAGAACTATGAAAAGATTGTCTATGAAGGCTATGGCCCCCAGGGAGTGGCCGTCATTGTCGAGACCATGACGGATAACCGCAACCGTACGGCCGGTGAGATGCGTCACTACTTTGATAAGTATGGCGGAAACATGGGTGCGGCCAACTGCGTGTCTTGGTCCTTCGACAAGAAGGGCGTTATTGTCATCGATAACGAGGACGAGGACCTGGACGAGGATACGGTGATGATGGACGCGCTGGATTGCGGGGCTGCCGATTTTGAAGCCGAAGACGAAGTTATGACCGTCTATACCGGGGAAGATGACGTTGCGGCAGTCGCTGACGCGCTGACGGCAAAGGGCTATAAGCTGCTCTCTGCCCAGGTTGAGATGCTGCCTCAGAACGGCTATATCAAGCTGACAAACGAGGACGATATCAAGAACATGCAGAAGATGCTACGAGGACGATATCAAGAACATGCAGAAGATGCTGGATATGTTCGAGGATAACGACGACGTTCAGAACGTCTGGCATAACTGGGAAGACGCGGAATAATTATTACGAAATTTACAAACGGAAACGCCATCGCAGCAAATGCGGTGGCGTTTCCGTTTCTTTGATTATGGATAAGAAATGGCAAAATGAGTGCTGTCTCACGAATCAAAGAACTGTTGTCCATCGTCCGTAATCAGGCGCTCCGCTTTCGGATACTCAAAGATTGCGGGATTGTCCGCGTTCGAAGCGAGGTAGTCGGCAAATCTCGCTGCGTACCATTTTGCCATCCCGAGGTTATGCATAAGATAATTTCCGCAGTTCTCCGGGGCGGTGCCGGGAACGCTTTGTGCATCCTCCACCGCCCGGAAAGCTCTGAGCACCAAATCAAAGATTTCACGTGGGGAACGATCGCCTTTAAGGATGAGGTAAAAACCGGTCAGGCAGCCCATCGGCCCCCAATAGATGATCTCATTCTTCCAGTCCGGATCGTTCCGCAGGAACGTGGCAATGATGTGCTCGAGCGAGTGCATCGCCGCCACATCGACTGCCGGCTCTCTATTCGGCCTCGTCAGCCGGATATCATAGGTTGTGACGATGCCGCTGCCGACCTGATCCACCCGGCTGGTAAAAATGCCGGGAACAATCGCTCTGTGATCAACGGAAAAACTCGGTATCATACCCCATTTTCTCCTTTCAATAAGCGCCATGCTTCTGGTATGTCCTTTGCATCAACGTGAATTATATGCCGTATGAGCAGATCGATAAGCCGGGTTCTGTCGAGAACGACCATCTATCTAGACCCAGGGTTGCCCCTGGGCTCAAGCCACCTCCTCGGGACGACCGGGCCGGCCTGCGTGTCCCTCCACGGTGTTGCTCCGGATAGAGTTTACAGCGTCGCCATGTCTCCATGGGACGGGTGAGCTCTTACCTCGCCTTTCCACCCTTACAGCACCCCGACAAGCGGAGGCTGCGGTATATCTCTGTTGCACTTGTCCGAGGGTTGCCCCTGGCGGGTGTTACCCGTTATCCTTGCCCTGTGGAGCCCGGACTTTCCTCATTCACAAGCTTTCGCTTTGTGCCCGCGGTCGTTTGACCTGCTCATACGGCTGATATTCTACCCAATTTCAAAGGTGAAGTCAACAAATTTTCTTGTAATGCCCGCAGAAACGCAGTATAATAAAGTGATATGATATTGAAAAGAGGCACGACATGAGCTTAGACGAATATGTTCAGTCCCTTAACGATAAATCCATAGCAGTCATCGGAATCGGCGTCAGCAATACCCCGCTGATCGAGCTGCTCTGCTCCCACGGCTGCGATGTGACCGCCTGCGATAAACGTACAAAAGAGCAGATGGGGGAAGAGGCGGCAAGGCTCAAGGCCTTGGGCGTAAAGCTGAAACTGGGGGAGGATTACCTGGAGGACCTCCATCAGGATGTTATTTTCCGTACGCCAGGACTGATGCCTTTTGATCCTCATTTAACGGCCGCAAAAGAACGGGGCAGTCTGATTACCTCCGAAATGGAGGTGTTCTTTGCCCTCTGCCCCTGCCGGATCATTGCTGTGACCGGGAGCGACGGAAAGACGACAACAACGACCATCATCTCCGAACTTCTGAAGGCGGCCGGTTATCGCGTGCATCTGGGCGGGAACATCGGTCATCCGCTTCTCTGTGAAGTTCCGGAGATGAAAGAGGACGATTATGCGGTTCTTGAGCTCAGTTCTTTTCAGCTTCACAGCATGAACTGCCGTCCGCACGTGGCGGTTATTACCAACATTTCCCCCAATCATCTGGATAAGCATCTGGACTATCAGGACTATATCGACGCCAAACGTTCCATCTTCTTACAACAGCAGCCGGAAGACCGTCTGGTTTTAAAGCTGGAAGATGAGCAAAGCGCGTATTACGCCTCTGCGGCCCGTTCACAAATCTGCTATTTCTCGGATAAAAACCGGACACAGAAGGGGACATTCTGCCTGGGCGATATCATCTGCCGTGTTGATGGTGAAACCTGCGAACCGATCCTGGCGAAGGGCGACATCCGTCTTCCCGGCGAGCACAACGTGCTCAATTACCTGGCCGCTTTTGAAGCGACACGGGGCCTGGTCAACGCCGAAATCTGTAAGCAGGTGGCCATGAGCTTCAAGGGGGTGGAGCACCGCCTGGAGCAGGTTCGGGAGCTTCGCGGCGTCACCTATATTAACGATTCCATCGGCTCCAGCCCCAGCCGCACCATTGCCGGGCTGCATGCTTTGAAACGCAAACCGATTGTGATTGCCGGCGGGTATGACAAACACATTCCGTTTGACGGTTTGGGAGATGAACTCTGCCGCTATGCGAAGGCTGTTTTTCTGACAGGGGATACAGCCGAAACAATTAAAAATGCGATTATGGCCTCGCCCTACTTTGCAGAGAGCCACTTGAATGTGACTATGGTCGAAGATTTTACCGAAACCATCCGCGCGGCTGCAGCGTCGGCCCAGGAAGGGGATATTGTTTTGCTTTCTCCGGCCTGCGCCTCCTTTGATCATTTTCGGAACTTCGCCGAGCGAGGCAATCTTTTTAAAAAAATCGTTATGGAGTTAGAATAAATGAAAGTTACGGATATCCGCCCCGAGGTTTACGAACTGGCCCAGCGCGCTCAGCAACGCTGCCTGCACCGGTTTCAGGAAATCGACGCTGTGGCGGAACAGAATACCCGCCGCGTCATGGCCGCTTTTCAGGACAATCGGGTTTCCGACAGCTGTTTTGCCGGGACCACAGGCTACGGCTATGACGATCTCGGACGCGATACGCTGGATCAAATCTATGCGCAGATTTTCGGGACGGAAGCTGCCTTAGTTCGCCTCGGCTTTGTCAACGGTACCCATGCGCTGACAGCGGCTATGTTTTCTCTGGCAAAACCGGGGGAGACGATTCTGGCTGTGACAGGCACACCGTATGATACGCTTCAAAATGCGATCGGCCTCACCGGCGACGGTTTTGGTTCCCTGAAATTCTATGGCATCGGATATGCTCAGGTCGATCTGGCCGAAAACGGGGAACCGGACTATGCCGCCATTGAGAAGGCGGCGGCCGAACCCAAAGTTACCGGTATCATGATCCAGCGTTCCCGCGGTTATGCGGATCGCAAAGCACTGACCGTTCAGGAAATCGGGGAGATCGTTAAAACAATTCGACGCGTCAATCCGAAGGCCGATATTATGGTGGATAACTGCTATGGCGAGTTCACCGATGTGATCGAACCGACACATGTCGGTGTGGATATCATTGCCGGATCGCTGATCAAGAATCCCGGCGGAGGGCTTGCCCCAACAGGCGGTTATGTGGCCGGGAAAGCGGAATTGGTGGAACGCGCGGCTGTCCGGCTCACCACACCCGGGATCGGCGGTGAATGCGGATCTACCCTTGGGAACAATCGGCTTTTGTACCAGGGCTTGTTCTTTGCACCGCATGTGGTTGCCCAAGCGCTGAAAACAGCAGTGTTCTGTGCAGCGATGATGGAGGAGCTGGGGATTGAGACATCACCGGGCATCGACGAGAAGCGCTCGGATATTATCCAGATGGTTAAACTCGGTTCTCCCGAGAAAATGATCCGTTTCTGCGGCGGAATTCAGGCCGGCGCGCCAGTCGATTCCTATGCCACTCCGTTGCCCGCTCCCATGCCTGGCTATGACTGTCCGATCATTATGGCGGCCGGCGCGTTCATCCAGGGTTCGTCCATCGAACTCTCGGCGGACGGTCCCATGCGCGAACCGTATACGGTCTACATGCAGGGCGGGCTGACCTATGAATCCGGAAAGCTTGGTATTATGATGGCAGTCTCCGCCATGTTGGACGAGGGATAAGCATAGAATACATGGGGGTGACTCCATGTTGAAACGATTTCATGCTTCTTTTGCCGCTGATGCCGACCGGGCTGAAAAACGCTATGGGAAAGCGGTTGCCTTTCTGACTGGTCTTGTAGGTCTGTTTCTGTTCCTCTCCGCGGCCGCGATGTTTTTAAAGGACATCTCCTCCCAGATTGCGGTCTCGGATGCCAGTGATATCGTCACGGTCCAGATCAACAAATCCATTGCTCAGATCATGCAGGAAGGGGACTATGACGGGGATTACTTTGTCACGTTTTCCAAGAATGACAGAGGAGAAGTCACCGCAATCAGCAGCAATATGGCGCGTATCAACGCGCTTTCCGCGATGATTCTGGATCGGGTCGTCGGCGCGACCGACAATCGAACGTTGACGGTTGAGATCCCCTTGGGGAACCTGACGGGGATCAGCCTTCTGATGGGCCGCGGGCCCAGTGTTCCGGTGCAGATCATCACGCTGACTTCTTCAAGGGTCGAATTCAACAACAGCATTGTGACAGCCGGGATCAACCAGACGAAACACCAGATCAATCTGGAAGTGAAAGTCGACATTAGCATTCTGATCCCCTGGGCAACAGAAAGTGCCCAGGTCGTTACTGAGGTTCTGATTGCCGATACCATTATTGTCGGCCAGGTTCCGGAGACATATTTTAATCTGCAGAAATGAAGGTTCATTATTATGGATGCACAAAAGGAAATCCTGAAGCTCCGAAAAGAGATTGAGAAAAACAGCAAGCTCTACTATGTTTACGACGCTCCTGTGATTTCCGATTATGAGTATGATATGCTGATGAACCGCCTAAAAGCTCTGGAGGCAGAGCATCCGGAACTGATTACGCCGGATTCGCCCACGCAGCGCGTGGGAGGGGAAGCACTCAGCCAGTTTGAGCCGGTCCAGCATCAGGTCCCACTGGAGAGTTTGACAGATGTTTTCTCCTATGACGAGTTGTTTTCCTTCGGAGAACGGATGGATTCCATGCTCAGCTCAGCGCACGATTACGTTGTCGAGCCAAAGATCGACGGGCTCTCCATGTCTCTGGAATACGAAAACGGTGTCTTTGTTCGCGGCGCCACGCGTGGTGATGGCATCACGGGAGAAAATGTCACGGAGAATCTTCGCACCGTCCGCTCGCTCCCACTTCGGATCGAAAATGCACCTCAACGCTTGATCGTCCGCGGCGAGGTGTATATGTCCAAAGCGGTGTTCGAGGAACTCAATGCCCAGCGCGAGATTAAAGGAGAAGCCTTGCTGGCGAATCCTCGCAACGCGGCTGCCGGCTCTATGCGGCAGCTCGATCCGAAAGTAGCGGCCTCCCGAAAGTTGGATATCATTTGCTTTAATCTCCAGTACAGCTCCGGCGAAGCTTATCAGACCCATGCGGAAACCCTGGATGCCATGAAGGATATGGGCTTTCCGGTCGTTCCGTATTCTCATTATGATAATATACGCGATTGCGTAGAGCGCATTGAATGGCTGGGAGAAAACCGAGGAGAACTCCCCTATGAGATGGACGGGGCCGTCATTAAAATTAATTCCCTCGCACAGCGCCGGGAACTTGGCAGCACAGCCAAGGCCCCTCGCTGGGCGGTGGCCTTTAAGTATCCCCCGGAGAAAAAAGAGAGCAGGGTTCTCGACATTGTGGTTCAGGTGGGACGCACAGGCGTCCTGACGCCAAAAGTGATCGTGGAGCCTGTCCGCCTTGCTGGGACGACCGTCTCGGCGGCTACGCTCCACAATCAGGACAACATTGACCGGTTGGATCTGAGAATCGGGGACACGGTTCTGCTGCAGAAAGCAGGGGAGATCATCCCGGAAGTCTTGTCGGTTAATAAAGCAAAGCGCCCGGAAGGAACCGTACCTTTTGTGCTGCCCTCGGTTTGCCCGGAGTGCGGATCTCCTGTCGTCCGGGATGAAGATGGTGCCGCTCTGCGCTGTACCAGCCCCGAGTGTCCGGCACAGAGACTGAGGAATTTGGCTCATTTCGCTTCCCGCGAAGCGATGGATATTGAGGGCTTGGGTATTTCGGTATGCGAGAGTTTGATTCATGCCGGATTGTTGACTTCGGCGGCCGATCTCTATTATTTAAAGGCCGAAGATATTGCTGTGCTGGATCGAATGGGCGATAAATCAGCCGCCAATCTGATTCGCGCTATTGAAAACAGCAAACAGGCTGGACTGGCCCGACTGCTGTGCGCCTTTGGTATTCGGCAGGTGGGCCAGAAAGCAGCTAAGGTGCTTGCCAGCTATTATCCGGATCTGGATAGCCTGATGGCTGCGGACGTAGAAAACTTGACGTCCATACCGGATGTGGGTGCGATCACGGCAAACTATCTGAGAGGGTGGTTTGATAATCCCCAGTCCCAGCATTTGATCCGTCGCCTGCGGGAAGCCGGAGTGGACTTCACCAGCCACGAGGAAAAGAAGGACAGCCGTTTCGCCGGATTGACTTTTGTTCTGACAGGTTCTTTGCAGCGTTTCACCCGGGATGAAGCTTCGGAGATTATTGAGAGTTTTGGCGGCAAGGCCTCATCTTCCGTGTCGAAGAAGACAAGCTATGTCGTGGCCGGCGAGAACGCTGGCAGCAAATTGATAAAAGCAGAGGCGCTTGGCCTTCGGATCCTTTCGGAAGAAGAATTCGTGGATATGATTCAATGAGGAAAGACAGAACAATACGCCCTCATCGCTTAAAACTAATCTTCTTTGGATTATTTCTCTTTGCGGTTATGGCCTTGATCTTTTATATGTCAGCGCAAAACGCCGACGACTCCAGTTTAATGAGCCGCAGTGTTTATTCCAGCTGGATTGGCCAGATCCTGGACCGGATTCTTCCAAGACTGCTCAGTCAAAACGGGGAAAACAGTCTGAGGAAATATGCCCATCTTTTTGAATTTTTCCTGCTGGGGCTCAGCAGCTTCCTGTTTGCCTATGAGCTTTTCTGGCTTAAAGAGTCGCGTCTAGGGAAAACGATGGCCGTTTCTTTTTTGTGGAGTGTCCTGTACTCCTGTTCCGATGAATGGCATCAGACGTTTATCTCGGGGCGCTCCGGTCAATTTCGGGATGTCTGTCTGGATTCCCTTGGCATTGCCGGCGGGATTCTTATGATGAGTTTAGTCGTTTTTGTCGTTCACATGAGAAGAAAACACGCATAATTTGCATACGGGAGAGAGAAATATGGCAAAGCATCTTGAGGCAAGATCAAAACAAACGGTAAAAAAACAGAACGATATTTTGCCAAAACTGATCAAACTGAAGAAGCCGCCGAGAAGACGTTTTCACTACGAGCGCGCTTTTTCAACGATGGAAATGATCCCAATCCTGGCTGCAGTGATCCTGTTTATTGCGACCTGTCTTGCCCCGATCGGCCATCGGTTTAAGCTGCTTGCCTATGGAATCACAGCGCTTGTGGCTGGTTTTTCTATCCTACGCCATGCTTTTGAACGCATCCTTCGCCTGAGACTGCCGGACGAAGATTGCTTGATACTGCTGGCTGCTCTGGCTGCTTTTGCGGCGCGTGAGCCGGCAGCGGCAGCCCTGATCGTCATTCTGGGGCAGCTTGCGCGTCTTGTATCCGCCTATGCAATTGTCCGGAGCGCTCGGAGTGTGGATTTCCTGCGCGATATTCTCCCGGAAACGGCGCATGTGGAAGAGGAATATGGCGTGATGGATATCGTCCCGGAAGAAGTGATAAAAGGGGATGTGCTGCTTGTAAAACAGAATGAAGCGTTTCCGGTGGATGCGGTGATCCTGGATGGAGCAGGTCCCATCGACACCTCTGTTTTTAACGGAAGTGAGACAACACGTCCGATCGGAGCAGGGGATGAGGTGATGTCCGGGTGCATCAATCGCGGGGAAGAACTGCGCGTCAAAGCTCTCCGCAGTTTTGATGATTCTTCTATGGCCCGCCATCTGCGGTCTTTGTCCGATACGGAAAAAGAGAAGACCTGGCTTGAGGATAGAATTGAGTTTTATTCCGCTTTCCTCGCGCCGGCGCTTCTCTGCCTGACCTTCATTTTTGGCCTGATTGTACCTCTCTTTTCTCATGCATGGCGCCCCGCCTTTCAGAAAGCTGCCATCCTTCTGCTGCTTGCCTCACCGGCCTCACTGCTTCTCTCCATCCCTGTTGCCTATCTTGGCGCCATGACCCGCGCATCCCGCGGCGGTATTCTGATAAAAAGTAAAACGGTCCTGGAGAAGCTCTCCCATACCAAAACACTGATCTTCGGTAAAACGGGAACGATTACAGACGGCAACTATACGATCTCGGATGTTGTAGCCAACCGGGTTAAAGAGAAAGACCTGCTCGCCGTTGCCGCCGCTGCGGAGAGCTCTTCGCGTCATCCGATCGCACTCGCCATCAAACAGGCTGCCGGCTGGACGGCGGAAGATTCGGAGAAGGTCCTGGAGATTGAAGAGATCCCTGGGCGCGGCGTTACAGCCTTTATTGACGGAAAGCATGTCTATGTCGGCAATGCGGCGCTTCTGGAAGAACACGGGATCTGGTTTCAGGTGCCCTCCCGCAGCGGTGCGGCCGTCCATGTCGCTGTGGAGAACGAATACTGGGGTCATATCCTGCTTGCCGACAAGATTCGGGAAGGCGCCTTTGACGCTATTGAAGAACTCCGCAGCGAGGGCGTTGACGATATCGTAATGCTGACAGGAGATGTGCGCTCTGTCACGGCTCCTTTGGCTCGCTCCTTGAATTTTGACATGGTCAAGACGGAGCTCAGCACGGAGGATAAGCTCTCTGCTGTCAGCTTCCTGCGAAAGGGCCTGGGAAAAGGGGAGAGCCTCGCCTATGTGGGAGATGGCTTCCATGATTCCGCTCTGTTTGAAAGCGCTGATGTGGGAATCGCGCTGGACGCTATGGGGATGAACGAGTCCACATCCGCCGCCTCAGTTCTTCTGATAGATGAGGACATCCTTCGGGTTCCGGATGCGCTTCGCATTGCGGTGCGTTCTGATCGCATCATTAAGGAAAACCTGATTCTTGCCGCTGCGATGAAGCTGGTGCTGCTTGTCTTGGCTCTGTGCGGTGTTCTGCCTATCCTGACGGCATCCATCGTTGATACACTTGCCAGCTGCCTTGTCTCTCTCAACGCGCTGAGATGCTTTATGATTCAGTAATAAGAGGATGCTCGTATGAATGTATACGATTTCGATCAGACGATTTTCTTCCCTGACAGCTCCTACTGCTTTGTGCTGTATTGTCTCCGCCATTACCCGAGGGCAGTATCTCGGTCGCTTCCTATGATGTTCTGGAATGGGATACGGCGGCTGCTCAAGCAGACTGATACGAAAGAATTGAAAGAGAGCGTTTTTTCTTTTCTTTCGCGGATCGACAATATTGATCAGGTTGTGGCCGAGTTTTGGGCTGAAAATTCCTGCAGGATTGCAGAATGGTATATAAAGCAGCAGCGAAAGGACGATTTGATACTCTCGGCCTCGCCGGAGTTTCTGCTCCGTCCCATCGCGGAGAAACTGGGTGTTGCCCTGATTGCAACACGTATGGATCCACACACCGGGAAAATCATCGGCGATAATTGCCACGACGTCCAGAAGGTTTGTCGTTTTTTGAAAGAATACCCGGGACAGACACCGGATGAATTCTATTCTGATTCCTTGTCGGATTCTCCGATGGCTTGGTTTTCCAGGAAGGCGTTCCTGGTCAAGAATGAAACCGAGAGGATCCCCTGGCCGGAGCATTAAAATCCATTTATTACACATCAAATGATGGGAAGCCATGCGATCGCATGGCTTCCCATCATTTGATATTCAAATTGGCTCAGGAAAGCAGGATACGGTCATTATCCAGTGCCTGACCGGCCTGGACTCGAAAACGCTCAACCATGCTCTCGACACTCATGCCGGCGCGCTCTTGTCCCGACAGGTCCAGAATGATTCGACCGTCAGCCATCATCAAGGTGCGGTTTCCAAGACTGAGCGCCTGGCTCATGTTATGTGTCACCATGAGACAGGTGATCTTGTGCTCTGCGATGACCGAGTCGGTAAGCTGCAGAACCTTTTCGGCCGTGGCCGGATCCAGAGCGGCCGTATGCTCGTCAAGCAAGAGAAGGTCCGGGGGTGTCAGTGTAGCCATCAAAAGCGTCAGCGCCTGGCGCTGTCCGCCGCTGAGAAGTCCGACCGGCTGCTGCATGCGGTTTTCAAGTCCCATATCCAGAAGAGCAAGGCGTTCCTGGAAAAAGGCTTTTTCCTGCTTGCTGACATGGGAAAAGGCAGCCTTGGAGCGATTCGTACGAAGATAGGCAAGAGACAAGTTCTCCTCAATGGTCATATGAGGAGCTGTTCCACGGAGAGGATCCTGAAACAGACGGCCGATCACTCTGCTGCGTTTGTGCTCGGGGACGTAGGTGATATCCTTGCCGTTCAAGGCGATATGACCTTCATCCACGAAAAAGCTTCCGGAAATCGCATTAAATAAGGTTGACTTACCGGCCCCGTTTGAACCGACAATGGTAACGAATTCGCCTTTGTCCAAATGGAGGCTTAACCCGGATAACGCCTTTTTCTCGTTAACGGTTCCGGGATTAAAGGTTTTGGAGATGTTCTGAACATCAAGCATATCAGAGATCCCTCCCTGCAGCGGAATGTGCCTTACGGCGCTGGAATGAAATCCAGGAGCGAATTGTCGGCATGGCAATGGCAAGTCCGACGATAAACGCGGTCACCAGCTTCAGACATTCGATGGGTACAATTTTGGTTTTCAACACCAACGCGTAAATAAAGCGATAGACAATGCTGCCCACAACCGTGGCAATCACGCCGCGGCGGATGCTGCCGCGGCGGCAGATTGTTTCACCAATGATTAAGCAGGCGAGCCCTACAACAACGATGCCGGTTCCGGCGTTAATATCGGCCGAGCGCTGACTCTGCCCAACCACGGCGCCTGAGAGCGCTGTGAGCGCGTTGGCGATGCACAGTCCGATGGTGATGGTGTGCGTGGGATTGATGGAGGAGGCGCGTACCATATCCGGATTATCGCCGGTTGCGCGGAGCGAAAGGCCGATCCGCGTTCCGAGAAACCAGACGAGAAGCACTCCGGCCAGCACGGTAATGCAGCTTGCGAGAATCAAAGAGTACCAGCGCCCACCGATGCCAAGCGCCTTAAAGAGAGTAAAAATCGTGCGCTGCTTCAAAATGTTGGCGTTGGATGTCCAGCCCATCGCCATCAGGTTGACCGTATAAAGGCCGGTGTTGGTTACGATTCCCGCAAGGATAGATGGGACGCCCAACTTGGTCTGGAGAATCGCCGTTACACAGCCAGCGGCAGCGCCGGCCAGCATGGCAGCGAAAAGCCCGAGGAAAGGATGGCCGGAAGCCGTAACCGTAACAGAAACGGCCATGCCAAGAACAAAAGCGCCGTCCGTCGTCAAATCAGCGATATCCAGGACGCGAAAGCTGAGAAACAGCGCCATGGAAACCAGGGCATACATCATGCCCAGTTCCAGAGTCGTCTGCAGAATAAATCTCATTCTGTGCCTCCCATACACGAAGCCCGGCTTAGCCGGGCTTAGCGGTCATTGTATTAGAGTCAGGGTGTCGTTTTAGTCTTCGGTTGTAATCACTTCAACGAGTTCGCCCATATCGGCAAAAACGCTGTAGTCGATACCAAGCTCTTCGGCAGTTTCGGTGTTTACCGTGATGATCCCGCCGTCCATCAGATAATAGTCCTCAAGCTCAGCAAGTCCCTCGCTGATCGCCCGATAGGCAAGGTCTGCCGTTTTTGTACCGAGATCGGTGTAGTTGACGCCGCATGTGGTAAACGCGCCGTTGCGGACAAAAGAGTCGGCGCCGGTATAGTGGGGGATACCCGCTTCAATAAAGCTGGGTGCGATGGCCAGCTCGGCCGCCATGATGATGTTATCGGTGGGGGTAAACACGGCATCCACCTTGTCGGAGATCAGAGAGCTGGCGGCGGCGATCACTTCATCGTTGGTATTGCCGGTCGCCTCAATATAGTCGATGCCCTTTTCCTCCAGATAGGCTTTGGCTTCGGCAATGGGAGTGCGGGAGTTGGCTTCGCTCAGCGAATACAGAAGGCCAACCGTTTTCAGTTCCGGATTTTGAGCGAGCATCATATCCAGAATGTAGGCGGTGTTCAGTGCGTCGCTTGTGCCGGTGACATAGTCGATCTCCGTGAGTTCTGCCGCCTCCGGATCGGAAATCGCGGCGTAGACCACCGGGGTCTGCGTGTCTTCCGCGACGGCCGCCATAACCTGAGCGGCAAGCGTGGCGATGGGGATGATGACATCAACCTCATCCGCGACAGCCTGGGTGCCGATCTGCTGAAGCACGGACTGCTCACCCTGGCCGGAATAGATCTCATACTGGATTTTCACGCCCTTTTCTTCGGCAATAACATCCAGTTCCTCTGCAATGGCATTGGCAATTTCGTCCAGAGATGCGTGGTCGAGCTGCTTGACAATAGCGATTTTGAAGCTTTGAGTATCCGCGGCAAAGGCAGAGCCTGAAGCGGCGGCAAGCGAGGCGATCATGGCAACAGCCATCAACAGTGCAAGAATCTTTTTCATTATCATTACCTCCTGAAGTATCTGTTAACAAGGAATAGGTTCGGACATAGTAAAGTCAGGGCCGCCATCGTCTGGATAGAAGAAACATGCTGCTCACCTCTTAAAAACAAAAAATCCCGTCCCACTGCTCACGCTTAGGGACAGGAACGAACCTGCGGTGCCACCCAAATTGATGCCGAAGCATCCTCTCAATCTTGTACCATCATACAAGTCCGCCGGGTAACGGGAGCGGATAAACCCGTTGACTGCTACTTGCCTTTGGGGCTTTCGGTCACCCTCAGAAGTCCATTCACAGACCATCCGAATATCACCTTTCAGCACCGCGGTGACTCTCTGCAAGACGAATGGAAAGCTACTTACTCTTCCTCGCTGGTTTAACACTTTGTTGTATTGAATCTTAACGCGCTTTCTCCTCTTTGTCAAGAAATATTTTCCCACGCTTCATTGACGGGAAAGCCGCTCCGTTGTAATATGAAAACAGGGGGTGAAAACTGTGGAACGAAAGCATCGCATTCTGGTGACTGAAAGAACTGGCATACAAACCGTTCAACTTGCGCGGTTGCTTCCGCAGTTTCATTGCTCTGCGCAGATTGAAACCTCGTCACGCTTGAATCCTAAGGCTTTGGAGCGTAACCCGGATATGATCATTGCAGACTGCAGCGAAGCGGAGGCCCTATCCGATTTTGTACTCATGGGTTACACAGCGGTGCTGTTTCTGGGGGATGAACGCGAGGTTTTGGAGTTGTTGCCTTTCTGCGTTGAAAATGGTTTTTTATGCATGGACCGAGGCGAACTGAATCATGCGTTTCCCCAGCTTTTGGCTATGAGCAATCGCCTGTATGCCATGCAGGCCAGAGAGGACAGCTTGCAGAAAAAGCTCGGCGATACCAAGCTCGTCAATCGTGCTAAGTTACTGCTGATCTCAAGGCTGCAGATGTCAGAGTCGGAAGCACACCGCTATATCGAAAAAACGGCGATGGATACCGGGGAGAGCCGGCGGGAAGTAGCGCTGCGCCTGATTCGAACCTATGAAGAATAGGCAAGACGAGTGAAAATCATAAGCTTTATCCGCATTATGCACAAGAATCGGCTTGACAAATTGTAAGTTTTCCCCTATAATCCATCCTGTCAAACGGCAAAGGCGTCGTGCAATGAAGCGCGGTACTTTTGCCGTTTCCTATTCTCCGGGAAAGAAGGCTATGAAATGAGCACAGTCACAGAAATCTTTGGTACTATGGTATTCAATGACAGCGTTATGCGCGCACGGCTTCCCAAAGAGGTATTTCGACAGGTGCAGCGTTCCATGAAGGATGGAAAGCGCTTGGACAGCAGTGCGGCAACGGTGGTGGCAAATGCCATGAAGGACTGGGCCATTGAAAAGGGGGCCACGCATTTTACGCACTGGTTCCAACCCATGACTGGTATTACGGCCGAAAAGCATGATAGTTTTCTCTCACCGGTTGAAGACGGCCGCGTTATCATGGAGTTTTCCGGCAAAGAACTGATTCAGGGTGAGCCGGATGCTTCCAGTTTCCCTTCCGGCGGACTTCGCGCGACCTTTGAAGCCCGTGGTTATACCGCCTGGGATCCTACGTCTTACGCTTTTATCAAGGACAATACCTTGTGCATCCCGACCGCTTTCTGCTCTTACGGCGGTCAGGCGCTTGACAAGAAGACGCCGCTGCTGCGCTCCATGGAAGCGATCAACCGACAGGGGATGCGGATCCTTAAGCTGTTTGGCAACGAGAATGTAACGTCGATCCGTACGACGGTCGGTCCGGAACAGGAGTATTTTCTGATCGACCGAAATATGTATGAGAAGCGAAAGGACCTGATTTATACCGGTCGCACTCTCTTTGGCGCCAAGCCGCCCAAAGGGCAGGAACTGGACGATCATTATTTCGGGACCCTGAAACAGCGCGTGCAGGCTTTCATGAAGGAACTTGACGAGGAGCTCTGGAAGCTTGGCGTCATGGCTAAGACCGAACATAACGAAGTGGCGCCCGGTCAGCATGAGCTGGCACCTGTCTTTACAACAACCAATATTGCGGCCGATCACAATCAGCTTACTATGGAGCTCATGCAGAAGATCGCTAAGAAATACGATATGGTCTGTTTGCTCCATGAAAAGCCCTTTGCCGGCGTCAACGGCAGCGGCAAGCACAACAACTGGTCAATCTCCACGAACACGGGCGTCAACCTGCTCGAGCCCGGCGATACCCCCGCAGAAAATGCTCAGTTTCTGTTGTTCCTTTGCGCGGTGATCCAAGCTGTGGATGATTACCAGGATATGTTGCGCCTGTGTGTAGCGTCTGCAGGCAATGACCACCGGCTCGGTGCCAATGAGGCGCCTCCTGCAATTGTTTCGATGTTTATCGGCTCGGAGCTGGAGAGCATTCTTTCCGCTATTGAGCGCGATGAGCCCTATGGTGGAACCGAAAAGGAATTGATCAAGGTCGGCGTCCATGTTCTGCCGAAGTTTCCGCGGGATACCACGGACCGAAACCGAACGTCTCCCTTTGCTTTCACAGGCAATAAATTTGAATTTCGTATGCTCGGTTCGTCCCAGTCTATCTCCGGCCCGAATGTGGTGCTGAATACGGTCGTTGCCGAATCGCTGCGGCAGTATGCGGATATTCTGGAGCAAGCCGAGGATTTTGAACTGGCTCTGCATGATCTGATCCGGCGTGTGATACGGGAACACAAGCGAATCATCTTTAACGGGAACGGCTACGACGACTCCTGGGTAAAAGAGGCGGAAAGCCGCGGCTTGCTGAACTTGAAGTCCACTCCCGATTGCGTGCCATATTATCTGGCCGAAAAGAACATCGCCCTTTTTGTGCGGCATAAGGTTTACTCGGAGACCGAGATCCGTGCCCGTTATGAGATCAAGCTGGACAATTACTGCAAGGTCCTCCATATTGAGGCATCCACCATGCTTGATATGGTCTGGAAAGACATTCTTCCCGCAGCCAGCGCGTATTCCAAATCGCTTGTTGATACAGCACTGTCGAAGAAGGCCTTGAACGAAAACATCGATCGAAGCTTTGAAGAGGAAAACGCAGCGAAACTGAGTACGTTAACCGCCACAGCCGTTATAAAGGCAAGAGCCCTGGAGGACGCGCTCCTGGAAATTAAAAATTTCAGCGATTCTCTCGAGCAGGCAAAATTCTATAGAGATACGGTCTTTTCCGCTATGAATGAACTGCGGATCGTGATTGACGAAATGGAGACACATACGGCAGCTTCGTATTGGCCGTATCCCTCCTATGGTGAACTCCTGTTTAGTGTAAAGTAAATCCATTTTCATTAGAATGAGCCGAAGCATTTTTGCTTCGGCTCATTTTTACAAAGGAAAAAAGCGGGACACAATTTGAATATTCTGTCTATTTTTGCATATACAGATGTTTTAACGCGAACGGTTCTAAAAAAGAGCAGAAGCTGAAATGTGGACATTCTGTGGGGGAGAATATGAGTATTTTTTTCTTATTTTAAGAAAATGTGGGGCAGATTATCGTTTTTTCGACGGTTTTCCCTTGCTTTTTACAGCGTTTTACAGTAGAATAGAGGGCGAATTCGGCACGTCAAAGAACAGAAGGAAACGGCTGTATTCATTTTTAGAAAGGAGAAGCGTCTATGAAACACATGTTTTTGAAAGGCATTTGTCTTGTGCTTATGCTTGCCATGCTGGTTTCAATGAGCGCCTGCGGCAGTGGGACAGAAGCGGTCCCAACACCGGAACCCACGCCGGAATCCACGCCAGAACCGACACCTGAACCCACGCCGGAGCCGACCGCCATGCCTACGGTCCAATCCATTGACATCCAATATGCCGGGAAAAAGCTGGAAGACTTTACCATGTTTATCGGTGAAACTGTTCCGCTTAAAGTTGCGGTGCTTCCGGCCGATCTGCCGATTGAGGTCACATGGTCAACCGATCCGGATGGGGAGAGCGCGCTGAAATTCAATCCATCGGAGAGCGATCCGGCCGCCTGTGAAGTCGTTTGTGTCGGTCCGCTTCCGGAAAACAGCGGCGGAGTGAGAATCTACGCTCAGGTATATGGGGGCAAAGCCCAATGCATGGTGCATGTTATCGGCTCTGAATCGATGGCCTATACTGAGGATGAGCAGACCGTTGAGATCCATTATGCGCTGAATGACAAAAAGCTCCCGGATTTCACCATGAAAGTGGGGGAGACCGTTCCTCTCGTTGCTGTTCCGGTAAAGGAAGACAGCACCGGCACCGTGGTGTGGAGTATGGATAGCGATGCACAGCGGGCGCTTCGCTTTATTGAGAATGAATCCGATCCCAATAAAGTCAGTCTGGAATGCTTTCAGGCTCTTCCGGCCAATACCGGCGGCGTCCGTATTTTTGCCGAGCTGGATGGTGTGAAGACTGTTTGCATCGTCTATGTTGTTCTCTCGTAAAAAGCTAACATACCGTGACCGCAGCGAGCTGCTTTGATCAGCCCGCTGCGGTTTTCTGCGATGGAAGGTTAAATAACCAAAATAAGCTCCTGTGCATAGGATGGCATGAACATTGGCACGGGAGGTACATCAATGGAGATTTGGCATATTCGCGGAGGAAACCGCCTGAACGGAACGTGCCAGGTGCAGGGATCCAAAAACGCGTCGCTGCCGATTCTGGCGGCCTCGATTCTGGCTCCAATGCGCTGTGAGCTGCATCATATCCCTGAACTGCGTGATGTGGATGCTGCTCTCCGCATTCTTCGGCATCTTGGCTGCCGTGTTATACAGGAGAAGCAAAGCGTTTACATAGATTCCACAGGACTCTCCGGCTGCTATATTCCCAACCGATTGATGGAGGAAATGCGCTCCTCTGTTATTTTTATGGGCGCGCTGCTTGCCCGCTGCGGAGAAGCCAACTTAAGCCTGCCGGGAGGCTGTCATCTGGGGAAAAGACCGATCGATCTGCACCTTATGGCCTTGCGTCAGATGGGAGCAGAGATTGAAGAAAATGGGCGTGAGCTCCATTGTACGGCCTCCGGGCTTCATGGAGCAGATATCCGGCTGCCTTTTCCCAGTGTGGGCGCGACGGAGAACGCCATGCTGGCTGCCTGCGCAGCGAAAGGGGAAACCCGAATATATGGTGCCGCTCGGGAGCCGGAAATCAAGGCGTTACAGGATTTCCTGTCTGCTGCCGGTGTGGAAATCCATGGGGCGGGCAGCGATACGATATGCATTATCGGCCGTCACAAGGAAAAGGACGTCGTGCAAAGGATTATACCGGATCGAATCGTTGCTTCCACAATTGCCTGCGCTCTTGCCGCATCCGGAGGGGATATCGAGCTTCGAGGCATCGATCCCGGACATTTTTCTACGGTTCTGCACTTCCTAAACGAGGCAGGCTGTGATATAATAAAAAGTAATTATGCGCTTCGCATCCGATCTGACGCGAAACTGCGGGGAATCGGCCCTGTGATTACGGAGCCCTATCCCGGTTTCCCGACAGATGCCCAACCTGTCCTGATGGCTGCCGTGTTAAAGGCGGAGGGTAGGACCAAAATCCGCGAAACCATATTTGAAAACCGCTTCCGCCAGGTGCCTGAGCTGCAGCGCTTAGGCGCCAAGATCGTCTGCTCGGGGCAGACGGCAGAGATTTTTGGCGTCCCCAGTCTCCATGGGGCGTCCCTGACGGCGACGGATCTTCGTGGAGGCGCCTCCATGATCGTGGCGGGACTTGCCGCAGAAGGTGAGACGGTAATCTGTGACGATGGGCATATCACGCGCGGCTATGAGCGCTTTGACAACTGTCTGCGCGCGCTTGGCGCGGATGTTTATCTGGAATATTGAAGCTACCAAAGAAGGAGATTGTTATGGCATCCAGTATGCATACAAGTCAGCCTCCCCAAAACAAACGAGGCGAAAACCGAAAACCGCGCCGCCGGAGCAGCTTCAGCGGTCCGCTGATGTTCGCGATCGCTATCGTGGCGGCGATCTTTGTTATGAGCGTGTTCTTCCGCGTATCCAACATCCAGGTAGAGGGTAACGTTCACTATACGGATGAAGAGATCATTCGTGCCAGTGCAATCGAAGAGGGGGATAACCTCTTTTTCTTTGACCGTATCGCAGCCATATCCCGCGCTCTTTCCAAGCTCCCCTATGTAGAAGATGTCGCGGTGGAGCGCAGTCTTCCAAACAAAGTTGTGATCACCGTGGAGGAGAGTACGGCTTTGGCCTATCTGGAGCTTGGCGATGAACAGTGGACTCTGGACCATCGCTGCAAGGTGCTGGGTAAGGCGGCGGAAGGGGAGACCGAGGCCTTGATTGCGGTCGTTGGGATCAAGCCCGGTACCTTGATGATTGGTGAGCAGATGCAGACAGAGGATCAGGACCCGGAACAGGTCGAATTTCTGGCTGGGATTCTGGATCAGATCGAAGGTCGCGGATTGACCGCTCACGTGGAGAAAATCGATTTCAGCAATCCGAGGAGCCCGGAGTTCAGCTATGACAACCGTTTCACCGTTGTTCTCGGCTCGAATCACCAATTGGAGTATAAATTTGGTATGTTCGTTTCCGTTTTGGAAAAGCTGAAAGCAGGAGATGTTGGAGTCATCAACGTCTCGGACGGCAGCACCGCGCATTTTAGTCCTAACTAGTTCCTATTACAAAAGAACGACAAAAGTTTTCACAAAAATGTAAATAGCTATTGACCATTGCAAGAAAATGTAATAATATAGGGATACTGAAATTTTTGGTTATCACGAGATACGTGCTCTGACTATAGATAGGGAGGCAATTGTATGGACTTTAAAGCCGAAGCTGGTCCGGAAAATGTTGTAACAATCAAGGTGGTTGGTATCGGCGGCGCCGGTAACAACGTGGTAAATCGTATGGTGAAGGCCGGTACCCAGGGGGTCGAGTTTATTGCCATCAACACCGATAAGCAGGCCTTGGCTGTTTCCAATGCCGATCAGAAAATCCAGATCGGTGAAAAGATGACTCATGGACAGGGTGCCGGTTCGGATCCCGAGATAGGCAAGCGTTCCGCGGAGGAAAGCCGCAATAACATCGCAAAGGCCATTGAAGACGCGGATATGGTCTTTCTTACCGCCGGTATGGGCGGCGGCACCGGGACCGGCGCTGCTCCCACCGTTGCCGAAATCGCCCGTGAAGCGGGCATTTTGACCGTTGGTGTTGTGACCAAGCCCTTTAAGTTTGAGGGCAAGCGCCGTATGGATCAGGCCAATGCCGGTATTAAGGAGCTTCTTGGACGGGTCGATTCTCTGCTGATCATTCCGAATGACCGCCTGAAGTTTGCGACCGATCAGAAGGTCACCCTGGCTAACGCCTTTGAAATTGCGGACGACGTTCTTCGTCAGGCTGTTACCAGCATCTCCGATCTTATCAAGAATACCGGCTTCATCAACCTTGACTTTGCTGATGTGACTTGTGTTATGAAGAACGCCGGCTATGCTCACATGGGCGTTGGCCATGCCGCAGGCAAGGGCAAGGCGGAAGACGCCGCCCGTATGGCGGTTGCCAGCCCCCTGATGGAGACCTCCATCAATGGTGCCCACGGTGTTCTTATCAACATCACCGGTTCGGAAGAGATGGGTCTGGAAGATGTGGAAGCCGCTGCCAATCTGGTGCAGGAGGCTGCCCATCCCGACGCCAATATCATCTTCGGTGCCACCTTTGACGAGAGCATGCAGGATGAGATCCGCGTGACGGTTATCGCCACCGGCTTTGATGAAAACAAGGAGAACGTGGAAGCACAGGCCGCTCCGGCGGCGCGTCCTGTTTCCCGGCCGCAGGGGCTGTTCACCACGGCGTCTGAAAAGGCATCCGCTGCCTCCGCGGTTCCTCCTCCGCTGGAGAACGATCCCCCCATGGAGGTTCCCGCTTCCGATCCCGCCGAGGATCCGTTTGACAGCATCTTCAAAATCTTCAATTCGAAATAAAATTGGATTAGAAAAAGCTCCTCCATTTAGGGGGAGCTTTTTTATGTCCGGGAGATCAGAGTTCAGCGATCACTTCACATTCCAGAAGCACATCTTTGGGAAGGCGGGCGACCTCCACGCAGGAACGAGCCGGGAAGGGCTCAGTAAAATACTGGGCGTAGATCGCGTTGATTGCGCCAAAATCGTCCATATGCTGAATGAATACTGTCGTTTTGACAGCCTTGCTCATATCGGAGCCGGCCGCTTTTAACAGCTCGGACAGGTTCTTGAAGACCTGATGGGCTTGTGCTTCCAAACCGACGGCGAGCTCACCAGTTTCCGGGATAATGGGTATCTGACCGGAGGTGTAAACCATGTTGCCAACGATCTGGGCCTGAGAATAGGGGCCGATAGCGGCCGGTGCTTTTTCGGTTGAAACGGCTTTCATGTTATTTCTCCTCACGTTTTATTCTAATTCAACGGCATATCCGTTTGCAGTGAGCTGCTCAATGACGGATTTGCCATGGTCTTCACCGCCGACTTCACAGGCAATGTGGACGCTTGTCTCATTGGGGTTGAGACTGGGATTGAGTTTGTCGTGCTCGACCGTTAAAATATTGGCGCCGGCGTCGGCGAGCAGTTTCAGAAGCTGCACAAGGCTGCCCGGACGGTCGACCAGCTTGACGAGGAACTTGATGCGGCGATGCCGCGCGACCAGACCGCGTTCAATGATCGACTGAATAAAGCTGACATCGATGTTGCCACCCGACATGACGCAGACCACACGCTTGTTCTTGACATCGATTTTCCCGCTCAGAACAGCGGCGAGTGGCGTCGCACCGGCTGGTTCCACAATTTGCTTGCAGCGCTCGATCAGAAGAAGGATTGCGTTTGCGATTTCGCTTTCAGAGACCGTCACCACGCCATCAGCATAGCGGTTTATGATATCCACCGTAATATCGCCGGGAGCCTTTACGGCAATTCCGTCGGCAATTGTGGAAGCCGTCTCGGTCGTGACAAGCTTTTTTTGCGCAAAGCTCTGAGCGATCGCGTCAGCGCCTTCCGCCTGGACACCATAGACTTTCACGCGGGGATTAATGAGCTTGACAGCCGAAGCCACACCGGCCAGAAGACCGCCGCCGCCCGCGGGAACGATAATGACGTCGACATAGGGAAGGTCAGACAAGATCTCGAGACCCAGTGTGCCCTGACCGGCGATTACGTCCAAATCGTTGTAGGGGTGGAGGAAGGTGGCCCCCTCTTCTTCACAGATCTCACGGGCGCGTGCATAGGCATCATCGTAACAGTCGCCCGATAAAACAACTTTGGCGCCATAGCCTTCGGTGGCCTGCGCCTTTGCGATCGGCGCTGTCTTGGGCATAACGATGGTCGCCGGGATGCCAAAGCGGGAAGCCGCATAGGCCACGCCCTGGGCATGGTTTCCTGCGGAAGAGGCCACGACAGGCCCCCGGTTTCCGGCTTCCAGAAGGGCCGCGATTTTATTGCTTGCTCCGCGAATTTTGAAAGAACCGGTTTTCTGACGGTTTTCACACTTCAGATAAATCCGGCCTCCGGTCATTTTGGAAAAGGTAGAAGAGAGATCCAACTCGGTATGATGCAGAATCGGGGCTAATCGCTCGGCCGCTATTTCGATATCATGCAGTTGAATGTCCATGAAAACAACCTCCTTATAAATTGTCTTTATCATATCTCTATTCAAAGAAGAATTCAACCGAAAAGTCCCTTTGTTTTCTTTCACCGGTCTCGTTCTTGTATTTGCGCATTTTATCCCTTTCGTATATTGCAGCTTTGAATCGAATATATTAAAATACAGAAATTCCAAGGAATAGGGAGGCGGAGAAGTGAAACAATGTGCACAGATCCTTCGGAAGCTGTTTGAGCTCTACAACCGCAGTCAGATCCCACGTGCCGCGGCCGGCCTGTCTTATTATTTAACCATGACATTCTTCCCGCTCATCATCTGTCTGAATTCTCTACTGGGTTATAATTTCAATCAGAGTATGCGGATCCTCAATTTTGTCGGACAGTTTTTAAGCAGCAACGCGACAGTCATGCTTCAAAACTTTCTGATCCATATTGCTGTGAACAACAATTCCGGGATTCTTGTTGCCGGGCTTTTGGCTCTGGTGGTGCCGGCTTCCGCGGCCATCCGCACGCTTCAGGCGACGATAGGCGAAATGCAGGGCCGCAAACGCTATCAAGGAATCTGGTATTTCCTGTTCAGTGTCGGTTTCTCCCTGCTTTTTATGGGGGCTATTTATTTTGCTGTTCTAGTCGTGTTCACAAGCAGGGACATCCTGGATCTGATTAACGGATACCTGCCCTTTATCGATATCAGCAGATCCTGGAGCTGGATCCGATACCTGATTCTCGCTGCCATCAGCTTTCTGCTGCTGTGGGTCGTTTATGCATTCTCAAAAGCCCACGGCTTCCACTATAAGACAGCTCCCGGTGCCCTGTTTTCCACCCTTGGGCTCGTCCTGATGACCCTGGTTTTTTCAAACTTCATCGGTGTTTCGACCCGCTACCCCTTGGTCTACGGTTCGCTTGCCTCGGTGATTTTGTTGATGTTCTGGCTTTATCTTGTCTGCCAGATCATTTATCTTGGTGCCGCCCTGAACATCGTTTTGGCGCAGCAAGTCTCTTAATGCGAATGACACGGATAAGGGACGAAAAGAATTGACAGGGCGGTCTCAAAAGACGGCCCTGTTTTATCATGCCCTTAAATACAGGATATTACTAAAAACAAAATTGCTATGTTTACGTGTATAAAGCATGTATTCCGTCCGATTGATGTATAATCTCCGCCCCCAGGAAGAGATTTGAACCCAATTGCCGTCAAGGCCCGTAACCGTGACATAATGGCCTTTCGTGGCCGCAGCTTTCCGAAACACACCGTCTACGGTTCGAACATAAAAGGGGAGACGGTCATTCGCCCAGAAAGCGGGAAAATTCGGTCCGACAGAAAGAATGACCGGTAAATCCCGACGCAGCATTTCCTCGACACGGTCCCAGAGTTTTTGCCCCGACAACATCCAAACGGCACGATAGGGAATTTTGCGCTCTCGAAGTAGACAGTTCATTCCCACAACAAAAAAAGCGCCATTGATCCCAAACGGCGGAATCAGAGGAAAATACCGCCTTGTCAAGGCATGGAGCTCGATATTGTATTTGTCAAGAGACATTTGACATTTGACTGTCTGTCTGCCCGCGATGTTCCAAATACCAAAGCGTGTCCATCGCGGCTACCGGACCGCAGCCGCATTTTCGAATGATCGGATCGTTTGACTGCATTTGATTTCCGCCGTAACTGGAGGACGAACCAGATCGAACTGACAAATAGGATTCCTGTAACGTTATCATGCAGATCACCTGTCAAAAACCGGCGCTGCCGTGTTGAGCGACAGCGCCGGTTTTTAGAATACAGAATTACTCGGCGAGGACTTTCTTGAGCCGGGCGTAGCGGGGCAGGGAATTCTCCCGAGGAAGGGCAGGCTCACCCTGAATCAGAGGCAGAACGTAATCAATAAACTCATGCTTCAAGCCATTCTGCTCTTCATTGATCCACTCCAGCGGAACCTTCTTTTCGAAATTGGCCACGGAGGAGAGGGGGAGAAGCTCATAACGGCAGGTGTACTTTCCGTCGACATACTCGCGCTTAAAGGCAACCATTTTACCGGTAACGCCCTTCACGGCCTGCTCAACGGCTTCCTTGCCGGCACCGCAGGCCTCGTTGACGTCGGTGGCGGAAGCGAGGTGAGCGCCGCAACGCTGCAGCAGGCTCAACTCGATGCCGCGTACCTTAGCGCCGGTGCGCTCTTTGACGATGCTCGCCAGCAGAGTAGCCAGGCCGCCCAGCTGTGCATGGCCGAAACCATCGGTCGCAGAGGTCTTGGCTTCCGAGACAAAGCTGCCGTCCGCATAATGAATGCCTTCAGAGACCGCAACGAGTACCTTGCCGTCGTTGGCCTTCAAAACCTTATCAATATCGGCAAGGAACTTTTCCAGATCAAAATCGGTCTCAGGCAGATAGATCAGATCCGGGCCGGAACCAAACTCGGTCGCAAGCGCGGCGCTGGCAGCCAGCCATCCGGCATGACGACCCATGATTTCCACGATGGTGACCATCGGTGTGTCATAGACGCGGGCGTCTTTGTTGATCTCCATGCAGGAAGTGGCAATATACTTGGCAGCGCTGGCAAAGCCGGGGCAGTGATCCGTGCCGAACAGATCGTTGTCGATGGTTTTGGGGACGCCCATCACGCGACACGCATAGCCGACGGATTCCATGTAACGGCTGATTTTGTTGCAGGTATCCATGGAATCGTTGCCGCCGTTATAGAAAAAGTAACGAACATTGTATTTCTTGAAGATCTCAAGGATGCGTTTATAATCGGTATCGTCGACCTCAGGATCCGCAATCTTATAGCGGCAGGAACCAAGCTCCGAAGAGGGCGTGTGAAGCAGGAGCTCCAGCTCTTTGGGGTCTTCCTCATCCATGACGTACAGCTTGTCCTCGAGAACGCCCTTGATGCCATGGGCCGCGCCGTAAACCTTGGTGATCTCTTCCGCGTCCAATGCCGCGCGGATCACACCGTAGGCGCTTGCGTTGATGACTGCAGTAGGACCGCCGGACTGGCCGAAGATGCAGGAACCGATCAGTTTTTCGCTCATGAAGAAAATGCCTCCACATTCATAAATTTTTTTTCGTTTTGTCTAATGTGCTTCTTGATTATGCCACATTTTGAGCATATAATATAAAAGCAATTTTGTAAATAGTGGAAAGCAACAAAAATTGCGTAATTTTTTTTAAAGGAGAATTATAAAATGCCTCTTGTCAGCACAAAAGAAATGTTCGCAAAAGCCTATGATGGCGGCTATGCTGTCGGTGCGTTCAACGTAAACAATATGGAGATCGTCCAGGGCATTACCGAAGCTGCTGGCGAGCTGAAAAGCCCCGTTATTCTTCAGGTTTCCAAGGGTGCTCGCGCCTATGCCAACCATACCTATCTTGTCAAGCTGGTGGAAGCTGCTGTTATTGAGAACCCGGAGATCCCCATTGCTCTGCATCTTGACCATGGTGACACGTTTGAGCTCTGCAAGTCCTGCATTGACGGTGGCTTCACCTCCGTTATGATCGACGCCTCTTCCAAGTCTTTTGAAGAAAACATTGCGCTGACTCGTCAGGTTGTTGAATATGCCCACGATCATGGCGTTGTCGTCGAGGCTGAGCTCGGCACCTTGGCCGGTGTTGAGGATGAAGTCTCGGTCGAGCATGGTCATGAGAGCTACACCCGTCCGGAAGAGGTTGAGGAGTTCGTCTCCCGCACTGGCTGCGACTCTCTGGCGATCGCCATCGGCACCTCTCACGGCGCCTACAAGTTCAAGGCTTCCCAGTGCACCCGCAATGCCGACGGCATTCTGGTTCCGCCTCCGCTGCGCTTCGACGTGCTGAAAGAGTGCATCAAGCGTCTGCCCGGTTTCCCCATTGTTCTGCACGGTTCGTCTTCCGTTCCTCAGGAGTTTGTCAAGATGGTCAACCAGTACGGCGGCAACATGCCCGACGCTATCGGCATTCCCGAGGATCAGCTGCGCGAAGCGGCCAAGCTGGCTGTCTGCAAGATCAATATCGATTCTGACATTCGTTTGGCCATGACCGGCAACATCCGCAAGTACTTTGCCGAGCATCCCGATCATTTTGACCCGCGTCAGTATCTGAAGCCCGCACGTCAGGCGGTCAAGGATATGGTCGCTCACAAGATCGTCCACGTTCTTGGTTCCGACGGCAAGGCCTGAGCCAGGTCATTAACCCATAGGATTAGAAATAAAGAATTCATCGGAGGTGGCAAAGTTGAGTAACAAATCGATCCGCTCTTTGCTGCAATCGCTTCATATCGACAGGGAAGTGGGGAAGACAAACAACATTCTTGCCATTCGCATGGTGGTAGCTGCAATCTTTTTTGCAGTTGCTGTCCTTGTGAAAATGCCCACTGTCGTTCGAATCGTGCTGCTCGCCGTTTCTCTCATCATTTCTGGATTTGATCTGCTGATAGACGCTGTCAATTCTGTAGAGAGGAAAGACTTCTTTGCCACTTCTCTGATTCTCATTTCTTCTGCAGTCATTGCCTTTGTGATCGGATACGCCGCAGAGGGCGCTGCATTGGTGCTTGTCTATCAGGTGGGATTGATAGCGCTTTCTTTTGTGGACAGAAAGACAAGAAAGACTGCCAGCGATATGCTTGACGACTGTGATGAGGACATTAGTGCAAGCCTGAAGGAGATTATCAAAGAGAAAGAGCCCTGTGAGCTCCGCCTATCCGACACTATTTTGCACAATGGCGGCAGAATTTTGAAGTATACCATGGTGCTTGCTCTGGTGTACGCCATTGTTCTTCCGTTCCTTGGTGACTATAATTATCGGGTCTCCATCCACCGTGCGCTCATGATTTTGCTTGTATGCACCCCGGCTTCGCTGATTGCAGCCATGCCCTTGACCGCGCTTATTGCCATTTGCTTTGCCGGCCAGCAGGGGATTGTTTTTCGGAAAGCCTCGGCTATGGAAGATGCCGCTTCAACAAACGTGGCTGTCTTTGATAAAACCGGTGTATTCTCTGAGGGCGAGCCGCACATTCTTTCAATCCAATCCAATCTGATCGACCAGCGCACCTTTATGAATTTCGCCGCCCATGCCGTTTACTACTCGGAGCAGCCATTTGCCCGTGCGATCAGCGCAGCCTATAATAGCGACTATAAGCTGGACGTGATCTCTGATTTCAAGGAGATTCCGGGAAGCGGTGTTGAATTGAATGTGGCCGGGAATCCTGTTGTTCTGGCAAGCGGAACCTATTTTACCGAGAAAGGTGTGCGCATCCCGCAGGATAGACCGGAAAACGGTGCTGCATATTACATGACGGTTGCCGGACGGTATGTGGGTCAGATTGTCGTTTCCGATTCCCTGAACGACGGTGCCCGTCAACTTGCTGATGACATGCATGAACTCGGAATCCAGCGCTGCGTCCTGTTCACAGAGGATGAAAATGCGGAAAGCGAACGCTTTGGCGACATGCTCAATTTCCATGAAGTGTATGGCGAATGCGATACCGAAAAGAAATTGCAGCTGCTTTCCGAAATGGCGCAGAATACTCAGAATCATACGATGTATGTCTATGCCAACGGTTTTGAAGCTCACAGCGGAGCCGATGTTGACGTTCGGATCAGCAAAAAAGGGAAGTACGCCGACGCCCTGATTCCGGCCGATAAGCTGGATCGTCTGCCGTTTGCCATTCAGATTTGCAGACGTATGTATGAGATTGCAACCGAGAATGCGGTTTTGGCTTTTGCTGTGAAAGCAATTTTGATTTTCTTGAGCATGATTGGATATAGCAGTTTGTGGTTTGTCGTGTTTATGGATTTTGCCGCAGCCATCGCAACGCAGCTGCACGCAAGCCGTGTCACAAGCGACTCGCTGATCAACACCATAAAGAATCGTCGCTGAAGACGTTAAAGCCAACCAAGCAAGCCGACCTGAAAAGGTCGGCTCAGCCTGTAGACAAAGTACCCATAGGGAGTGCGAAAGCACTTTCTATGGGTACCTTGTTATGGTAGAATAGGGATAAGAGGGGGGCGAGGCGCATGATGACACGAGATGGAGGCATGAATCGGGATCAGATCGAGTTCACGAGTCTGGACGAGCTGGTGCCGGAAGATCATCTTGTACGCAAACTGGAGAACGCCATCGACTGGAGTTTTATCTACGAGATGGTGAAGGACAGCTACTGCGAGG
>CACYOR010000002.1:0-20595 GCA_902775985.1 Oscillospiraceae bacterium
AGCACCTTGGAGCCGTCCAGCGGCGGGATCGGCAGCAGATTGAAGATGGCGAGCCCGAGGCTGATGATGGCCGTGAGGTCGATCATCCTGAGCAGGTAATCCCCCGCCGCGCTGCCCTGAAGCGGCCGATAGAGCACGCCGTAGAGGGCGAGAAAGACGATGGCGATGAGCACATTGCTCACCGGTCCCGCCAGGGCGGTGATGGCCATGCCGCGCTTGGGATTTTTGAATCGGAACATGTTCACCGGCACGGGCTTGGCCCAGCCCACATGCACCGTCATCATCATGAGAAGGCCGATCGGGTCCAGGTGCTTGAGGGGATTGAGCGTCAGGCGCCCGGCGTTCTTCGCCGTGGGATCGCCCAGTTTATAGGCCACCAAACCATGGCTCAGCTCATGGAGCGTGATGCACAAAAGAGAGGGCACGACGCTCAGCAGCAAGCTCAGCAAATAGCTGAAATCAAAGCCGTTTCGAATCTCCTGCCATGCGCTGATCACACTCACCCCCATATTAAACAGTATTTTAGCAAAAAGCGCGGGAAAATACAAGGGCAGAATTGTCTGCGCCTGCTTATCGGAATTGTCTGAGCTGGGGCTGATAGACAAAGCCGACGGCAGCGAGGCGCTCTTTCAGCTCCTCCTCATCCTCCCCCAGATCCTCGCACAGGGCCTCCAGGGAGTCATAGTCATCCCGCAGCTTGGTATTGACGACGCTCAAAAGCAGCATCGGGTCTTTGGGCAGCATGGCGGTTCCCTCCTATTGTAACCGTTATTGTCTGCAGTCTATCACGTCAGTGAGGGAAATTCAACAAGGCATCAGGCAATAGGCAATAGAGACGTAGGGGCGACCCTTGCGGTCGCCCGTCAACCCGATCATGCGATTGACCTAAATGGGCGGGGACAAGCCCCGCCCCTACGGCGATAACGTACATGACGCATCTTCTGATGCCTGTTGCCTAATGCCTGATGCCTATCAATTGCATCCAATTCACTTGAATGAAAACAATTTGTGAACGCGCTTGACAAATTCCTACCTCGGTGCTATGGTATGGACAGCAGGAAATCAGGCATCCTTTACCCGGATGCCTCTCTTTTCACCCAGGACTTAGCACTCAAAAGCGCAGAGTGCTAATGTCTGGCAAATCTGACATATGGAGGAAAACGATATGACCGTACTTCCCATCTATAATATTCTCATCGTCCCCGACGCCAACATATACCTCAAGACCGAGCTCTATCAGAAGCTCACCGGCAGGGAGCCGGCGGCCGAGGAGAAGCTGGTGCTGATCGTGGCGAAGGAGGATCAGAAGCGGGAGGACTTCGAGGCTGACAGCTTCTATCCCATCGGCCTTAAGGCCACGATCACCGAGGTGAGCCCCAACGGCTATCTGCTGCTGCGCACGGGCAACCGGGTGAACCTGGACGACGTGGCGGTCTACCGGGACCACACGATCGACCTGAGCCTCTCCCGCCGCAGCGATATCGACGATCTGGACCCGGAGGAGGCGCGGAAAAAGCTGCGGGCCGTGAAGGCGGCGATGCTGCAGTTTGCCGAGGGCTTCCAGTGGGGCCAGGCGGCCCGGGGCTTCGTGGCCCAATGGGAGAGCATCGGGGAAGCGGCGGTGCTTATGTCGCCCTGGATGCTCAACTCCAACGCCGAGCGCTACGCTGTGCTGGCCGAGGACAGCCTGGCCAAACGCACGGAGCTTCTGGAAAAGCTGATCTATGAGAACCTGGAAATGGGCAAGGTGCACCGGGAGGCCGCCGACGCCCAGGAGCAGGACCACCAGAAGATCTATCGGGAGTCGGCCATCCGCAAGCAGATGGAGTATCTGCAGCGGGAGCTGGACGAGCTGCACCCGGAAAACGTGACGGATCTGAGGAAGCTGGAGATCAAGATCGAGCAATCCGGTATGAACGAGACGGCCCGCAAGGAGGCCGACAAGGTTCTCTCCCGCCTCAAGCACGAGGGCCAGGGGGCCGAATCGGCCCTGCTGTACGACTATCTGGACTTTCTGGCGGGGCTGCCCTGGAAAAAGGAAAAGGCCCGGGATATCTCGCTGGACGAGGCCGCGAAGATTCTGGACGAGGAGCACTACGGGCTCAAAAAGGTCAAGGAGCGCATCATCCAGCAGCTGGCCGTGATGAGCCTCAAGCGCCAGCAGGCGGGCTCGATCCTGCTGTTTGTGGGCGCGCCGGGCACCGGCAAGACCAGCATCGGCCAGTCCATCGCCCGGGCGCTGCAGCGGGAATATGTGCGCGTATCCCTGGGCGGCGTGCGGGACGAGGCGGATATCCGCGGCCATCGGCGTACCTACATCGGCGCCATGCCCGGGCGCATCCTGGACGGGATCCAGAAGTGCGGCGTGTCCAACCCGGTGATGGTGCTGGACGAGGTGGACAAGCTCTACGCCTCGTATAACGGCGACCCGGCCAGCGCCCTGCTGGAAGTCCTGGACCCGGAGCAGAACGCCACCTTCACCGACCACTACCTGAACGTGCCCTTCGACCTGTCAAATGTCATGTTCATCTGCACGGCCAACAGCCTGGACACGATCCCGGAGCCGCTTCTCAACCGCATGGAGGTCATCCAGTTCCAGGGCTACACGCCCATCGAGAAGCTGCAGATTGCCAAGCGCCACCTGCTGCCCAAGGCCATGCGGGCTGTGGGCCTGCGGGAGGATCAGCTCTCCGTAAGCGACGAGGCCCTGGAGGCCATCATCGCTGACTACACCCGGGAGGGCGGCGTGCGCGGCCTCAAGAAGCGGCTGGAGACCCTCTGCCGCAGCGAGGCGGTGAAGCTGGTCCGGGGTGAGAGCGAGACCCTCACCGTGACGCCGGAGACCCTGCGGGAGGTGCTGGACGCCCATCCCATCCCCCACCGCCAGGTGCCCGAGACGGCGCGGCCCGGCGTGGTGACAGGCCTGGCCTGGACCCCGGTGGGCGGCGAGATTTTGTACATCGAGACGATGCTGACCCGGGGTACGGGCAAGCTCCTCATTACCGGCCAGCTGGGCGAGGTGATGAAGGAGTCGGCCCAGATCGCCGTGAGTCTGGTCAAGTCTCTCTTCCCCGATCAGGCCGAGCTCTTCGAGAAGAACGACCTGCACATCCATGTGCCCGACGGTGCCACGCCCAAGGACGGGCCCTCGGCGGGCATCACCCTGACCACGGCCCTGGCCTCGCTCCTGTGCGATAAGCCCGTGTCCCCCGCCGTGGCCATGACGGGCGAGGTGTCCCTGCGCGGCGGCGTGAATCCCATCGGCGGTCTGCCCGAAAAGCTGATGGCCGCCCAGCGCGCCGGGGTGAAGCGAGTCTACATCCCCGCCGACAACACGGAGGATCTGCGGGACGTGGCCGAGGAGGTCAAGGCCGCGCTGGAGATCGTGCCCGTACAGGACGTGAGCGAGGTGCTCGCGGCCCTGGATCTGGGGCCGAAGAAGCCCAGGCTCCAGCGCCGAAGCAAAAGCGCCCCCCGGGCCGAGACCCTGAGTGCGTAAGAATAGGCATCAGGCAGTAAGGCATTAGGAATTGAGGCATTAGGCAACAGGGACGGAATCCTCCGTCCCTGTTGTTTTTTTGCCTATTTTTCGATTCACCGCGTAGGGGACGTACATCGGTACAAATCCCCGGGCCGGCGGGGACGCCGGCCTCGACAAACGCATCCCCGCGTCCCTATTGTCTGATGCCTAATCCCTATTGCCTAATGCCTAACTCTCCAGCCTCTCCAGGATCCCGGGCAAATCCCGGTATTTCTCCAGCTCACAGAGCAGAAAGCGCTTATCGTGGCAATCCGAGGAGAGGAGCAGCGGCGCTTTGTGGGCAATCAGTTCCTGCAGGATCCAATTCTCCGGGTAGGGTGTCCTGCGATAGCCCCGGGCGATGGCCCCGGTGTTGATCTCAAAGATCACCGGCGCGGCCAGCAGGGCCTCCAGTGCCTCCCCCGCCGCCTTGCGATAGCGGGGATGGGACGTGTCAAAGCGGCAATTCCCCTCGTTGAACTTGGTAATGAGGTCGAAATGCCCCACAATATTGCATTCCGTCTTCTCATAGATCCGCCCCACCAGGGCGTAGTACTCCTCCGCGAAAGCGTAGACATCCCCCCCGTAAAGCGTCGCCACGGCCGCGTCGAAGTCCGAGGCGCTCAGGTCCACGGAGAGCATGTGATCCTCCTTGGGCACATAGTGCACCGAGCCGATCACGTACTCGTAATCGTCGGTGGGCAGGTCGCCGAAATAGTCCTGCTCCACGCCCAGGCGGATCCGGATCTGATCCCGGTACTGCTCCCGCAGGCGGCAGATCTCGCTTTTGTATTGCTCGGTCCCCGCCACGGTCATGCAGCAGTCGTCAAAACTCACGTGGCTGTGGCCGGAAAAGCCCAGCTCCGGGCAGCCCAGGCGGATCGCCTCGCGGACCAGTTCCTCCGGTCTGTCTTTCCCGTCGCAGTAACAGGTATGGGTATGATAATTGGAGAGCGTCATGGAGCTTCCTCCCTTCGGGTCGGGAGAGTCATTAGGCAACAGGCATTAGGAGAAACGCGTCTCTCGTCCCCTGATGCCTGATACCTGATTCTCACACCATTTTTTCCTGCTTCACCTTGTGGTCGATCACGTGGCGGGAGGCCAGCTCCCGCTGGATCTCCTCCGGGGTGATGCCCTGCTGGGCCATGAGCACCAGCACGTGATAGGCCAGATCCGCGATCTCATAGACCGTCTCCCGCCGATCCTCGGCCTTGGCGGCGATGATGACCTCGGTGCACTCCTCGCCCACCTTTTTGAGGATCTTGTCCAGGCCCTTGTCAAAGAGATAGCTGGTATAGGAGCCCGCGGGCCGCGTCTCCTTCCGCTCCCGCAGCAGCTCGTAGAGGCCGCGGAGGCTGAACTCGCTCCGCTCCGGCGACTGCCAGAGGGGATAGGCAAAGCAGGACTCCGTGCCCAGATGGCAGGCCGGGCCATCTTTCTCCACCAGCACCAGCAGCGCGTCCCGGTCGCAGTCGGCCGTGACGGACACGATGTGCTGATAGTTGCCGCTGGTCTCGCCCTTGAGCCAGAGCTCCTGCCGCGAGCGGCTCCAGAAGCAGGTCAGTCCCTTTTCCAGGGAAATGGCCAGGCTCTCCCGGTTCATATAGGCCAGGGTCAGCACCTGCTTGCTGATGGCATCCGCCACGACGGCGGGGATCAGGCCCTTTTCATCGAATTTCAGTTCGTCTATCGTGATCATATCGTCAACCTCACCGGTATTCCTTCCTGTTTCAGTGCCGCTTTCAGTTCCGGGATCGTGACCTCCCCGAAGTGGAAGATCGAGGCGGCGAGCCCCGCGTCCACCGCCGGGAGCGTCTTGAACAGCGTCACAAAGTCCTCCACGCCGCCCGCGCCGCCGGAGGCGATCACCGGCACGCGCACGGCCTCGCACACGGCCGCGAGCATCTCCAGGTCAAAACCCCGCTTCACGCCGTCGGTGTCGATGGAGTTGAGCACCACCTCCCCCGCGCCGTTTTCCACGCAGCGGCGGATCCAGCCGATGGCCTCCATACCGGTGTCCACCCGGCCGCCCTTGGCGAAGACGCGAAACTCACCGTCCACCCGCTTCACGTCCGCCGAGAGCACCACGCACTGGTCGCCGTACTTCTTTGCCGCCTCCCCGATCAGGGCGGGGTTGCGGATCGCGCCGGAGTTCACGCTCACCTTGTCGGCCCCGCATTTGAGCACCCGGTCGAAGTCCTCGATCGTGTTGATGCCGCCGCCCACGGTGAGAGGGATGAAGATCGTCTCGGCCACCCGGCGCAGGATATCGGTGAAGAGAGCCCGGCCCTCGTAAGAGGCGGTGATGTCGTAAAACACCAGCTCGTCCGCCCCGCTCTCGGAGTAGTGCCGCGCCAGCTCCACCGGGGAGGACACGTCGCTGAGCCCTTCAAAATTGACCCCCTTGACCACCCGGCCGTCCCTCACGTCCAGGCAGGGGATGATGCGTTTGGTAATCATAGCGCCGCCTCGATTGCCTCCTTCAGTCGGATATCGCCGGTGTAATACGCCTTGCCCACGATGGCCCCGTAGAGACCCATCGAGCGCAGGGCGCGGATGTCCTCCAGGCTGCTCACGCCCCCAGAGGCGGTGATATTCACGCCGCAGCTTTGGCTCAGCTTCCGGTAGAGCTCCCGGTTCGTGCCGCCCAGGGCCCCGTCCCGGGAGACGTCCGTGCAGATGAGCGTCCGCACGCCCAGCGCCTCCATGTGCCGCGCGAAGGCCTCCAGGCTCCAGTCCGTCTTCTCCAGCCAGCCTTTCACCGCGATGCGCCCGTCCTTCACGTCCGCGCCCACGGCGATTTTGTCCCCGTAGGCGGCCAGGGCCTCGCGCAGCAGCGTCTCGTTTTGCACCGCCGCCGTGCCCAGGATCACCCGGTCCACGCCGCAGGCCAGATAGCGTTCGATCGTCTCTCTGTCCCGGACGCCGCCGCCCACCTCGGTGAAAAGGCCGGTCTCGTTTGCAATGCGCGCCACGACCGACAGGTTCGGCGTGCCGCCGTCCCGGGCGCCCTCCAGATCCACCAGATGGATCGCGGAAGCCCCCTCGGCCTCCATGCGCTGCGCCACGGCGAGGGGATCCTCACTGTAGACGGTCATCCGGGCATAGTCGCCCTGATACAGCCTCACGGCTTTCTTGTCCACCAGATCAATGGCGGGGAAAAGGATCATGTTGGTTCCTCCCTTTGGAAGAAAATGAAGAATGAAAAATGATAAATGAAAAAGTATGGAGTCGCCTTCGGCGACGGATTTTAAATCATCCCGCGACAGCGGGATACCACAATTCTTCATTCTTCACTTTTCATTTTTCATTTCCTGTTCTTCCTCACAAAACGCTCGCAAGATATTCAAACCCACCCGGCCGCTCTTCTCCGGGTGAAACTGGCAGCCCATCACGTTTCCCTGCTGCACGGCCGCGGTGAGCGCCGCGCCGTACTCCGCCGTGGCGATGAGGCTCTCCCCGCAGTCCGCGGCATAGTAGGAGTGGACAAAATACACGCAGTCCCCCTCCCTCACATAGCGCAGCAAGGGGCTCTGGCGCGTGATGTGCAGGGCGTTCCAGCCGATATGCGGGATCTTCAGTTCGGACGGGAGCGTCCCCTCCATGGGCACGACCCGGCCTTTGAGGAGCCCGAGACCCGCGTGCTCGCCGTATTCCAGGCTTTTTTCAAAGAGAAGCTGCATCCCCAGGCAGATGCCCAGGAGCGGCTTTCCCCGTTTTGCCTCCTCGATCACGACCTGATCCAGACCGCTCTGCCGCAGCTTCGCCGCCGCGTCGCCAAAGGCGCCCACGCCCGGCAAGATCAGCTTATCGGCCGCTCGGAGCTGTTCCGCATCCGCCGTGACGCAGTTCTCCGCCCCGATGAAGCGCAGCGAGGAGCACAGGGAAAAGAGGTTTCCCACGCCGTAATCCACCACCGCGATCATGCCAGCATCCCCTTTGTGGAGGGCACCCGGTCGGGATCTCCCTCGTCGATGGCCACGGCCTCCCGCAGGGCCCGGGCCGTAGCCTTGAAGGCCCCCTCCAGGATGTGATGGCTGTTCTTCCCGGCCAGCTGCCGCAGGTGCAGGGTGAGACCCGCCTCCCGGGCGAAGGCGAGGAAGAACTCCTCCCCCAGCTCGGTGTCGAAGCTGCCTACTTTCTGCGTCGGGATCTCCAGCGCCCAGTAGCAGCCGCCCCGGCCGGAGAGATCCACCGCCGCGAGGATCAGCGCCTCGTCCATGGGCAGATAGCGCTGCCCGTAGCGCGTGACGCCCTTTTTCTCCCCCAGCGCCTCCCGGAAGGCCTGGCCCAAGCAGATGCCGATGTCCTCGGTGCTGTGGTGATCGTCCACCCAGGTGTCGCCCTCGCAGCGCAGCTCCAGGTCGAAGCCGCCGTGCCGGGCAAAGAGGGTCAGCATGTGGTCCAGGAAGCCCACGCCCGTCTGCACGCAGCTCTCGCCGCTGCCGTCCAGGTTCAGCTTCAGTTCGATCTTCGTCTCGGCGGTCTGCCGTTTTATGCTCGCCTCTCTCATGCCTGCGCCTCCTTCAGTATCGCTTCCGTCTCCCGCAGGAGAACGGCCATCTGTTCCCGGCTGCCCACAGTGATGCGCACATAGTCCTCAATGCGGGGCTTTTTAAAGTGCCGCACCAGCACGCCCCGGGCTTTCAGCTTTTTGTACAGCGCCTCGCCGCCCAGGGCCGGATGGCGCACAAAGAGAAAGTTGGAACGGGAGTCGGTCCCCGCAAAGCCAAGTTTCTTGAGCTCCGCCATCGTCCAGGCCCGGTTTTCCATGATCGTCCGGGCGTTTTCTTTATAATAGAAATCCTCCCGCAGCGCGGCCAGGCCCGCCGCCGCGGTCATGCGGTTGACGTTGTAGGGATTCGTGGAGTACTTGATGGTGTTGAGGTCCCGGATCAGCGCCTCGCTCCCGATGGCGAAGCCCAGCCGCGCCCCGGCCAGGGAACGGGACTTGGAGAAGGTCTGGCAGATCAGGAGATTGTCGTACTCTCCCAGCAGCTTCACCGCGCTCTCGGCTCCAAAGTCCACGTAGGCCTCGTCGATCAGCACCACCTGGTCGGGGTTGGCTTTCAGGATCGCCTCGATCTCCCCCAGGCTCAGGCAGAGCCCCGTGGGAGCGTTGGGGTTGGCAATCACGATCATCTTCCCCAGCCCCTCGTAGTCCTCCGCCGCGATGCGAAGATCCTCCCGCAGGGGGATCTCCGTATAGGGGATGTGGTTGAGGGCGGCGAAGACCGGATAAAAGCCGTAGCTGATATCCGGGAAGGCCAGTTCCCTTCCGAAGGCCATGAAGGCGAAGTTCAGCGCCTCGTCCGAGCCGTTGGTGGCCAGCACCTGGCTTTGCTTGAGCCCCAGGCTCGCGGCAAAGGCCCGGCTGACCTCCCCGCTCTCCGGGTCGGAGTAGAGCTGCAGCCGTTTTGCCTCCGCCTCCACCGCCGCCAGCACCCCCGGCGAGGGCGGGAAGGGCGATTCGTTGGTGTTGAGCTTGACGTACTGCTGATCCTTCGGCTGCTCTCCCGGGGTATAGGGGACGAGTTCGGCGTATTTCTCGGTAAAAAAGCGGCTCATGAGATCACACTTTCGTCAAATCGTACCAGGGCGCTGCGGGCGTGGCCCTCCAGGCCCTCCCTGCGGGCAAAGACGGCGATGTGCCCGCTCACCTTCTCCAGCGCCTCCCGGCTGTAATAGGTAAACTGGGAGCGCTTGACAAAATCGTTCACAGACAGAGGCGAGGCAAACTTGGCGATGCCCCCGGTGGGCAGGGTGTGGTTCGGCCCGGCCAGATAGTCCCCCAGGGCCTCCGGGGCGTTGCGCCCGAGGAAGATGGAGCCGGCGTTTTTCACCTTGTCCAGCCAGGCAAAAGGCTCGGCCAGGTTCAGCTCCAGATGCTCCGGGGCGATCTCGTTGGCCACCTCGATGGCCTGGGCGATGGACTCGGTCAGGATGATCTTGCCGTTATTCTCAATGGAAGGCCCGGCGATGGCGACGCGGGGCAGGAGCCGGAGCTGCCGCTCGATCTCCTTCTGCACCGCCTCGGCCAGCTCAGCGCTGTCCGTCACCAGCACCGCCGAGGAGAGCACGTCGTGCTCCGCCTGGGCCAGCAGATCCGCCGCGGCCACCACTGGGTCGGCCCCCGCGTCCGCCACCATCAGCACCTCGCTGGGCCCGGCCACCACGTCGATGGCCACCCGGCCGAAGACCTGCTTCTTGGCCTCCGCCACGTAGGCGTTGCCCGGCCCCACGATTTTGTAGACCGCCGGAACGCTCTCCGTTCCGTAGGCCAGGGCTGCCACCGCCTGGGCGCCGCCCACCTTGAAGACCCGGTCGATCCCGGCCACCCGGGCCGCCGCCAGGATGGAGGGGGCCACCTTGCCGTCTTTGGAGGGCGGGGTGACCATGATGAGCTCGGCACATCCGGCGATCTTGGCGGGGATGGCGTCCATCAGCACCGTGGAGGGATAGGCCGCGGTGCCGTTGGGGACGTAGAGGCCCACCTTCTCGATGGGGGTGATCTTCTGCCCCAGCACCACGCCATCCCGCTCCATCATGACGAAATCGCCGCTCTTCTGTTTCTCGTGATAGGCGCGGATGTTCGCCGCCGCCTCCCGCAGGATGGCCAGAAACTCCGGCTCCACCGCGGCCATGGCCTCCTCGAATTCCGCCTCGCTGACCTCCAGGTTCTCCAGGGCGACGCCGTCAAAGCGCTCGGTATAGGCTTTCAGCGCCGCGTCGCCCTCTTCGATCACCCGGGCGATGATGGCGGCCACCACGTCCTGCACCTGAAAGGCCGTGTCCCGCCGGGCCAGGATCTGGCTGTTCGGCACCTCGCCGTATCGGTAAATTCGGATCATCTCTGCACCAAACCTTTCAGCTTCTCCGTAAGCTCCGTGATCTCTTTTGTTTTAAAAGGATAGGCCGCCTTGTTGGCGATCAGCCTTGCGCTGATGGGCACCACCTCGGCCAGCACCTCCAGATCGTTCTCCTTCAGGGTCGTCCCCGTCTCCACGATGTCCACGATCACGTCGCTCAAGCCCAGGATCGGGGCCAGCTCGATGGAACCGTTGAGGGGGATCAGGTCGATATCCCGGCTCTGGGCGGCGTAATAGCGGCTGGCGATGTTCTGGAACTTCGTCGCCACCTTCAGCGTCCGCTCCCCGCTGTCGTAAAAGCCCCTGCGCCCGGCCACCGCCATGCGGCATTTGCCCAGCCCCAGATCCAGCAGCTCGTAGACCTCCGGCTCGTACTCCAGTAGGATGTCCTTTCCCGCCACGCCCAGATCCGCCGCGCCCCGCTGGACGTAGATGGCCACGTCCGAGGGCTTGACCCAGAAGTAGCGCAGGCCCAGGCTCTCGTTTTCGAAGATCAGCCGCCGTCCCGGCTCCCGGATCGCGGGGCAGGCATAGCCCGCGCGCTCGAAGAGATCGTAGACCTTCTCGCCCAGTCTCCCCTTGGGAAGCGCAATGTTCAGCATCTCGCCGCCTCCCCTCTTCGATCCAGGATCTCCCGGCAGCGCAGCTTCTCCGGGATCGCGTTCTGCACGCTCACGCTCAATCCCTTATCGTTCAGCTCCTTCACCTGCGCGCGGATCGCCGCCGCGTCGCTCTCTCTGTCGCACAGCAGCAGCACGTCCACGTCCCACTGCCGCTCTCTCTCCCGATCCTCCAGCCGGTCCAGATACAGCGCAAAGCCGATGCCCCTGGCCCGGTGGCCCATGCGGCGCATCAGCCCGTCGTATTCCCCGCCGGCCAGCACGCTCTCCGCCGCACCGGGCAGATAGCCCCGGAACACGACACCGTTATAGTACTGGGTATCGCTGACCAGGGAATAATCAAAGACGATCCGCGTCGCGGCGCTCTCCTTTTCCAGCAGCCCGAACAGCTCCCCGAGCTCATCCAGCGCCTCCCGGGCTTTCCTGCTGCCGCACAGCGGCTGCAACTGCCGCAGCGCTTCGCCCGGCTCGCCGTAGATCGCCGCGCAGGCACAGAGCCTCTCCGCGTCCAATCCGTTTTCCGCCGCGAGCCTGAGCAGGTCGTGGCTGTTTTTTCCCGCGATGCAGGCGGTCAGCTCACGCCGCAGCGCCTCCGGGGCCCCCGTCTCCTCCAGCAGAGCCGTGAGCAAGCCCAGATGGTTCAGCGCCAACACTGCCCCGTCGGAGACCAACTCCAGGCTCTCCCGTGCCAGGGATACCACCTCGAGCACGTCGTAGGCGTTCAGATCCCCGATGCACTCCAGTCCGGTCTGGGTGATCTCCCGGAAACTTCCGCTGCCGCCGGGGCGGTATACGCTCTCGTCGTAGCAGAAGCGCTGCCTGACGCCCGGGCGGTCCTCCGCCCGCTTGATGATGGAGAGGGTCACGTCCGGCTTGAGGGCCATCAGGCGGCCGTTGAGGTCCGTGAAGCTGATGATCCGCTCGCTGGAGAGGAAGTCCTTGTTGCGGGCATAGAGCTCGTATTCTTCGAATTTGCTCATCTTGAAGGGCAGGTAGCCCCGGCGCTGGTAGAGCCCGCGCAGGGCAAAGACGGCCCGCTCCTCCCGTTTCAGAAGGCGCTCATCCATTGCCGTCTTCCCTCTTGTCCAGCCGCTCCAGCACCAGATCGTAGCCGCCCGCGCCGTAGTCCAGGCAGCGGCTGACCCGGCTGATCGTGGCCGTGGAGATGCCCGTCTCCTGATTGATGAGGGCATAGCTGGCCTTGGCGCGCAGCAGCTTTGCCACCTTCAGGCGCTGCGCCATATCGGAGATCTCCTTGATGGTGCACACGTCCTCGAAAAAGAGGCGGTATTCCTCCTCGTTTTTCAGCAGAGCCACAGCCTCAAACAGGGCCTTCACATCGTCGTTATACCAGTTGCTCATGGTCTCCCTCGCTTCATCACTTTATCACAGTGATATGTCATCGAGGTGAATTATAGAGGCATTTCGCCGGTCTGTCAAGTCCGTTTTCCCAAATCGTCAGCCTGCACAAGCGCGGCCCCTCCCGCGCTCTATCGCCTGATGCCTAATGACTAATGCCTGATGCCTAATGACTAATGCCTGATGCCTCCCCAAAAAACTTTTTTACAAAGACTTTATGCTCTCCATCTGGTCAGATCGATTTTTCTGTGTTATAGTAAGTAATCGTGATTGTTATTGCCAAAGGAGGGCGAACCGTGCTGCCCATGCTGGAAACCAAGGTTTTTGTGGAAAAGTTGAAAGAGGCCGCCGCCTCGGTGCTGCCCATCACGCTGATCGTGACGCTGCTGTGTCTGGCCTTTGTGCCGGTGCGCAACGGTCTGCTGCTGGCGTTTCTTCTGGGATCGCTGCTGCTGATCGTCGGAATGGGGCTTTTCACCCTGGGGGCGGATATGGCCATGTCCCGGATCGGCAGTTCCATCGGCGCCAAGCTCACCCGCTCCCGGAAGCTTTGGCTGATTCTGATCGTGAGCTTTCTGCTGGGTACCGCCATCAGCATGGTGGAGCCAGATCTGCAGGTGCTGGCCAAGAGCGTCCCCGCCATTGACACCACCGCTTTGATCGTGACGGTCTCGGTGGGCGTGGGATTGTTCCTCGCGCTGTGCATGCTGCGTATCCTTTTGTCCATCTCGCTGCGGACCCTGCTGCTGATTGTCTACGGCCTGGTCTTCGTCCTGATCCTGCTGATTCCGGGCTCGATGCACTCCGTGGCCTTTGACGCCGGCGGCGTCACCACAGGTCCCATGACCGTGCCTTTCATCATGGCCCTGGGCGTGGGCGTGGCCTCTATTCGTTCCGACGAGAACGCCAAGGCCGACAGCTTCGGTCTGGTCGCTCTCTGCTCCGTCGGTCCCATCCTGGCCGTGGAGGTGCTGAGCCTCGTCTATCCCGTCTCCTCCGTGCCCGTGGATCTCTTCGAGCCGCCCGAGCTGGCCAACACCGTGGCCCTGGGCTGGACCTATCTGGGCGAACTGCCCACCTATATGAAAGAGATGGCCCTCTCCCTCCTGCCCATCTTCGTCTTTTTCCTGATTTTCCAGATTTTTTCTCTGCGGCTGAGCCGCGTTCCCCTGCTGCGCATCCTTTTCGGCGTACTGCTCACCTATGTGGGTCTGGTGCTCTTTCTCACCGGTGTGAACGTGGGCTTCTCCCCGCTGGGCACCGTTTTGGGCGTCGCCATCGCCGAGGGCAGCTATGCCTGGCTGCTGGTGCCGCTGGCCATGCTGATGGGCTGGTTCATCATCAACGCCGAGCCCGCCGTCCACGTCCTCAACCATCAGGTAGAGGAACTGAGCGCCGGCGCCATCTCCGCCAAGGCCATGGGGCTGAGCCTCTCCATCGCCGTGGCCGCCGCCAACGGTCTGGCCATGCTGCGCGTGCTGACCGGCATTCCGATCCTGTATTTCATCCTGCCGGGCTATCTGCTTGCCTTAGGCATGAGCTTCTTTGTCCCCCGCACCTTCACCGCCATCGCCTTTGACTCCGGCGGCGTAGCTTCCGGTCCTCTGACCGCCACCTTCATGCTGCCCATGGCCATCGGCGCCTGCGAGCAACTGGGCGGCGTGAGCATGACGGACGCTTTCGGCCTGGTGGCCATGGTGGCCATGATGCCTCTCATTACGGTGCAGTGCATGGGGCTGCTGTTCGTGCTCAAGTCCCGCCGCGCCAAGCCCGCCCCTGTGGTTCCCGCCTATGCGGACAACGATATCATCGAGCTCTGGGAGGTGGCCTGAATGGAGCTTTACTATACGATCGCCGTGCTCGACCGTGACAAGAGCAACGACCTGAGCGCTCTTCTGCACGAAGCCGGCGTGCCCACCGTGATGACCCTCTACGGCCGAGGCACCGCCACCCGGGAGCATCTGCTTCTCTCCGGCCTGGAGGCCAAGGGCAAGGCCATCCTCTGCGGCGTGGCCGACGCGGCCCAGGCCAAGCAGCTCTTCAAGCTGGCCCGCCGCCGCCTGCAGATCGACATTCCCGGCAACGGCATCATCATGAACATACCGCTCAAAAGTGTGGCGGGTGGACGCACCCTGGCCTATCTCACCGACAGCGCTGTCAAAGAAGGGAGACCGAACATGAACTTCCAGCATGAACTGATCATCGTCATCATGAACGAGGGCTATTCCGATTTCGTCATGGACGCGGCCCGCTCCGCGGGGGCCGGCGGCGGCACCGTGCTGCATGCCAAAGGCACGGCCGGCGGACGGGATCAGAGCTTTTACGGCGTCAACCTCGCCGAGGAGAAGGACATGGTCTACATTGTCGCCTACGCCGATCAGAAGGCCGCCATCATGCGCGCCATTTCCGCGAAAGCTGGTCCCGGCACCAAGGCCGGCGCCATCTGCTTCTCCCTGCCCATCTCCTCCGTGATCGGCCTGCGCGCCCGGGAGAGTGAGTAAACAAGGCAATAGGCAATAAGGCACCGGAGATGGTAATTCCGTCTCCGGTGTTTTCATATGGTGAACCTTTCTGATGTAGGGGACGGCCTCCGGACGTCCCGTTGGCCTGGCAAGAAAACCTTGAACACGGGTCGTCGAGGACGCCGACCCCTACGGCACAATCCGAAATATATCCATAAAAACAACAGGGGCGGATGATTCCGTCCCTGTTTTCTGATGCCTAATGCCTATTTCCTATTGCCTAATTTCTACTGCCTATTCTCCATGTCTGGCATAGAAACGCGGGTCGGCGTAGATTGCCGCGCAGGCCATGGGATAGTTGTCATAGTCGAACTGCTGCCGCAGCAGGGCATAGCGCGCCGCCATGGTGCCGTCCGGATTGGTGTGCCAGGAACCCATGGTACCGGAGAGGTCGGTCGTGTCAAACTGCGTGTTGGGCAGGGCCTCGCGCAGCATGGCCAAATCCTCCTCGCTCAGATAGGTGTGTCCGCCGATCCAGAGCCGTTCCAACTCCTGCAGCTCGCACAGCGCCTCCACCCCGGTCACATAGTTCAGATAGTTTATGTTCAGGTGGTGCAGGTGCTTGAGATTGGCCAGAGGGCTCAGGTCGATGTCCTCCTTGATGAAGGCGATCTCCAAAAACTCCAGTTTCTTACAGTCGGAGAAATCGTTCAGATCCTTCATGCCGGTCAGGGTGACGATGGCCACCTCCAGATCAGGCATGTTGTGCAGGAAGAAGAAGTCTGTCAGAGAGCCGTTATGCCCCACGTCAAAGTACTTGACCTTGGTGCAATATTGAAGCGCCGAGGCATTGCTGTCGGCCAGGCAGTGATCCAGGTTGGAGGCCAGGATGCGCTCCACGTTGGTGCGCACGCTGCAGTTTTGCCCGAACCAGACGCGCCAGACCACCTCCATCTGGGGGAAGTCGTCCCGGATCTGCGCCATAGCCTCGTTGGAGACGTTGCAGTAGTCCATGTCCAGGAAGCTGCAGTTTTGCATGCAGGGCAGGATCTCCCGGATCAGAGCGCCCTCGTCGTCAAAGGCGATGTGGTTGAGGTCAAAGACCTCGTCCAGCGTCGTATAGTCGTCGTAGACCTCGTCCCGGTGGATGGGGTCATAGCCGCTGACGCGGAAGCGATAGAGCACCTGCACACCGGGCAGCGCCTCCTGCATAGCCGCGATATCCGACCAGAGCAGACGGGGCTCCTCCCCTTCTTCCAAGGGCGCCTGTCCCAGATCCACGTGGAAGAGCTGCGGCATCTCCTTGAGGGCTTCGATGGCCGCGGGCACGTCCTCATGCTTCAGCTCGCTCAGATCCACCCGGATCTCATAGTCGTAGTGCTGGGAGCCGTCCGGGAACGTGAGGACACGCGGCGTCGGCACAGGGGTCGGCTCCGGCGTGGGTTCCGGCGTCGCTTCGGGCGCGGGCTCCGGCGTTGGGGCTGCCGCCGCCGAGGTGCCGCAGCCGCACAGGGCCAGCGACAGGATCAGCAGCAGGACGAGCAGGATCTTGCGATGCTTCATGTCTATGTTTCTCCTTTAGAACTCTTCTTTGGCAACGATATGGTCCTTGTCCTTGTAGATGCTGTCGGCGGGAACCACACCGCGCACGCAGGAGGTGGGATAGATGTTGGAGCGGCGGCAGACCACCGTGCCGGGGTTGAGAACGCTGTTGCAGCCCACTTCCACGTTATCGCCCAGGATCGCGCCGAATTTCTTCCGACCGGTCTCATGGGGATTGCCCGGCTCCTTGACCACGACGAGGCTCTTGTCGCTCTTCACGTTGGAGGTGATGGAGCCGGCACCCATATGGGCCTTGTAGCCCAGGACGGAGTCGCCCACATAGTTGTAGTGTGGGGTCTGGACGTTATCAAAGAGCACCACGTTTTTCAGCTCGCAGGAGTTGCCCACCACGGCCTTTTTGCCCACGATGGCGCTGCCGCGGATGAAGGCGCAGTGCCGCACCTCGGCCTCGTGGTCGATGATGCAGGGGGCGCCGATGTAGGCTGAGGGAAAAACCTTCGCGTCCTTGGCGATCCAGACGCCCTCCTCGGGATGGTCGAACTCCTCCGCCGGCAGGCTCTCGCCCAGCTTCAGGATAAAGGGCTTGATGTCGTCCAGCACTTCCCAAGGATAGGTCTTGCCTGCAAACAGCTCCGCCGCGATGGTTTTACTCAGGTCCAGCAGTTCCTTGATTGTTGTCATGTTTATCGCTCCTTTGCTTGGTCTGCGCGTGTTTACTTGATTTTAATGAGTCTTCCCGCCTGACGCATGGCGTCGATGATCTGGTCCACCTTCTCCTCGCACAGTTCCTGGCTCGTGGCTTCCACCATCACGCGCAGCAGAGGCTCGGTGCCGCTCTTGCGCAGCACGACGCGGCCGTTCTCGCCCAATTCCTCCTCCACGGCCTTCACCGCGGCCTTGACCTCCTCACAGGCCAGGGTCTCGTCCTTGTCGGTGACGACCACGTTCTTGAGCTTCTGGGGATACATCACCATGGGAGCGGCCAGCTCGCCCAGGGTCATCTTGCTCTCGGTGATGGCTTCCATGACCTTGATGGCGGTCAGGATGCCGTCGCCGGTGTTGGCCAGGCGGCCGAAGATGATGTGGCCGGACTGCTCTCCGCCGATCAGGTGGCCGTTCTGGCGCATGTTCTCCGCCACGTACTTGTCGCCCACGGCGGTCTTCTCGTAGCCGATGCCCAGCTGATCCAAAGCCTTATACAGGCCCATGTTGGACATGATGGTGGTGACCACCTTGGAATCGCCAAAGGTGCCCCGATCCTGCATGTACTTGGCGCAGACGTAGAGGATGTGGTCGCCGTTGACGACGTTGCCCTTCTCGTCCACGGCCAGGCAGCGGTCAGCGTCGCCGTCAAAGGCAAAGCCCACATCCAGGTGATTGTCCACCACCAGTTTCTGCAGGCCCTCAATGTGGGTGGAGCCGCAGTCGACGTTGATGTTCAGGCCGTCGGGGCGGTTGGCGATCACGTAGGTGTCGGCGCCCAGGGCGTCAAACACGCTCTTGGCCATCATCCAGGTGGAGCCGTTGGCGCAGTCCAGGCCGATGCGGAAGCCCTTGTAGGAACGGGTGGCCAGAGAGATCAGATAGCCGATGTAACGGTTGCGGCCCGCGGCATAGTCCACGGTGCAGCCGATGGCGTCCCGCTCGGCATAGGGCAGGACCGTGTCGCTGTCCAGATATTCCTCAATGCCGTCCAGCACGCTCTCCTCCATCTTCTCGCCCATGCCGTTGAGAAGCTTGATGCCGTTGTCGTAGAAGGGGTTATGACTGGCGGAGATCATGATGCCGCAGTCGAAATCGTCCGCCCGGGCGATGTAGGAGACGCTGGGCGTGCTGGTGACATGCAGCAGATAGGCGTCCGCGCCGGAGGCCGTCAGGCCCGCACACAGCGCGTTTTCAAACATATAGCTGGAGCGGCGGGTGTCCTTGCCGATGACCACCTTGGCCTTGTGATCCTGCCCGTAGTACCAGCCGAGATAGCGGCCGATCTTAAAGGCGTGATCAACGGTCAGGTTCTTGTTGGCCTCACCGCGGAAGCCGTCGGTTCCAAAATACTTTCCCATTTTTACATTACCTCCTTGGTATAAAATACCGGAACGCTTCCGGTTGAAAACAACATTACAGCTTTTTCGCCGCCTCCGGGTCAACGAAGACGAGCACCTCCGGCGGCAGCTGCAGAAAGGCCGAGGGGATCACGCTGTCGTCCCGGGCGTAGAGCATCTGAAAGACCGCCTCTGTCTTCTCCCCGCCATAGGCCAGCACCAGGATTTCCCGGGCAAAGACCAGGGTCTTGATGCCCATGGTCCAGGCATAGCGCGGCGCCTCCTCTTCCGAGCCGAAGCTCGCGGCCAGCTGACGCCGGGTCTTGTCGGTGAGCTTCTGCCGGTGGGTCAGAGAGTCGTAGGGCACGGCCGGCTCGTTATAGCCCACATGGCCGTTCACGCCCAGACCCAGCACCGCCATATCCAGGCCGCCCGCCGCGGCAATATCCGCATCATAGCCCTCCGCCGCCTCCGGAGAGAGGAAACGGCAGCTTTCCAGGGGCAGATCCGTCCGCTCCACCAGCTCTTTTGTAATCTGATACCGGGCTGTCCGCTCCTCCGGCACGTCCTCAAACTCCGTCACCGCGAAGACCGTGGCCTCCTTCAGGCTGAGCTTTCCGGCCCGACAGCGCTCGGCCAGCACGGCAAACAGCGCCTCCATGGTGCGTCCTGTAGAAAACGCCAAGACAGCCCCGGGCTTCTTTGCCAGGAGCTGACAGATCCGGTCCGCCGCCTGCTGCAGGCTCTGTTCTCTTTCCGCTACGATGGTTTTCATGCTGATCTCTTCCTTTTTATAAAAAGAATGCAAGATGGATATACTGTCCATGAAATCAACAACGAGGTATATCCATGGCTATTGTCATTACAAGAACTTTTATCGTCTATTTTGCCCTGCTGCTCACCATGCGCCTCATGGGCAAACGGCAGCTGGGAGAAATGGAGCTGTCCGAGTTTGTGGTGGCCGCGCTCATCGCCGACCTGGCCGCCCATCCCCTGCAGGACATGGGCATCCCCCTGCTCAACGGGCTGGTGCCCATCGCGGTCCTCTTCTGCTGCGAGGTGCTGATCGCCGGGCTGAGCCTGCGCTCCATCCGCCTGCGGGAGCTGCTCTTCGGCAAGCCCAGTCTGCTGATCGTCAAGGGTGAGATCGACCAGGCGCAGATGCGCCGCAACCGCTTCACCCTGGACGAGCTGATGCAGGAGCTGCGCAGCCAGGGCGTCACCGACATCCGCATGATCGAATACGCCGTGCTGGAAACGGACGGCAAGCTCAGCCTGCTGCTCTCTCCCGCCGCCTCGCCGGTCACGGCCTCCCAGCTCGATCTGCCCCAGGGGAACGCCGGCTACCCGCATATCGTCATCAGCGACGGCCGGGTCCTGGAGGCCAACCTACGGCACCTGGGCCTGGATGCGGCCTGGCTGGACAATACCCTGCGCGAGCAGGGCTATGCCTCCCCCGCAGAGGTCTATCTGATGACCGTGGACGAGGGGAAGGCTTTCTTTCTCGCCAGAAAGGAGGCGACGATCGCATGAAACGGGAACAGGCCGCCATCGCGCTCTTGCTGCTGCTCCTGGCCATCGCCCTCTGGAACATCCACCACGCGGACTTTCTGACCGATCAGCTGGAGGAAAATCTCCTCCGCTCCGAGCGCGCCCTCTCCCGCGGGGATCGGGACATGGCCCTCACCGCGCTGGACAACGCCCTGAGCCTCTGGCAGCGCTCGCGGGGATACACCGGCGTCTTCTTCCGCCATCCGGATGTGGACGCGGCCTCCGACGCTTTTTATGAACTGCAGCAGCTTTTACTGCAGCGGGACGCCGAAGGGATCGAAGCCGCTTACGAGCGATTGCGCTATCATCTGGACACGCTGGACGACATGGAGCATCTGTCCTGGGGCACAGTCTTCTGAATTACTTCTCGGTCAGAAGCTTGGAGAGTTCCTCCATAAAGGTGTTGATGTCCTTGAAGCTGCGGTAGACAGAGGCAAAGCGGACATAGGCCACCTCATCGATATCCTTCAGACGGCTCATGACCATCTCGCCGATCTCCACCGTACTGATCTCGCGCTCCAGATTGCTCTGCAGCTCCTGCTCGATCTCGTCCGCGATACTCTCCAGCGTCTGCAGGGAGACGGGGCGTTTCTCACAGGCGCGCACCAT
>CACYOR010000002.1:20626-104826 GCA_902775985.1 Oscillospiraceae bacterium
TCCTCGGCCGGGCGGGAGTCGATCACCTTACTGTCAACAAATCCGCAAAAAGGGCATTTCATATCTCTGTCCCCCAATATATATAAATGACTAAATTAGTATAGCACGAGCCATAGTGATTTTCCATACTTTTTTCCGGAAATATAAAAATTCAAATAGCTCTTGACAAAGTGAGTTAGATGTATTAAACTACCAGTATGAAGATAGGAATTGAAAGAAATCCCCAGCCCCAGCGGGGGCTTCTCTTTCTCATATCGGTTAGTTACGGCTAACCAAAGGAGTGACATATGAGCGTTGTGATCGTCGGCGGAAACGAATGCATGGAGCGCCGCTATAAAGAGCTGTGCGAGGCCTATCAGTGTCAGGCCAAGGTGTTTACCAAGCCACGGGGCGGGCTGAAAAACAAGCTTGGCAGTCCGGACCTGATGATCCTCTTCACCGGCACCATGTCCCACAAGATGCTGCATGGCGCGCTGAGCGAGGTTGCGGGGCAGAATACCGTGGTTGAACACTGCAAAAGCGCTTCCCTCTCCGCGCTCAAAGGCGTTCTGGAGAAGCACGCCCTTGCATAAGCCCTTCGCCTTGCGCACATCCTAAGGAGGAAAGGGGGAAATTCCCATGTCCAACGATCTGCTGGTGCAATGCTGTGCGCCGACGCTGGCCGGGCTCAAAACCGGCAGCCTCTTCTCCTGCCCCTGCCCCGACCGAAAGGAGCTGACCGCCCAGATCCGTCAGCTCAACCGTCAGCTTCGCGAGCGGGGTCTGATGATCCTCCCTCTGCGCTATTCTCAAAAGCGTGCCCTGGTCTATCTCTTCCGCCCCCTGGCCCTGCAGCGGGATCTGAAAAACAGCACCGCCCGGGCGATCCTGGACGGGGCCGGATATGGCGGACTGTCCAGCGATCAGTGCCTGTTGCGCCTGATCCGCCGTCTGCGGGAGAGCGGCGATTTTCCCCACGAGATCGGGCTCTTTCTCAGCTATCCGCCCGAGGATGTGAAGGCCTTTATCGACAACAAGGCCCAAAACTATAAATTCATCGGCTGCTGGAAGGTGTACGGCGATGAGGCCGCCGCCCGAAAGACCTTTGAAACATACAAAAAATGCACAGATTCCTACTGCCGTCTGTTCCGGGCGGGCTATCCCCTGGGGCAGCTGGCCGTGGCTGTGTGAGAGCAACAGGAAAGGAAGGACACAAACATGAAAAACGTAGCAGTGGTATTCTGGAGCGGCACCGGCAACACCGAGGCCATGGCGGAGGCCGTCGCAAAGGGCGCCCGCGCCGCCGGCGCTTCCGCCTCTGTCATCCCCGTGGGCAGCTTTGACGCCTCCCAGATCGCCAAGTTCGATGCCTTCGCCTTCGGCTGCCCCGCCATGGGCAGCGAAGCCCTGGAGGACAGCGAATTTGAGCCTGTCTTCGAGGACGTGAAGGGCTCTCTGGCCGGCAAGAGCGTGGCTCTCTTCGGCTCCTACGGCTGGGGTGACGGCGAGTGGATGCGCTCCTGGGAAGAAAACTGCGCCGGCGCTGGCCTCTCTCTCGCCTGCGACAGCGTCATCTGCAACGACGCCCCCGACGATGATGCCGTGGCCGCCTGCCAGGCTCTGGGCGCCGCTCTCGCCTGATCGGATACTCACTATCTCTCTCCTTATATAAACCCCCGCAGCGCGCCTCCTCGCCGGAGGCGCGTTTTTTTCAATATTCACTTTATCACATTAAACAAAGGAAAATTGTATTCTATACATTGTTGACAAACATGACCCGGAAGCCTATAATCCATTTCGTACAGAAAGCACGGATTCTGTACCATTCCAAGTACACCATGGCTTTGCCACGGAAACAATTCTAACAGGAGGAAAAACAAATGAAAAAGACTCTCGCACTGCTTCTGGCGTTGGTAATGGTCTTTGCGGTCGCCTGCCCATCCGCGTTTGCAGCGGATCAGGATTATTCCGGCTACACCATCCGCATCTACTCCAACTCCAACTCCACCGAGCGTACCACCTGGCTCATCAACGAGGCCAAGGAGGCCGGCTTCAGCATCAGCATCGACGATAACTCCGTTATCTCCGGCGATACCGCCGCTGTCCAGGCCGCCAATGAGAAGAAGGACGGCGACCTGATCTTCGGCCTGAACGAGACCCGCTGGGGCCAGCTGATCGACGGCCAGTATGAAAACCTGTCTCTGATCGACTGGGAGCCCTCCTGGGCTGACCAGGTCGGCGAGTACAAGTATGACGGCCAGGCCTACGGCCTTGTCATCCAGAACGTCCTGATGCTCTACCGCAACGACGAGTTCGGCACCAACGGTGAGGAGCTGCACTTTGATCACTGGGCTGACGTGGTCAACTCCGGCTACAGCTGGTATCGCCAGAACAAGATCGGCGGCACCACCAACGCCAATATCAACTCCGCCATTCTCTATGCTTTTACCGATCCTGAATCCCCCGCCGGCGGCATCTCCGTCGACGGCTGGAAGGCCCTGTGGAAGTTCTGCGCTGACGGCAAATCCGGCGGTGACGACTACAAGTACGGCTTTGATCCTCTGAACAAGGGCGATGTGGCCATCTCCGAGTTCTATTCCTCCGCTCTCTACGGCAAGATCGACGCCGCGGCCGAGGGTTCCGAGCATCCCCTGATCGGTGCGCTGGAGCCCGAGAACTGGGCCCTGGTCGACATCGCTGACGGCACCTACTACATCGCCGAGTACATCGGCATCCTCGACAAGGCCGGCCGTACCGAGGAGGAGACCGAGGCTGTCAAGGCCTTCGCCGACTGGTTCGGTTCCGCCGAGGTCCAGGCTGCCTGGGCTGAGGAGTTCGACTCCGTCCCCTGCAACGCCGAGGCTGTTGAGCTGGTCTACGGTGAGGACATCCCCGAGATCTATCTGCTGCCCAACTTCGCTCTGAGCACCGTTGAGGGCACCGATATGACCTATGCCGCTTACGTGGCTGCCCACTCCGCCGAGTGGACCAATATCATGACCAACCTGGGCTTCTACTGGGCCGACGCCTCCGACGCTAAGCCCGAGCCCGATTGGGACGCGCTGGATTGGGCCGTGCTGACCCAGAAGGCCGAGTAAGCATTTTCCCTTCGCTCTCATGGGGACTTGGTTCATCCCAAGTCCCCATTTCCGCATACCGAAAGCGTTCGGTGTTTCGGCGTGCGGAAGTGGGGACGCCGCCTTCCCCTAACCAGGTCTGATTTTTACATAAAGGAGTAGAGGCACTATGATCAGGTTAAACGACATCGTTGTGAAATTTGGGGACTTCACCGCCCTGCACAACATCAACGTTCACGTCAAGGAAGGCGAATTCTTCACCTTTCTCGGTCCCTCCGGCTGCGGCAAGACCACCACGCTGCGCACCATCACCGGCTTCATTGAGCCCGTCTCCGGCTCCGTGGTCGTAAAAGGCAAGGACATCACCCATGTTCCCATCGAGGACCGGAACATCGGCATCGTGTTCCAGAGCTATGCCCTCTTCCCCACCATGACCGTGTACGACAACATCGCCTTCGGCTTGAAGGTCAAAAAATTCAAAAAGGCCGAGATCGACCAGAAGGTGCGGGAGATTGCCCGGAAGGTGGATCTCTCCGACGAGCAGCTACAGAAAGCCGTCTCCCAGCTCTCCGGCGGTCAGCAGCAGCGTGTCGCCATCGCCCGCGCCCTGGTGACCGGTCCGGCCATCATCTGCATGGACGAGCCGCTCTCGAACCTGGATGCCAAGCTCCGCGTCCAGCTCAGAAACGAACTGAAAAAGATGCAGAAGGACTTCGGAATCACCACCATCTACGTCACCCACGACCAGGAGGAGGCCCTGACCCTGTCCGACCGCATCGCCGTGTTCAATAAAGGCTACATTGAGCAGATCGGCACCCCCAACGAGGTCTACAACCACTCCAAGACCGAGTTTGTCTGCAACTTCATCGGCGACATCAACCGCCTCTCCGATGAGGTGATCCAGAAGGCCAAGGCCGCCGGCGGAGACGTGGATCCGACCAAGCACAACTATGTGCGTCTGGAGCGTCTGCACGTGAATGTGGAGCCGCGGCCCGGTCAGATTGCGCTGGACGGCGTGGTCACCATGCGGGAATACTACGGCCTGTACATCAAGTATTACATCGATCTGGGCAGCCAGAGCATCAAGGTCATCGAGAAGAACGACGGCGTGCGGATCTATGAGGAGGGCCAGAAGGTCCAGGTCATCCTCGACCCGCGGGATATCATGGCCTATGAGCCTGGCGAGGACGCGGAGGTGGAGGCATGAACACGACGCTCGACCGCAGGCTCCATCCGGAGCTGCTGGTGCGGATCGTAGGCGTGGCCTTCTTCGCGTATCTCTTCTTCGGCTTCATGCTTCTGCCCTGCCTCAACACCCTCACCAGCATCTTCAACGTCAAAAACGCCGCCGGCGAACGGGACGCCTTTGCCGTCATCCGTTTTTTCCTGGCCGGCAGCATGGGCAAATATGTCTGGAACTCCCTGAAGCTCGCGATTCTGCTGGTCATCACCGTCAATGTGGTGGGCATCTCCATCGTGCTGCTGACGGAGTATTTTGACATCAAGGGCGCCCGCATCCTCCGTCTGGGCTATATGACCACGATGATCTATTCCGGCGTCGCCCTGGTCACCGGCTATATGTTTCTCTACGCCAATGACGGCATTCTGACCACCGCCTTAAAAAACGCCTTCCCCAACATGAACGGCAACTGGTTTTCCGGCTTCAACGCGGTGCTCTTCACCATGACCTTCGCCTGCACCTCCAACCACGCCCTCTTCCTGCGCAATGCCATCCGCGGTATCGACTACAACACCGTGGAGGCCGCACGGAACATGGGTGCCAAGCCCTTCAAGGTGCTGTGGAAGGTGGTCTTCCCCACCCTGATCCCCACGCTTTTCTCCCTCACGGTCATGACCTTCATTACCGGTCTGTGCGCCATGTCCGCCCCGACCTTGCTGGGCTATGACTCGATTAACCCCGAGATCGTCCGTTTGGCCGGCTCCTCCAGCGCGGACGAGGCCTTCCCTCAGGCCCGCGCGGCGCTGTTGTCCATCATCCTGGCCATGTTCACCATCGTGCTGCTGACGGTGCTCTCGGCCTACGAGCGCAAAGGGCACTACCTCTCCGTCTCCAAAACCAAGGCCAAGCTTCAAAAGCAGAAGATCAACAATCCCGTTTCCAATGTCCTGGCCCACATTTACGCCTACGTTCTCTTCATCATCTACATGACCCCCGTGGTGATGATCGTCATCTTCTCCTTCCAGACCTACAGCGCCATCCGCCTGAAAAAGCTGGATCTGAGCCAGTGGACGCTGGTCAACTACTTTGGGCAGCAGGACTATGAATACCTGACCAGCCGCGGCAAATACAAGACCCGCGTGGGCTCCATCTCCGGCGTCTTTGCCAACGAGGCCACCCTCGGCGGCATCAAGCTGAGCTTTGTGCTCTCAGCCCTCGCCGCCGCCCTTGCCTGCGTGATCGTGGTGGTCGCCTGCAACTACATGTTCCAGAAGCACCATAAGAAGAGCGGCGTGGTGCTGGAATACGCCCTGCTCTTCCCCTGGCTGCTGCCGACGATCCTGATCTGCTACTCTTACCGCACCTATTTTAACAGCGATTCCATCTGGTACGTGGGCAACCAGAATCTCTATTACGCTCAGAACGTCCGCTTCCTGATCGTTATGGCCTATACGGTGACGAAGCTGCCCTTCTCCCTGCGCATGATCAAGGCCTCGTTCTACTCCATTGATGAGGAGCTTGAGGAGGCCGCGCGGAACCTGGGGGCGAGGAAGATCTATACCTTCCTGCGCGTGAAACTGCCCATCATCCTGCCCAGCGTGCTGGCCGTCTTCGCGCTGAACTTCAACGCCCTCTTCACCGAGTACGACATGTCCGCCACCTTTGCCAGCACCTATGGCACCAGCTATGCCATGGTCATTCAGGCCATGTGCCGCGAGGAGGGCCTCTACGGCTACAATGTCAACGCCTCGGGCCGCCGCTGCGCCTCCACGGTGTTCATCATGCTTGTCTCCGGTCTGATCCTCTATCTGGTCTACGGCGTGGGCTCCCGCGATCTGGGCGAGCGTCTGGAGATCCGCGACCGCCGCCGCAAGCGCCTCGACCGTCTCTTCGGCCGGAATAAGAAACAGGAAGGAGTCGTCAAACCCAAGGTATGATTAAAAACATTGTTTTCGACATGGGCCGCGTCCTCATCGCCTGGGATCCGCCCCGTCTGATCGCCCGCCTCGGATACAGCGGCGAGGACGCCGACCGTCTTCTCCGGGAGGTGTTCAGCTGTGCCGAATGGCAGGGCCTCGACCGAGGACGTTTGAGCCCGGAGGAAGCCCTGGCGACCATGCTGCCCCGTCTCCCCTCCCATCTGCATGAGGCCGCAGAGCATTTCGTCCGCGCCTGGTGGGTAGAGGATCTCTGGCCCATCGAGGGCATGGCGGAGCTCGTCCGGGAGGTCAAGGCTCTGGGCTACGGCGTCTACCTCTGCTCCAATGCTACCAGCTGTCTCCATCAATACTTTGATCGGATTCCCGGCTCGGAGTGTTTTGACGGCAAGATCGTCTCCGCTGACTGGAAGATGCTCAAGCCCCAGCGGGAGATCTATGACACGCTCTTCCGGGAATACAGTCTTGATCCCGCCGAGTGCTTTTTCATTGACGACAACCCCGCCAATGTGGAAGCGGGCATGATGCTTGGCATGGACGGTGCCGTTTTCTTCCGGGATATGACCCGTCTCCGCGCCGAGCTAATCGCCGCCGGTATCCCGGTCCATCCCTGATTTTAAAGGCTGCGCGTATCGTTTTGATACGCGCAGCTTTTCTTGTTTGGGCAAAGCAGGCAAATTGTATTCTATATATTGTTGACAAATTCCGCCGGCACGGCTATAATTCTTTTTGTACAGAAAGCACGGAATGCTTTCCATTTGTGGTTGAGGAAAACTTCATAACAAGAAGGGCGTACGCCCTTCTTGTCTTACAGCGCAGCTGTAAGACGCGCGCGATTCGGTGATTCGCAGTTCGGCTGCACACACATAAAATAAAAACAGGAGGAAAAGAACATGAAGAAGACATTAGCACTGCTGTTGGCTCTGATCATGGTCCTGGCTCTGGCCGCTCCCACGGCCTTTGCCGACGACATGGAGGATCTTGTCGCTGCCGCCAAAGAAGAAGGCGAGCTGGTCGTCTACGGCTCCTGCGAGGAGGAGTACCTCGCCGCCGCCTGCCAGAACTTCGAAAAGCTCTACGGCATCAAGGTCAGCTATCAGCGCCTCTCCACCGGTGAGGTTCCCGCCAAGATCGAAGAGGAGAACGGCAATCCCTCCGCTGACGTCTGGTTTGGCGGCACCAACAACCCCTACGACGGTCTGGCCGCGAAAGGCTTCCTGGACAATTCCTATGTCCCCATCAATGCGAGCCACCTCTCCAAGGATCTGTATAAGGATCCCGACGGATACTGGTACGGCATCTATACCGGTCTGCTGGGCTTCATGGTGAACACCGATGAGCTTGACCGCATGGGCCTCGAGGCTCCCCAGACCTGGGACGACCTGCTCAAGCCCGAGTACAAGGGCCTGATCTGGCTGTCCAACTACAAGACCGCCGGCACACCGAAACTGGTCGCCAACCTCATGATCCAGCTGAAGGGTCATGACGAAGGCATCCAGTATCTGGTAGACCTGGATAAGAACGTCGAAGTGTACACCAAGTCCGGCTCCGGCCCGTCCAAGAACGTGGGCACCGGCGAGTGCGTGATCGGCATCGGCTTCCTGCATGACGGCATCACCCAGATTATCGACAACGGCTATGAGAACGTGAAGCTGATCGTCCCGCAGGACGGCACCGCGTGCGAGATCGGCCCCGTGGCCATCTTCAAGGGCGCTGCCCACCTGAACGCCGCCCGTCTGTTCGTGGAATATGCGCTGAGCCCCGACTGCGTGGAGCTGGCCGCTCAGAACGGCTCCTATCAGTTCCTGGTCATCGACAATGCCGAGCAGCCCGAGGCTGCCAAGGAGTTCGGCCTGGATCCCAGCCTGGTGTGGGACGGCTATGACTTCGCCGCTGCCAAGGCCGACACCGATCAGAACGTGGAAGACGTCATGGCTGCCATCGAGAATGCCGGCGCCGACGTGGGCGAGGGTCGTTTCCAGACTTCCTGATCCGATCGTATGATACAGACTGACTGATCTCCGCAAAACCGCAGAGGCGGCGGGAAATCCCGCCGCCTCTTTCTTATGAAAGGAGATGGATTTATGGCAAGAGGACAAGGGGCGGCATTGGACCGTAAAAAGCTCCTGGCCGATCCCATTCTGGTCACCACCATTGTCTTGCTGATTACCTTTTTGACCCTGTTCATTCTCTATCCGCTGGCGATCCTGCTGGTGGACAGCTTTGTGGGTGACGGTACCTTCGGGCTGAGTATCTTCAAGCGCATTTTCGCGATGAAGTCCTTTACCCGTGCCATCACCAATACGCTGAAGGTCGGCTTTGTGGTCGGCATTCTTTCCTCCCTGATTGGCCTGCTCTTTGCGTATGTGGAGGTCTATGTGCGCATGAACAAGTTTGTGGGCGGGCTTTTCAAGGTCGTGTCGATGCTGCCGGTCGTCTCGCCCCCCTTCGTGCTGTCGCTGTCGATGATCATGCTTTTCGGCAAGGCGGGTCTTATCACCCGTTTTCTGCTGCACATCTACGATAACAGCGTCTACGGCTACTGGGGCATCGTCATCGTCCAGACCCTGACCTTCTTCCCCGTCTGCTACATGATGCTCAAGGGCCTGCTCAAGAATATCGACCCCTCCCTGGAGGAGGCCGCCCGGGACATGGGCGCGGGCCGCTGGAAAGTCTTCGCAGACGTGACCCTTCCCCTGATGCTCCCCGGCCTCGGCAACGCCTTCCTGGTCACCTTTATCGAGTCCATCGCGGACTTCGCCAACCCCATGATCATCGGCGGCTCTTACGACACCCTGGCCACCACGATCTACCTGCAGATCACCGGCGCCTATGACAAGGCCGGCGCCGCCGCCATGGCCGTGGTGCTGCTGTGCATCACGCTGCTGATGTTCGCCGTGCAGAAATACTATCTGGAGGCCAAGACCGCCGCCACCCTCACCGGCAAAGCCAGCCGCGGCCGCATGCTGATCGAGGATAAGAGCGTGAAGGTCCCGCTCACGGTCTTCTGCGCGCTCGTAGCGATCTTTGTCATCATGATGTACATCTGCGTGCCCATCGGCGCCCTCTTCCCCACCTGGGGCTACAAGTTCTTCCCGCTGACCGGCAAATGGTTCAAGCTGGTCTTCACCCGGTACCACGGCTTCAAGGCCTTCAAGGACTCCTTTGTGCTGTCGCTGATCGCCGCACCGGTCACCGCACTGCTGAGCATGATCATCTCCTATCTGGTGGTCAAGCGCAAATTCAAGGCCAAGGGCTTTATCGAGGCGGTCTCCATGCTGGCCATGGCCGTGCCTGGCACCGTTCTCGGCGTCGGCTACATCCGCGGCTACTCGGGCGGCCTGTTCCACACCGGCGTCCTCCAGGGCATCTACGGCACGGGACTGATCCTGATCATTGTCTTTGTGGTGCGCTCCCTGCCCACCGGCACGCGCAGCGGTATCTCCGCCCTGCGGCAGATCGACAAGAGCATCGAGGAATCGGCCTACGACATGGGCGCGGACAGCTTCAAGGTCTTCATGACTGTGACGCTGCCCCTTATCAAGGACTCCTTCCTCTCCGGACTCGTGACCGCCTTTGTGCGCAGCATCACGGCCATCTCCGCCATCATCCTGCTGGTGACGCCGTCCTTCCTGCTCATCACCGTGCAGATCAACGAGTTCGCCGAGAAAGGCTCTTACAGCCTGGCCTGCGCCTTCGCCACCATTTTGATCATCATCACCTACGGTGCGGTGCTGCTGATGAATCTCTTCATCAAGTATTTCGGCACCAGTCGGAAAATCAAGGAGGATTAAGCAATGGAAAAGATCAAGAAAGGCGTTCGCCTCGATCACATATCGAAGATCTATCAGGACCCCAAGACCGGCAAGGATTTCTATGCCGTCAAGGACACCTCTCTTACCATCGAACCCGGCTCCTTCGTGACCTTGCTGGGTCCCTCCGGCTGCGGCAAGACCACGACGCTGCGCATGATCGCCGGCTTTGAGAGCCCGGACGAGGGTGAGATCTACCTGGGGGACGAGCCCATCAACGAGCTGACACCCAACAAGCGCGACACCGCCATGGTGTTTCAGAGCTACGCCCTGCTCCCCCACTACAATGTCTTTGACAACGTGGCCTACGGTCTCAAGCTCCGCAAGGTCCCCAAGGAGGAGATCAAGGAGCGCGTCATGAACATCCTCGACCTGGTGGAGCTCACCGGTATGGAATCCCGCATGACCAACCAGCTCTCCGGCGGCCAGCAGCAGCGTGTGGCCCTGGCCCGCGCCCTGGTCATTGAGCCCTCGGTCCTGCTCTTTGACGAGCCGCTCAGCAACCTGGACGCCAAGCTGCGCGTCTCCATGCGCACCGAGATCCGCCGCATTCAGCAGCGCGTGGGCATTACGGCCATCTACGTCACCCATGACCAGTCTGAGGCCATGGCCCTCTCGGATCAGATCATCGTTATGAACAAGGGCGTCGTGGCCCAGATGGGCACACCCCAGGAGATCTACTACCACCCGGTCAACGAGTTTGTGGCCGACTTCATCGGCGAAGCCAACTTCCTCAAAGGCAAGCTGACCGAGCTCAATGGCGGCAAAGCCGTGCTCGACATTCACGGCAACCCCCTGACGGTGGAGGCCCGCGGGGATATGGAGCCCGGCAAGGAATACACCGTGGTGCTCCGTCCCGAGGCCGCGACCCTGGCCGACGAGGGCGGCATGCCCTGCGAAGTCGTGCTCTCCTGCTTCATGGGCTCCTACCAGAACTACCATGTCATGGTGGGCGATGCGCTGGTCAAGCTGGAGGAACACAACCCCAAAAACAAGCGCATCTATCAGGTGGGCGAGCACTGCCATCTGGTCTTCGACCCGGCTTCGGTCCACGTCCTGTAAAGCCTGTACCCGCTTCTTTCAAGAGGCAGCGGAAAGCACCGCTGCCTCTTGACTTTTTTCCCGGGAAAAGGGATAATGAAGCTGCCTATATACAAACTGACAGGAGGCCCTTCTTCATGACTTATAACGAAATTCTCGCCGCCGCCAAAACCGAGGTTGGCCCCTACTGCAAGGCCTGCCCGGTCTGCAACGGCAAAGCCTGCGCCAACGCCATGCCCGGCCCCGGCTGCAAATATCCCGGCAACGTTGCGGCCCGCAACTTTGACAAGTGGCAGGAAATCTGCGTGAACATGGACACCCTGTGTCCCAACGCCGATCCCGATGTGAGCTTTGAGCTCTTTGGCCGCTCCTTTACCGCGCCTATCTTTGCCGCTCCCCTCGGCGCCATTGATCTGCACTACGGCCCAAAATACAAGGATCCCGCCTACAACAGCATCCTCATCAAGGCCGCCTATGACTACGGTCTGGCCGCCTTCTCCGGCGACGGCGTGGACCCCGCCATCATGAAGAGCGCCGTGCAGGATATGATCCAGGTGGAAGGTGTGGGCATGCCCACCATCAAGCCCTGGAACAAGGAAGCCGTGTTTGAGAAGCTGGACATTCTCAACGCCAACAAAATCTTCGCCGCCGCCATGGACGTGGACGGCGCGGGTCTCCCCTTCCTGAAGGCCATGAACCCCAACGCAGGCAGCAAGTCTGTCGACGAGATGAAAGAGATCATCGACTACGCCGAGATGCCCTTTATCATCAAGGGCATCATGACCCCCAATGGAGCTCGCAAGGCTGTCGAGGCCGGGGCCGCCGCCATCGTAGTCTCCAATCACGGCGGGCGTGTACAGGGCGGCGTTCCCTCCACGGCGGAGGTTCTGCCCTCCATCGTCGAGGCCGTCAAGGGCCAGACCGTGATCTTTGTCGACGGCGGCATCCGCTCCGGTGTGGACGTGTTCCGCGCTCTGGCTCTGGGCGCCGACGCCGTGCTGATCGGCCGTCCGATCCTGCCGCTGGTCTATGCCGCGGGGGCCGAGGGCTTTAAGGTCTACATGGACAAGATCATCGGTGAACTCAAGTCCACCATGACCATGTGCGGCGCCGCCACGCTCAAGGATATCACCCGCGACAAGGTGTGGCTGGATAAGTAGTATTTCTCCTGTGTGTGGGCGCTGCAGAAGCAGCGCCCGCTTTTTTGATTCAGCCTCCCTTTTCAAAGCTCTTGCGAAACGGGGAAACTTGTCATATAATATAGGCTGAATTTTTTCTGCGGAGGCGGGCATGAAGAAAAGCATCCAAGGCCTTGGGGCTCTGTTGCTGGCGCTGATCCTGATTCTGGGAGGCTGTCTATGGTTTGCCCGGCAGAAATCGGGCCTGTTTATCGACGAGATCTATACCTATGGTCTCTCCAACAGTCATTACGCCCCCTTCCTCAACGACATGACCGGCGGCAGCCTGGAGGGCGCCACGCTCACCCGGCAGCAGCTGATGGACTATCTGGTGGTCAACGACGGGGAGAGCCTGGATTTTGCCTCCGTCTACTATAATCAGGTGCACGACGTCCATCCTCCCCTGTACTACTGGCTGATGAACATCGCTTGTTCCCTGACGCCCAATGTGTTCAGCTACTGGTCTGGCCTGATCCTGAATCTGATTCTCTATCTGCTGACAGCCGTTTTGCTCTATGCCCTTTCCTTCACCCTGTTTGAGGACCGTCTGAACGCGGCGCTGGCCGCCCTGCTCTACGGTCTGAGCGCCCTGGGCCTCTCCACCATGCTGATGATCCGCATGTATGTGCTGATGGCCCTGCTGACCGTTCAGTTGGCTTTGATCCTGGCCCGGATGATCCGTGAGCCCCGGCCCATCCACTATCTGCTCTTTGCCCTTACCCTGTTTCTGGGCCTGATGACCCAGTATTACTTCGTGTTCTACGCCTTTTTCCTCTGCCTGGGCTACGGCCTCTGGCGTCTGGCGAGGCGGGAGTGGAAACAGGCCTTTGCCTTTGCCCTCTGCGCTTTTGCCGGCGTTGGTCTTCTGCTGCTCGCCTTCCCGGCCTGTCTGGACCATCTCTTTGCCGAGAAGATGGTCTCCGGCGGGAACGCTGTGGAGAACCTGCTGGACAGCAGCCAGTATGCCTGGCGTCTGGGCAGCTTCTTCCGGTCCATCGTCCACGGCATGCACGGGGCCATTTTTTCCGCCGCCCTTGTTTTCCTGGCGCTGATCGCCTCGCTGCTGAAAAAGGGCGCAAAGCTTCGCTTCCCCGCTCTGTCGCTGCTTGTTCTGCTTCCCGCTGTCCCCACGCTGCTGCTGGTGGCTATCATCTCGCCCGTGGTAGAAATCCGCTATGTTTACAACCTGGTGCCGATTCTGGCGCTCTGGGTCAGTCTGCTGATTTCTCTGCTCTGGCAGGCTTCTCTTTTCCGGAAACGCACGCCCCGTCTCCTGCTCGCGCTGCTTGTGGTGCTGATCGCCCTCTGGCAGGGCCGCGCCGTCCCGCCCGATTATCTCTATATCGAGTATCGGGATTTTGATGCCATCGCCGCCGAACACAGCGATGCCCCCTGTGTCTACCTGGACGACAACTACTTCGCCCCCATCACCGAGGATATCCAGCAGCTTTTGTACTTTGACGATGTCTTCGTCACTGCCGATCCGGATTCCGCCGCTCTGGATGACTATCTGGCCCGCTATGCCGATTCCGAAGAGGCCGTTGTCTACGTGGATATCAGCAAGTTCTGGTCCAGCGGCTTCGATCCGGAGGAGATTCTCCCCCGGCTCCTGGAGAGCACGGAGTTTGGCGCCTGGAAACCTCTTTACACCACCGGCTTATCGCAGACCTTCCTGCTTACGAAATAAACATACGCGAGGAAAACACCTATGTTATCTGTCATTCTCCCCTCCTATAACGAGGAAAAAATGATCCCTGTCGCCGCCGAGACCATCACCGGGATTCTCGACGAGGCCGGGATCGACCATGAGCTTCTCTTTGTGGACGACGGCTCCAAGGATCAGACCTGGAACGAGATCCAGCGTGTCTCCACGCTCAATTCCCATGTGGTCGGCGTGCATTTCAGCCGGAATTTTGGCAAAGAGGCCGCCATGTTCGCCGGGCTCGAGACTGCGAAGGGCGACTGCTGCGTCGTGCTTGACTGCGATCTGCAGCACCCGCCCGAGAAGATCGTGGAGATGTACCGCCTCTGGGAACAGGGATATGAGGTCGTCGAGGGCATCAAAGAGGACCGGGGTGAGGAGTCCGGTTTTCACAAGTTCGCCGCCAACAGCTTCTATGCTCTGATCAGCAAGGCCACCGGCATGGACATGGCCGCCTCCTCCGACTTTAAGCTCCTCGACCGCAAGGTGGTGGATACGCTCAACAAGATGCCGGAGCGCAACGTCTTTTTCCGGGCACTGAGCTTTTGGGTCGGCTTCAAAAAGACCGAAGTCAGCTACTGCGTGCGGGAGCGCACCGTAGGTGAGAGCAAGTGGAGCACCAAGTCCCTCATCAAGTACGCCATCAACAACATCGGCTCCTTCTCCTCCCTGCCCCTGCATCTGGTCATCGGCATGGGGGTTATCATGCTGCTGATCGCCGTGATCTTTGGCATCGTCGCTCTGGTGCAGAAGATCGCCGGCACCGCCCTGGGCGGCTTCACCACGGTCATCCTCCTGCTGCTCTTCTCCAGCAGTCTCATCATGATCTCCCTCGGCATCATCGGCTATTATATTGCCCGCATCTATGAGGAGATCAAGGGCCGCCCGCGCTATATCATTTCCCGCATCTGCGGGAGAGAGGACACGAAATGATTGAAAAAATCAAACAACTCTGCATCAAGCACCGGGAGATTCTGGTCTATCTGATCGTCGGCGGACTCACCACCCTGGTCTCCTGGGCCGCCAAATTTCTGTGGAACTTCGCCTTTTATGGCGGTACAGCCTATCCGACGAGCCTGCAGAACACCGTCCTCTCCGTTGTCAACTGGGTCGCCGGCGTGGCCTTCGCCTATCCCACCAACCGTAAATGGGTGTTCCAGAGCCGCAACCCGAACATTCTCTCCGAGGCCAGCGGCTTTGTGGCCTCCCGCCTCGCCACGCTGGGGATCGACTGGGCCGTCATGCAGATCCTGGTCAATGTCCTCGGCATCAACGTTTTTGTCGGGACGGTGATCTCTGCCGTTCTTGTTGTCATCGGCAACTATGTGTTCAGCAAACTCTTTGTCTTCAAGAAGAAATAAGATCACATCTATAGCGAAAGGGCGGATGCCAAAGCACCCGCCCTTTCGCTGTTTATTTAGTAAATCAATCCGTATTGCTCAGCCAGCGGCTGCAGTTTTGCTTCCGGCAGCGCTCCCTCATACAGCGCCCGTCCCTGATACAGACGCAGCGCCTGCTCCAGAAGCCCCGCGTCCTCACAGACCAGGCACAGGGGCTTGCCGATCATGTGCTGGCAGTCGGCAAAGGTATCTAACGCCGCCGCCTCCCGGATTTGCAGGGCGATCACCGGTCGGTTCTCCTCCATGGCATCCTCCAGGCGGCTCTCCAGTTCATCGTCGCAGGGCAGCACCTCCCCGATCGGCGTGTCAGGCGGGAGAAAGAAACACTCCTTCTCCGTGGCACAGGGGAGCTGATCGGCAAAGCGGGGCGCCGGTGCCCGCAGGTTTAGGGCCCGCGTCCCCTCGGCCAGGGCCCGGATATGGGCCGCCTCCGTGCCGCAGCAGCCGCCGAAGATGCCGACGCCTGCCGCCGCCATCTCGTTTAGGCAGGCGGTGAAATCCTCGGGCAGGCAGTCATAGACCGTCTCGCCGTCCCGGATCTCCGGGATGCCCGCGTTGGGCTTTGCGATCAGCGGGACACGGCTGATCTCCCCCAAACGCTTGAGCTGCACCGTCAGTTCCTTCGGCCCAACCGAGCAGTTGAGGCCAAAGGCGTCCACGCCCATGCCCTGCAGGATCTGCAGCACCGCCGTCACGTCCGATCCGGTCAGCGTGCGGCCTTTTTCGTCACAGGTGAAGCTGACGAACACCGGTTTATCGCTCATAGATTTGACCGCAAGAACTGCCGCGCGGGCCTCCGCCACGGTCATCATCGTCTCGATCACAAAGAGGTCCACCCCGGCAGCCTCCAGGGCCGCGGCCTGTTCGGTGTATATCTCCACCAGTTCCTCAAAGCTCGTCTCTCCCAGAGGATAGAGCATCAGCCCGGTGGGGGCCATATCCCCGGCCACCCAGGCTTTTCCTCCAGCCGCCTCCCGGCTGAGGGCCACCAGGCGACGATTATAGTCTTCCACCTTATTGAAGATGCCATGGGCCTCCAGCTTCACCCGGTTAGCCCCGAAGGTCGGCGCGTAGAGAATACGGCTGCCCGCTTCCACATAGCCGCGCTGGATGGTCAGAAGACTCTCCGGATTCGCCAGGATCCACCTCTCCGCGCAGTCCGTGCCGTCATAGCCGCGCTTTTGCAGCTGCGTGCCCGTCGCGCCGTCCAGTATCAGGGGAAAGTTCAGTTCCATTCGTCCTCATCCTCCTCGTAAAAGTACATCTGTTCGGGGTATTCCCGGTTAAATTCCGCGTTGCCGGAGAGTTCCAGATAACGGCAGGCCTGCCGGATCTCATGAAGCTTGGCCCGGCATTCCGTATTCAACAGCGCCATCCGCGCCCCGGCGAGAGAGCTGTTTTGCAGCAAAACGGTTTTCTCGACGAGTGCCTGGGGCAGCATGCCGATGGCCGCCGCGCTCTGCACGTCCATATACGTGCCGAAGCCGCCTGCGAGATAGAGATGCTCCACATCCTCCAGGCGCATGCCCGCCTCTTTCATCAATACCCGGATCCCGGCCGCCACCGCCGCCTTGGCCAGCTGCAGCTGCCGCACATCTTTTGCCGTGAGAAACAGGCGTTGATCCTCCGTCAGATAAAAGACTCCGTTGCCGTTGTCATCCTCGCCCAGCCAGGCCTCAAAGCCCTCCGGGGCCTCCTCCGGACCCAGCAGCAGGCCGGAAGCGCTGATCACCCGCTTTTCGCACAGCAGCGCCAGCAGGTCGATCAGGCCCGAGCCGCAGATCCCGATCGGCTCTCCGCCACCGATCACCGTGAGCTCCGGGCCGCTATCCGTCCAGCGCACATGGCTGACCGCGCCGGTTGTACCCGCCATGCCGCAGCGGATCCCCACGCCCTCAAACGCCGGGCCGGAGGCCACCGCGCAGCAGAGAAAGCCCTCTTTTCCGCCCAGGGCCATCTCGCCGTTGGTGCCGATATCCAGAAACAGAGAACGCTCCTCCCGCTCCGGCAGGCCGCTGGCCAGCAGTCCCGCCGTGATATCGCCGCCCACATAGCCGGCCACGCAGGGCGCATAAAAGAGGCCTTCCTCCGGGCTTTTCTCGGTAAACAAGGTCGTCGGTCGAAAGGGCGCCACGGCGATCCCCGCCGGGGAGAGCCCTGCGTGGAGATGCTGCATCACGGTGTTGCCCGCAATGACCGTCTCCCGTAAATCCTCGGCCCTGACTCCCAGTTCTTTCAGCATGTCCTGCAATTGCCTGAGAAGCCGTGTTTGAAGTTCCGCAAGGCCGTCGGGATGCTCCATACCGTACTGGCAGCGGCTAATCACATCCGCGCCGTAAGGGGCCAGTGCGTTCCAGGCGCTGGCTATTCCCAGGGAATGCCCGTTTGAGAGATCCAAAAGCTCCAGCACGACCGTGGTTGTTCCCAAATCGACCGCCGCCCCGAGGCCCTGACGCCCGGGCGTGATGCTTGGCTTCGCTCCGCTCTCCCCCAGGATCGCACCGCCGCGGTGCTGCGGCACGGTCAGGACGCCGCTTCTCGGCGCCGGAGTCTGGCAGGCCAGAACCTCCCGCTCTCCGGTGCCGTCCGCGAGATGCACGCGGCAGCGGCCGCAGGTGCCCGCCCCGCCGCAGGGCGCCGCAAAGGGAATCCCCGCGCGGCGCAGCAGCTCCAGCAGCGTTTCTCCCTCCTGAGGCGCGATATTCAGGCTGTGCTCCTCGGTTCGAATTTGGATACCCATGATCGTCTTCGCCCGTTGACACCGGGCTTTTCCTTTTGTATAATTGGTAAAAAATGCATACACAAAGTATACTATCCGGCCGGCATGGCTTTGTCAACGGATTTTTTCATGTGATACGAGGGAGGCGAAAGCATGGCGGATGCAAGGGAACTGGCCCGCGAGCTGGGCTTTTCCCGCAGCGCGTGGATGGACCTCTCCCTCCTGCGCGTCTACCCCGAGGTGCGGGAGATATGCGCCGCGGGTCGCTGTCAGCGCTATGAGCACAGCTGGAGCTGTCCGCCCGCCTGCGGCAGCCTGGAACACTGTGCAAGGCGGATGGCCGCCTATGACCGTGGGCTTCTGGTGCAGACCACGGCGCAGTTGGAGGACGACTTTGACGCCGAGGGGATCGCCGCCGCCCAGACTCTGCACAAAATGCGTTTTGAGGCGCTGGCCCGGCAGCTTCGCCAACTGCAGCCCGACTGTCTTCCTCTGACCGCCGGCACCTGCACGCTTTGTCGGCGCTGCACCTATCCCGAGCGCCCCTGCCGTTTTCCCGGGAAACGTCTCTCCTCCATGGAGGCCTACGGGCTGCTGGTCAGCGAGGTCTGCCAGCAGGCAGGGCTCCCCTATTACTACGGCCCGAAAACCATCACCTATTCCTCCTGCATCCTCATGAAAGAAGGGATCCACACATGACACCGAAAGAGATTTTCCTGGAACTTCTGAAACCCGATGGAAAACCGGAGCGCCAGCTCAAGCAGTATGAGGCGCTGCATCTGGTGCTCAACGATCCCATCAACGGCTATCTGCGCGGCAACCGGGTACGCGGCAGCGTCAGCAAGGATCGCTGGGGCACCACAATTCTCTTCCCCGCGGACGCGCCCGGTGCCACGCCCCACATCACGCCCGATGACAAGGTCTGCCCCGATGTCACCCGCTGGCGGGACTTCGTCCATGCGCCGGACCTGGGCGCCAACTGCACCGAGGGCTGGGAGGACTGCGCCCGCATGGCGCGAGAGGCCGCCGGAGATCAGAAGCTGGTCTGCGGCTTTATGGGCACCGGTATCTTTGAACAGACCCATTTCCTCATGGGTTTTGAGGACACACTCACCAATTTCTATGAGCATCCCGCCGAGATGCATGAGCTGATCGACTATATCACCGAATACAGGCTCGACTACGTCAAACGGCTGATCGACGGTCTGCAGCCCGACGCCATCTTCTCCCACGACGATTGGGGCGCCAAAGAGGCCCTGTTTATGAAGCCGGAGATGTGGCGGGAATTCTATAAGGAGCCTTATCGCCGCTTCTACGGCTACATCCGCTCCCGCGGCGTGATCGCCATTCACCACGCCGATTCCTATCTGGTGCCGATCCTTGAGGATATGAAGGAGATCGGCATTCAGGTCTGGCAGGGCACCCTGCCGGAAAACGATATCCCTGCTCTCCAGGATCAGCTGCAGGGCACGCTTGTCCTGATGGGCGGCATCGGTGCCGCCATTGACCGTCCCGACTCCACCGAGGAGGAGATCCGCGCCTATGTCCGGGACGCCCTGGCCCGCTATTGCCCCGGCGGACATTACATTCCCTCCATCACCTACGGCATCATGGGCACCGTCTACAAGCATGTGGATCCGATCATCGACGAGGAGATCGACCGCTACAACGCCGGACTTCACATGCCCCGGCAAGCGCTGCCCCCACTGCCGCACCGTAAGCGCAGGCAGGCCGCCGCGCCTGTCCAGGCAGCAGAAGCGGAAAACGCCGCAGATGGTCTGCTGGCCGCGCTGGCGGACGCCCTCTGCCGCGGCCAGAAAAAGAAAGTACTGCGCCTCTGCCAGGAGGCGCTGGACGCCGGCCTGGATCCGCAGACGATCCTGAATGAGGGGATGCTCCCCGGTATGAGCCGTCTGGGTGAGGATTTCACCGCCGGGCGCGCCTTCGTGCCCGAAATGCTGATGGCCGCCCGCTGCATGAACGCGGCCACAGAGCTGCTCAAGCCCCTGCTGACTTCCGAGGCCTCTGAGCCCGTGGGCCGGGTCTGCCTCGGCACCGTGCGGGGTGATCTGCACGACATCGGCAAGAATCTGGTCAAGATCATGATGGAGGGCTCCGGTCTGGAGGTCATCGACCTGGGCGTGGATGTGGCGCCCGAGACCTTTGTGGAGACCGCCATCGAGCGGCACTGTGACGCCATCGCCTGCTCCTCCCTGCTGACCACCGCCATGAACGAGATGCGTCGGGTCGTGCAGCTGGCCGAGGAGCGCGGGATCCGTGATCGGGTCAAGATCCTGGTGGGCGGCGCTCCCATCACCCAGAGCTTCTGCGACGAAATCGGCGCCGACGCCTATACCGACGATGCGGCCCAGGCTGCCCGGACCGCGGTGGCCCTGCTGCGACGCTGAACAAAGCGACCGCTTTGCCCGTGTGGACGGCATCACGGTCGACCCCTTCGGCACCTCCTTCACCGTCACGCTGGAGGATTATGATACCATCAGCCGCATGATTACCCGCATCACCTCTGAGGATTGAGCCGGAACCGAAAACCGAAACAGCAATCGCCGCGAGAATTCGCGGCGATTTATCTTATCGGATTCTGCAATTTATGTAAATTAGATTATGTAAATATTGTTATGTTAACTATTCAGAGCAAAAAAAGAAGCAAGCCCCAACTTTTACGTCTCTCGTTCATAAAAGTCAGGGCTTACTTCTCTGAATTCTTAATATCTAACATCATTTAACCTCTCTTTCTTAGATTTTGTACCGAAGTCTCCTGTAAGCTCTTTCCCTCCCTGCCTGTGTTGTTTTCCTTTTCTCGAAGTGAGATACACCTTTGCGCTGGGGAAGAACTCCTGCCGTACTCCGGTTGAGGCCTGTTCAAAGTTCTACTCGATGAGACTCTTTCGATCCTTGAAGCTCGGTCTATTTATAAGGTCTTGACCTTTTGTGATTATAAAATAACAAATCCTACTCCCGCTGTCAAGGGTCAGCTCCGCCAAAGATCACCGGCTGTTTTTGTCTCTTTTGACGGTTTTATCCTTTTTATTGAATTCCCATTGACAATCAATTTGTGCATTGTATATAATAGTGGTGTTGGGTGTTTTGTTGGCGGTGCTTTCACCGCCAATTTTCTTGCTTTTACTTGCCTTTTGTGCTATGGTGAAGCCATGAAAAAACAGATCGCTGTCATTTTGCTTTTACTTCTTTCGCTGTGCTTTTGCGCCTGCGGAAAGAAAAGCCAGCCCATTGACACGGGCGATACAAACGAATATCAGGTGGATATCCTTCCGGTCACACCGGAGCCCACGGTGCAGACCTTTACGCATTTCGAGTCCATCCCCATTGATGCGGAAAACTGGAGCACCTATTTCGAGATCCGCGAGATTCCCCTTTACATGCTCAATCCCAACGGCGGGATCCTGGAGGCGGAGCAAAACTACTGCGTGGCCCTGCGGGAGGCCTATCTGCCCATGCTCCGGTCCTCGGACAGTTATCAGGTGGACTTCACGGTGGCCTTTGACGTCTATGTGAACACCCTGGATATCGATTTGTCCAGCTATCGCTTCCAGCACACAGACGACAGGCTTTTCGCCCTGCGCGCCGAACACAGCTGCGTCTTCAACCAGCGGGCCCTGCACAGCAGCGACGCCAACGCCAGCTACGATCGATTTCTGAACGAGGGCGTCCCCTACTATCAGAACGCCTTCTTCACCGGCAGCGCCACCTATACCGACGGGGTCTGGGCCGGTTTCTATGTGGATCCGTCCACCCTGCAGGTGCTGTCCGCCAGCGGGACGCTGGAACTGGGCTACTAATACCCGATACGGTGATAGCGAAAGGGAGAGGCATTGGCCTCTCCCTTATTGTTTTATTTCTTTCCGAGATTGCCCAGCATATCCATGGCGCCGGAGATCAGGCTTGAGAGCAGATCGTCCGTCTGCTCTCCTTTCAGGAGCTTGAGCGCCGCCTTCTGCCGGTCCGCGTCCGCCTTGCGATAGGCGTTCAGCAGCGTCTTTTCCGCCCCTGTCAGTTCCACAGCAGTAGTGGTCTTTTTACTGTTAGTGGAGCTGGTCTTTTTGGCGGTGCTGCCGGTCTTTTTTGCCGTGGATGTGGTCTTCTTGGCCGTGCTGCCGGATCCGCCCTTGGGCGCCTCAAGCAGCGATTTCTGTGTGACGCCGGTGGCTTTTGCGATGGCTTTCAGCTGGGCCTGGGTCAGTTCCTTTTCCCCACGCTCAGCCTTGCCGATATCCGAAGCCGAGAGCCCGTCGATCTTCTTGGCCAGACCTTCCTGACTCAGTCCTGCTTCCGTCCTGGCTTCTTTGATGAGTTCTCCGACTTTTTTCGCTGCCATCGTGCCGCCTCCCGCTTACTGCATCGCGGACAGCAGCGCGCTCAGAAGGGCGTTGCCGTTAAGGCTGTCATCCTTCTCCGGCTGCTGCGCGCCGCCGAAGAGCGCGCCGATGAGGCTGTTGGCGGGAGAGGCCGCCTGCTGCGTTCCGCCGCCCAGCAGAGAGCCAAGCAGAGCCGCCGTGGGGTTGACAGCAGGCTGCTGTTGCTGCTGCATGCCGCCGCCCAGCAAGGAGCCCAGCAGAGAGCTCGCAGCGCTGGCCGCGGGCTGCTGTTGCTGCTGCGGAGCACCGCCCAGCAGGGCGCCCAGCAGAGAGCTGCCGACGCTGGCCGCAGGCTGCTGCTGTTGCTGCTGCACGCCGCTGAGCATGGCCATCACATCGCTCAGATCCAGACCGTCGCTCAGGTCGACCTTGGGCTTGGCCGCGGTGCTGGTGGTCGCAGCGGACAGACCGCTCAGCAGAGCGGGCGCGATGGCGCTGAGAACAGAGCGGACTTCACCCTCGGCCATATCGGTCTCGACCGCGAGAGCCTGCACGGCGCTGTCGGTGTCATTGCCCAGGATGTGGCCGACGATCTTGCCGCCGTCCACAGTATCCGCCTCGTCGATCTGCTCGGCGATGGAGCGGGTGTTGGTGTGCTGGGTCAGAGCGCCCAGCAGGGACTGCACGCCGGACTGGGAGGAGACGTTTCGGGTCATGGCCTTGAGCAGCAGGGGGATCGCAATGGCGACCACTTTCTTCAGCTGCGACTTGGACAAGCCGGTCTTCTTGGCCAGCGCGGCGACCGCCACGTCGGACAGCAGAGAGCTGGAGAGAACACTTAACAGATTCATAGTTTGCCTCCTAAACATATTTTGGGATTTCCTGGTTTCAGTATACTACGCTTTTTCCAAGATTTCATCTGTTTTTTACAAAAACAGAATCATTTTCGTCAAAGCGGTACTCGATGTATTTCCGGAAGACCTCGCCCGGGCGGAGCACGGTGCTGGGATATTCCGGGTGGTTGGGGCTGTCGGGGTAGAACTCCGGCTCCAGCGCCACAGCCGCGTTGGGGCGGTGGCTGCCGCTGAGCCCGCTGCCGGTGTAGACCTGGATGGCGGGAAAATCGGTCCGGATCGTCATGCGGCAATCCCCGTCCGTCAGCACGCAGGCAGGCTCTCCCGCGAGGACAAAACAGTGGTCGTAATTCTCGCCGATCGGCCTGGCCTGGCGGAAATCAAAGCGTGTACCCTCCACCGTCTCGACCGCCGTGGGGATGTTCTCCCCATCCACCGCCAGATACTTGTCCGCGTTGAGCTGGAGCACCGCGTCCAGGCATTTGCCGTGCCCGCTCAGATCGAAATAGCTGTGGTTCGTGGGGGCGAAATGGGTCGCTGCGTCGCACTCCCCTTCAAAGTCCAGCCGTAGCGTCGTGGCGCCGGAGAGGGAGTAGCGCACGGTCTCTTTGATCTCCCCCGGGAAGCCGTTGTCCCCTGCCGGTGAGAGCAGAGAAAAGCGCAGGCTCTCCCCTTCGATCGCCGCCTCCCAGCGCCGTTTGTTGTGCAGGAGACCCGCCGTACCGCCGTGCAGTTGGTTCCGCCCCTCGTTGGCCGTCAGGGTATAGCGCTTTCCGTCCAGCGTGAAGGCCGCGCCGGCAATGCGGTTGGCATAGCGCCCGACGGTCGCGCCGAGAAAGTCATTGGACGCGAGATAGTCCTCCGGTGTCTCATAGCCGATCACCCGCTCCTGGCCCTTATACTGCAGGCTGACCAGCGTAGCGCCCAGATCGCTGACGCGGACACGGAGGAATTCGTTTTCCAATGTAAACAGGGAGAAATTTCCCCAGATTTCTTTAATGATCACGAAGCAGCACCTCCTCGTTTTTGTCTATTTTAATGCATCCTTTCATGTTTTTCAATCCCGTTCTTGTAAAGAGCCACATATCGTGGTATAATTTTAGTAGGATATCCATTTACTGTCAGTTGTCTGTCTGTTAAGGAATATCAAAAATGATCAAGGAGGATCTTTTATGCTTACAAACGAGTATCTGAAGCGCGTATACGCCGAAGTGGAAAAGCGTGACGCCCATGAGCCTGAATTTCTGCAGGCCGTGCGCGAAGTATTTGAATCGCTGGAGCTTGTTGTGGATAAACACCCCGAGTGGGAAAAGGCCTCTCTGCTGGAGCGCTTTGTGGAGCCCGAGCGTGTGATCGAGTTCCGTGTCCCCTGGGTGGATGACAGCGGCAAGGTCCTGGTCAACCGCGGCTACCGCGTCCAGTTTAACTCCGCCATCGGCCCCTACAAGGGCGGCCTGCGTTTTCATCCCTCCGTCAACCTCTCCGTTATCAAGTTTCTCGGCTTTGAGCAGATCCTGAAAAACTCCCTGACCACTCTCCCCATGGGCGGCGGCAAGGGCGGCTCCGACTTTGACCCCCACGGCAAATCCGACGGCGAGGTCATGCGTTTCTGCCAGAGCTTTATGACCGAGCTCTATCGCCACATCGGCCAGTTCACCGATACGCCCGCCGGTGATATCGGCGTGGGCGCCCGTGAGGTCGCCTATCTCTACGGTCAGTACAAGCGCATTGTCGACCGCTTTGAGGCCGGCGTTCTCACCGGCAAGGGTCTGACCTTCGGCGGCTCTCTGGCCCGCACCCAGGCCACCGGCTACGGCCTGTGCTACTTCTCCGCCGAGGCGCTCAAGCACCTCAAGGGCGAGAGCTATGTGGGCAAGACCGTCGTGGTCTCCGGCTCCGGCAACGTGGCCCAGTACTGCGCCGAGAAGGTCACCCAGTTGGGCGGCAAGGTCGTCGCCATGTCCGACTCCAAGGGCTATGTCTACGATCCCAAGGGCATCGATCTGCCCAAGCTCTTTGACATCAAGCAGAAGCGCCGCGCCCGCATCAGCGTCTATGCCGACGAGGTGGAAGGTGCCAGCTATGTGGAAGGCTGCAAGAACATCTGGAAGGTCAAGTGCGACATCGCTCATCCCTGCGCCAGCCAGAACGAGATGGACGCCGAGGGTGCCCAGGCCCTGGTGGACAACGGCTGCATGGCCGTGTTCGAAGGCGCCAACATGCCTCTGACTCCCGAGGCCATCGCCATCGTCCAGTCCAACGGCCTGCTCTACAGCCCCGGCAAGGCCTCCAACGCCGGCGGCGTCGCCACCTCCGGCCTGGAGATGAGCCAGAACTCCATCCGTATGAGCTGGAGCTTTGAGGAAGTGGATGAGAAGCTGCACGGCATCATGCAGAACATCTACAAAGCCTGCTATGACGCCTCTGTGGAGTGCGGCAAGCCGGGCGACCTGATGGTCGGCGCCAATGTGGCCGGTTTCCTGAAGGTGGCCGAAGCCATGATGGCCCAGGGCATCGTGTAATCCCCATAACAGCACAGCACCCCGGTGATTTCTCACCGGGGTGCTCTTTCGTATGATCAGAATTTTCCGCTGTGGCTGTGGTTCGGCATCCCGCCGTTGAAGCCGCCGCCATGTCCGCCGCCGTGATCCCGCGGCTGCTCGATGACCTGCACCGTGCGGGTGCGGTTGATGAACTGGTCCTCCTTCACCCGGAGCCGGGCGCTGCCCGAAACGACATATTCATCCGCCGTGTCCCGCTCCTTGGCCGTTTTCATCTGGGACTTGAAGCCCTGGCAGACCGCCAGCGCGATGGCACTGGAGGGTGCGATGGCGATGATGAGTTTGGTGATGGGATCCATGCCGTCGCCAAAGCCGAAGATGCTCTCCTGGGAGTTGTATTCGCCGCCCGACGGATCCTGGGCCTCCTGCTGGGCCCGGGACAGGAGTTGTCCCGCCCCCTGGATATAGGCCAGCACGCCATTATACCAGTCGTCCTCGCGGAAGTATTTCAGGAAGCCGGATTCCAGGCGGTTGAGATTGGCGTGGGTAAACCACCGGGCCGCATTCGGGCCGTAATCCTGCAGGGCATAGTCCCGCTCCTCCAGGCTCAGCAGCAGGAGCAGCCCGTCCCGATCGTCGCCGAAGCCCAGATCGTAATAGCCATAAAAGCCCTGGGCGCAGTCCTCCACGCTCTGGGGGTTATACTGGGTAAAATCGTCCACCAGGATGGCGTAAATGGCACAGTGATACTCGGAGGACACCTGGGTCGCCGCATCGTTGAGAGCCGCGACCTGAGACTCCGTAAAGAGATTGGCCGCGTCGGTCACATAGCCGAGGGTCATTTCGCTCTCCTGGGCCAGAGCCGTGCCGCTCAAGCTCAGGCAGAGGAGCAGGCAGAGGAGCACACTGAGAGCAATCTGTTTTTTCATCTCCGCGCCCTCCCTTACAAAAACAGCAGCGCCGCGATCACGCCGGCGATGGGCAGGGCGATGCGGGCGAACCAGCTCCAGTACAGATCCTTGGCCACCGGCAAATCGCCGATCAGCTTTCCGGTCTGACCGTTCATGGAAAAGAGGAAGGTCTTGCCGTGCCAGCGGGTGGCAAGCAGCCAGACCGGCATCAGCGCGTATTTGACCCGGCCCCGCCGCAGGCGAACGTTCTGGGACACCGGCACGCAGCTGGCATAGCCGCCCACCGTATTTCGCACGATCTGCACCGCGGTGTTCGCCGCCCGGCGGTTGGCGCGTTTTTCGCACTCCTCCACCTCCACGTCGTACTTGTTGGCGTAATAGCCGGGCAGATAGGCCGCGGAGAAAGGCTTAAGGTCGGCATAGTCAAAGGTCTCGATGGCGTCCATATGGGCGTCGGGCATCTGCCGCGAGGCGTCCACCGGGATATTCTCAAAAGCAACGGTCCCGGCGCGCCGCACCCGGAAATGATCTGTCTCCGTGACGCGCTCACGCCCATTGGAATAGACCCGCACCTGGGTGGCGGCGAACTCCATATCCGCGTCCGCCTCGCCGTCAAAGAGCCAGAAAGGCACATACACGCCCTTGACCTCTTCGATGTGGTTGTCGCTGCGGAAGCTCTTGGGCAGCAGCTTTTTTCCCTGGTAGTATTTCTTCAGGGCCCGTACCGCCGCCTCTTTGTCCAGCTTGAAGGGCAGAATGTAGTCCGGCTTTAGCATCCCCTGAAACTGGGCGGGCACTACTGTGGGATTGCCGCAATAGGGGCAGCTGGTGGCCACGGTCGTCTCATCGCAAATCAGCTCCGCCCCGCAGGAGGGGCAGGAATAGCTTTTCAGATGGGCCTGCTCGGCGTCCCAGCTCCCGTTTTCCGGCCAGTCCCAGCCCTCCACCGGGCTCTCAACCGGCTCCTCCGCCGGGGCGGCCTGCGCGGCCTGATCGATCTTCTCGCCGTAGAGTGCCTCGATCTCCTGTACCGTGAAATGACTGCCGCAGTAATCGCAGGCGAGATTCCCGCTCGCCCCCTCGAAATGCAGCGGGCCGGTACAGGCCGGGCACTGGAAATTGGTAATCTGGCTTGCCATGGCACGCTCCTTTCTCAGTCCTCTTCGCTCTCCTCCGGCAGCGGAGCCAGAGGATCCGTCACATCCATCTGATCGGGCATCGGCTCTCCGGCCTCGATCAGCGGAAGATACCACATTTCATAATAATAAGGCCGCTGGCTGTCCTGAGGCCAGATCTCCCCCCAGGGGCGCAGGCAGAGAGTGAAATCAAACTGCTGTCCCTCGCCGCTGTGCCGTCCCTGCAGGGTCAGTTCTCCCTCCGCGCTCGAGAGCGTCCAGGCGCCCTCCTCCAGCGGCATGAACCAGAAATAACCGTCCTCCGCCACCGCGCTGCCGTCCTCCTGCGGCCGAAGCTGCACCCAGCCCATGGGCTCCGCGGCGCTTTGATCCTCGTCCCAGAGCAGCAGGCTGACGCTGCCGTCTTCCTCGCTCCGGAAGCGGGCGCAGAGATCGTACCAGGTGTCGGCCAGCTCTCCCTCGGCGTTCTCGATGCGCCACCAGCCGTACCAGTCGCCGTTCCATTCCGCCTGAAGCAGAGCCTGCTGCTCCCGCTTTGCGGCGCGCTCGGCCAGATAGCTCTCCGCCCGATCTTCCCGGGCGTAGATCAGGGTGATGTTATCGGGGATCTCCAGGCTCACCAGGCCGTTTTCGATCGTTCCGGCCAGCACCTGTCCGTTCACGTCCACCCGCAGCTCGCTGCCCTCCCGGGTCCAGCGGATGGCGCCCAGTTCACCCCGGATCGTGAGCTCCCCATAGCCGCCCTGGTCCAGATTCAAAACGCTGTCCGCCAGGTCCAGCGGTTCCTCCCCGCTCCGGACCTCCACGCAGTGATAGAGTCCCGCGTTTTCATCCTTCTCTCCGCAGCCGCAGAGAGCCAGCGTCATCAGCACTATCAGAAAAAGCAAGCAAAGCCGCTTCATGCATCCGTTCCTTTCGCATTTTGATCTGACATTACTATAAAATACAAGCGCCAAAAATGCAAGCCGGGATTTGATCTGTTCCTGAAGGGCGCTTTTGGGGTAATAGATGATGGGAGTCGCTTGCATCCGCTTTCCGCACGCGAAAAGCGGATAAATGGATTCGCCAGTTTGTGAACTGGCTCATGCACACGCCACCGGCGTGTGCGGACATGATTCGACTCCCTTCCCTTTTCCAAACAAAAAGACCGCCCCACCGGGCGGTCTTTTCGTTTGGAGCGGATGATGGGAGTCGAACCCACCTTATCGGCTTGGGAAGCCGGAGTTCTACCGATGAACTACATCCGCGTGTGGATGATACTATACCACAGCTTTCCGGAAAATTCAAGAGCGGAACCGGCATTTTTTCCGCCCGGCTTTGACAGGCTTTTTTGTCCTGCTGCGCTATGCTCATAAAGCCGGGCACGGGTTGATGGAGGGCGGCTGCGCGCGATCCGCCCTCCGGATGCCTGCCGCGATTGACAAAGGGACGCCGCCGGATTAAGATGAGAAAAAACATAGAAGGACGATTCCCATGAATAAACACTGTATGATCATCTCCGGCGGGGCCTTCTCCTCCATCCCCCAGCCGGGTCCGGATACCTTTGTTATCGCCTGTGACCGGGGCTATGCCTATGCCGAACGATGCGGCATTCACCCCGATCTGCTGGTAAGCGACTTTGACTCCTATTCCGGGTCGATTGATCCCACTGTTCCGGTCCATCGCTTTCGCGCGGAGAAGGACGACACCGACACCATGATCGCGATCCGTACGGCCATCGAGCAGGGCTTTGCGAGCGCCGAGCTCTACTGTGCCCTGGGCGGGCGGCTGGATCACACGCTGGCGAATCTTCAAAGCATGGTTTTTGCCGAAAAGCATGGCCTTTCCCTGCGCATTCACAGCGCCGACACGGAGATCCTCAGCCTGCGAAACGGAAGTCTTCGCCTCCCCCGCCGGGAGGGCTATTCTCTCTCCGTCTTTGCCATGGAGGATTGCTGCCGCGGCGTCAGCATTCACGGCACCAAGTATGAGCTGGACAAGGTGGAACTGAGCTCGGCCTTTCCCCTCGGTGTCAGCAACGAGTGGGCCGGCGATGAAGCGGTCATCACCGTCGAGGACGGTATTCTGCTGATCATCCTCTCCCAGCTTTGATAAAGATGCTTTGCCCCGCCATGTTGCGGGGCTTTTTCATTGCATTTGCAATTTTTAAAATTTTCTTGTAAATTATACTTGACATATGCAATCACGTAAGATATACTTGGCATCGTCAGGAGGGAACCAAACATGAGAAACCTGAAAATGAAATTCCGGCGCATTGAACTGGATATGTCGCAGACAGAGCTGGCCCAGAAAGCGGGGGTTACCCGCCAGACCATCGGCCTGATCGAATCCGGGGACTTTAACCCCTCCATCAAGCTCTGCATCGCCATCTGCAAGGCGCTGGGCGTCACATTAAACGATCTGTTCTGGGAGGAGAATGAGGAATGAAACACAACAATCTGGATGAAATGCAGGAGCAGGAACTTCTGAAAATCGAGCACAACGGCTGCTGGCTGGCCTTCTGGGGTCTGCTGCTCGCCATCATCGTGCAGGCCATTTCCGGCAAGGGCGATCCCTTTGGCGAGTGGATCCTGTTTATGCTTCTTGCCGTTTATATGGGTATTGCCTGCATGCGCAAGGGGATCTGGGACCGCCGTCTCAAGATGGACGGGAAAACCAATCTGCTGGTCTCTCTGGTGGCGGCCGTCTGCGCCGGGGCCTTTATGTTTGCCTTCAGCTATCTGCGCTTTGACAGTCTGGACGGCGCGATCGCTTCCTGCGCCATTATGGCCGTCTCCGTCTTTGTACTCTGCCTGATCGCACTGTCTCTTGCCGCCCGCGCCACCAAAAAGCGCCAGGAGGCGCTCAACGCCGAACCCGACGAGAAATAAGCCTATTCAATAGGAAAAGGCGATACCGAAAAACCGGTATCGCCTTTTTGTGTTATCGGAAGCTTCTGACCCAGTTGAGCAGAGAACCGGGATGGGTATTCTCCAAAACCGTGCGGCGCATGTAGTCCGTCACCGGACCGTTGCGGGCCATCTTATCAAGGATCGCCCCCTGCAGCTCCTCCACGCTCATCTCCTCATAGGGCTTGTTCACCACCGGACGCTCCTCGCTTGCAAGCGTTACGGCCTCCGGCTGTTTCGCCTCGGCAAAGGCTTCCTCGATCGCCGCCATGTCCAACGCGGGCTTTTCCCCTGCCGCCGTCTCCGGCAGCCAGATCTCGCCGCCGTTGGCCGGTACACTCAGATGCAGTCGGCCATTCTGCGCTGTGACGCGCTCCCCGTGCAGGGCGCCCACATAGCTTCCCTCGCCAGGAAGATCAAAGCCCGCGGCGCTGTCGTCACAGTTGACCGTGACCATCACCCGTTCCCCGGGGATTTCCCGGGCAAAAGCATATTGGCGGTTTCGAAGCAGCAGCTCCTGATAGCCGCCATAGGCCAGGGCTCTGCTCCCCTGTCGAATCTGCCCCAGCGCCGCCACCAGGCGAGAGCAGGCGTTCTCCTCCATCTGCGCCAGATCCAGGGCCGGGCGGATCGCGTCGTCGGAGCCGCCGCGATGCTTGACGCCCTCGATGCCGAATTCCGAGCCATAGTATACGGAGGGAATGCCCGGAAGGGTATAGAGCAGCACATGCACCGGCACGAAGTGCGCCTTGTTCCAGAGCTTGGTATAGATGCGCTCCACGTCGTGGTTATCTACAAAGCTGTACAGCCGAAAGCGCCGCAGGTCACCGCCCGCCATGCGCAGACTCCGGTTGACGGTGTGGGCGATCTCAAAATAGTTGTGGTCGTTGTGCCCGGAGTAGAGAGCTTTGTGCAGTGCATAATCCGTGACGCTGTGGAGCGTCTGCCCGTTGACCCAGCGGTTGTACTCGCCGTGGATCACTTCACCCATGAGCCAAAACTCCGGCTTGACCGTATCCGCCAGACCGCGCAGGGCCCGCATGAAATCGAAATCCAGCACGTCGGCGGCATCCAGGCGCAGACCGTCGATGTCAAACTCCGCCACCCAGAAGCGCACCACATCCAGCAGATAGTCCCGCACGGCGGGATTGCGCTGGTTGAGCTTCGCCAGCAGGTCGTAGCCGCCCCAGTTTTCATAGGAGAAGCCGTCGTTATAGCTGTTGTTGCCCCAGAAATTGACATTGCAGTACCAGTCCCGATAGGCGGAGCCCTCCCGCTTCTCCTTCAGATCCCGGAAGGCAAAGAAATCCCGGCCCGTGTGGTTGAAGACCGCGTCCAGGATCACCCGGATCCCCGCCTTATGGCAGGCTGCCACAAAGTCTTTCAGATCCTCGTTTGTCCCCAGGCGGCTATCCAATTTGCGATAGTCGGTGGTCTCATAGCCATGACCAACAGACTCAAAGAGCGGGCCGATATACAGGGCATTGCAGCCAAGGCTCCGGATATGTTCGATCCAGGGGAAGAGCGCGCGGAGGCGGTGTACCGGTTCGCCATAGGGGTTCTCCTTCGGCGCTCCGGTGAGCCCCAGGGGGTAGATATGATAAAAAACGGCTTCGTCGTACCAGGCCATGTTGTTCTCCTTCTGTATAGAATGCTACGATTATACTAAAAAATCGAAAAAGGAGCAAGCATAGAAATACGGCAGGATCTCCCCTGCCGTATTTCCATATTTTCTTTACAGTGCGATGGGCACCGCGTCCGCTTCGATGGGGCAAACATAGCCGTCCCCGACCCGCGCAGCAAATTCCTCCTTGGCCGCCTGCAGCAGCGCCTCATCCGTCAGCAGGTCGATGGCCGTCGCCGCCAGCACCTTGGCCGCCTGCAGCATGCCTTTGTGGGCCAGGCCGCTCTTCCCGCAGGCCACGATCTGCCAGGAATGCCCGGGTACGCCCGCGGGCCAGCAGGCCGTGTTAATCTGTGAGGTGGGCGTCAGCCAACTCACATCGCCCACATCGGTGCTGCCGGGCGAGAAGCTGGTAGCCGAATAGAGCGGCGGGATAAAATCGTTGATGGGCTTTTTCCCGTTGTCGGAGAGCGCCTTGACCAGCTTGGCGATCTCCGGATCGTTCCGCACACCGTCGATACCCTCAATGCCGCTGCCGGGATAGCTGGCCTTCAGCGCCGCCGCCAGGGCATAGTCCTCCTCGCTGTATTCAGGCACACCCTCGGCGACGAGATTTTCATACAAGGCCTTCTCGATGGTGAAATTGGGCAGCAGCTCCGCCGTGCCGTCGATAAACACACGCTCATACGTTGTACCGGTCATGAGCGCCGCGCCCTTGGCGATATCGTCCACCCGCTTTTGCAGCGCAATGGTGTCCACCACTTTGTTGGCCCGCACCATGTACAGCACATCCGCCTTTGCCTGAACCACGTTGGGCGAGACGCCGCCGGTATTGGTGATGGCATAGTGGATGCGGCAGTCGGGCGTCATATGCTCCCGCAGGAACTGAACCCCCACGTTCATAAGCTCCACCGCGTCCAGCGCGCTGCGGCCGTTGAAGGGATCGCCCGCCGCATGGGCCGGGACACCGGAAAATTTGTAGAGCACCTGGATACAGGAGTTGTTGGTGCCGGTCATGGTCTGGTTGGCATCGCCCGGATGCCAGCAAAGCGCCGCGTCCAACTCCTTCCAGAGTCCTTCCCGGGCCATATAGGCCTTGCCGGCGCCGCCCTCTTCCCCGGGGCAGCCGAAGAAGATCACCGTGCCGGGTTTGCCGCTTTTTTCCAGGAAGTCCTTCACCGCCGCAGCCGCCGCCAGAGAACCGGCCCCCAGCAGATTGTGCCCGCAGCCATGGCCGCTGCCGCCGGGAACGACCGGCTTCGGCTCCGTCTCCCCCGCCTGCTGGCTCAGGCCGCTGAGGGCGTCAAACTCACCCAGGATGCCGATCACCGGTCCTCCGCTCCCGTATGAACCGCAGAAGGCGGTCTGGATGCCGCAGAGATTCTCCGTGACCGTGAAGCCAAGCTCTTTCAGCTTCTCGCAGTAGAGTGCCGCCGACTTGAATTCCTTCAAGCTCAGTTCCGCATTTTCCCAGATCTGATCCGCGATCGCTTCGTAATAGGCAGCGTTTGCCTCCACGTAGGCGGCAGCCGCCTGCTTTTCCTTTTGTTCGAACATTGCCTTTCCTCCTGGTCGAAAAAGGGAGGGGCAAGCCCCTCCCCTGCATTGTTATACTGATATCTGATAGGAAAGTCGGAAATGATTTTCGAGCCAGAATTGCGCCAGACAAGGCGGACTCCGCAGAGCATAATGGAGATATATGGTCAAGGAGGCCAACGCAGTATGGCACAATATCAGTATTAAAGTACCTTGGACAGGAAATCCTTCAGACGCGGGTTCTGCGGATGGTTGAAGATCTCATCGGGGCTTCCCTGCTCCAGGATCTTGCCGTCGTCCATGAAGAGGACCCGGTTGCCCACCTCACGGGCAAAGCCCATCTCATGGGTGACCACCACCATGGTCATGCCCTGCCGCGCCAGCTTTTTCATAACATCCAGCACCTCGCCCACCATCTCGGGGTCGAGGGCGGAGGTGGGCTCGTCAAAGAGCATCACGTCCGGTTCCATCGCCAGGGCGCGCACAATGGCCACACGCTGTTTCTGGCCGCCGGAGAGCTGAATGGGATAAGCGTCGGCGCGGTCAGCCAGCCCGACACGGTCCAGCAGATCCCGGGCCTTGGCCTCGGCCTCCGCCTGGGGCACGCCCTTGACCTTGATGGGCGCCAGGGTCATGTTCTGCAAAATGGTCTTGTGGGGAAAGAGATTAAAATGCTGGAACACCATGCCCATTTTCTGCCGGTGCAGGTCGATGTTCAGCTTCTTGCCGTCGGGACCCTTCTTCTTGGTGATATCGGTCCCCTCGAAGATGATGGAACCGGAGGTTGGCACCTCAAGCAGGTTCAGCGAACGCAGGAAAGTGGACTTGCCGGAGCCGGAGGGCCCGATGATGACCATCACATCGCCCCTGTTGATGTCCACGCTCACTCCATCGAGCGCCTTGATCTGGTCGCCATTGTAATATTTTTTCAGATCCTGTACCTGGATCAGCTTATCGGATGTCGCCACGGCGCAGCCTCCTCTCAAACACAGCCAGCAGTTTGCTCAGCACAAAGGTCAGCACAAAGTATACCACCGCCACCATGATAAGCGGTTCCATGGTCAAATACGTCGTGCCCTTGATGAGCAGGCACTGGGTCATCAGATCGCCGATAAAGAAGGTGGAAGCCAGCGAGGTATCCTTCACGATCATAATGAACTCATTGCCTAGGGCCGGCAGGATGTTCTTGACCGCCTGGGGCAAAATGATCTGCGTCATGGTCAGACGCTGACTCAGGCCCAGCGAACGGGCCGCCTCGGTCTGGCCGATGTCCACCGCCTGAATACCGGAACGGATGATCTCCGAGACGTAGGCCGCGCTGTTGCACACCAGGGCGATCGCCACACAGAGATACTGTTTCCGGTTCAGGAAGGGGATCAACTGCGGCAGGGCGAAATAAAACAGATAGAGCTGCAGCAGCATGGGCGTGCCGCGGATGATCTCGGTATAGATCCCGGCGATCCAGCGGAAGGGCGGGAACTTTGACATGCGCAGCAGCGCGATGAGCGAGCCCAGAATGGCACCGACCGCCACCGTTATGGCCGCAAGAGAGAGCGTGTAGCCCATGCCGGTGAGCAGGAACTTGTCCCAGTATTTGATCGTGAGCTTTACGATGTTATGGCCTATCGTCGCAAAATTCATAGCTTCCTCTTTTCATACGAAGCGGGGTGCTCCGGAAAGAGCACCCCGGCAATTTCTCAACGGTTTCTGTCTCTGAACTCAGTTGTCCAGCGTGACTTCAATGGCGCTGGCACTGGCGGCGATTTCCAGAGCTTCCTGATACCAGGTGTCGTAGTAACCGGCGTCATAGGCCTTGGCCAGGGCGGCGTTGATCGCGTCAAGCAGTTCCTTCTCGCCCTTGTGGATCAGGATCACGTTCGCCTCAAACTCCTCGGCGACCTCAAACTCCCAGCTGCACTTGACCAGTCCGGGGTGGTTGGCAATGATCTGGGTGCCGTTGCCGTCGGCCACCGCCAGGGCTTCGATGTTGCCGGCCTCCAGCTCCATCACGCCGACGCCGATCTCACCGATCGTGACAGCCTTGGCATTGGGAAGCTGAGAGGTGACCAGATCCATCTGCAGGGAGGCGTTCTGGGCGCCTACGGAGACGCCGTCGAAGTCTTCCGCCTTGGTGTATTTCTCCGCGTCCTCAGCACGGATCAGGATGACCTGCTCGGTCTCGTTGTCGCCGGCATAGTAGTAATCGGACAGCTCGTAGTTCTCGGCACGGGTCTCGGTCCAGCTGTAGCCGGAGATGGAGACGGGGATGTTGCCGGAGGAGACAGCCGTCTGGCAAGCGTCGAAGCTCATGGCCTGAATGTCCAGCGTCACGCCCAGCTCCTCGGCCAGGTATTTGGCCAGGCTCACGTCAAAGCCCACATAGGACTGCTGGCCTTCCTTGGAGGAGTCCACAAACTCCATGGGGCTGAAGTCGGGGGAAAGGGCAACGGTCAGGACGCCGCTCTTCTTGATTTCGTTCAAAGCCTGGTTTTCTTTCGGCGCAGAGCCGCAGGCAGCCAGTGCGAGAATCATGACCAGCGCAAGCGCCAAGCAAACGATCTTTTTCATTTTTATGTCCTCACTTTCGTCAACTTGAATAAATATTCGTTGGAACGATTGTGATAATAGCACTAAGGGCTTCACTTGTCAATAGCTTTTTTGAAAAAATATTCTATTTTTTCTTTTTTTATTCTTGTTTATTCATTTTTCGGAGAGTATTCACAAATACGCCGAATATTTAATGAATATTCCGCGCTTTATGCAAGGAAAAAATGGAAAATACCAGAAGATTGGCCAGCACGATGCTCGCCCCCGTGGGGGTCTCCAGGAAGTAAGAGGCGATCAAGCCCACCAGGAAGCAGCCCACGGAGATGCAGGCGGCGCAGAGCACCACGCTGCGGAAGCTCTTGCAGACGCGCATGGCGGAGAGGGCCGGGAAGATGATGAGGCTGGAGATGAGCAGGGCGCCCATCATCCGCATGCCGAGCACCACGGTCACCGCCGTGAGCACAGCGAGGAGCGTATTATAGAGCTCCGTCCGGGTGCCGGTGGCCTTGGAGAAGGTCTCATCAAAGGTCACGGCAAAAAGGCGGGGATAAAACAGCACGAACAGCAGCAGCACCCCCAGCGACAGCAGCACGCTCAAAATCGCATCCGAGCGGCTCAGAGACAGGACGCTGCCGAACATATAGCTGGAGACCTCGGTATTCATGCCGGTGGTGACCGAGACGCTGACCACGCCGATGGCCAGGGCGCTGGAGGAGATGAGAGCGATCATGGCGTCACCCTTGATACGGCTGGACTGGCTCAGCCGGAGCAGCAGCACCGCCGCCAGCATCACCACCGGGATCGCCACGGCCAGCGGCGCCAGATGCAGCGCCGAGGCGATGGCCAGCGCGCCGAAGCCCACATGGCTCAGCCCATCGCCGATCATGGAATAGCGCTTGAGCACCAGGGAGACGCCCAGCAGGGCCGCACAGAGACTCACCAGCACGCCCACGATCAGGGCGCGCTGCATAAAGTGGTAGGAAAACATCGCCAGAATTTCACTCATAGCCGGTTCCCTCCCAAGAAGCGCCGGGCCTGCGTACTCTCCCGGTACGCGGCAGCCGTGCCGAAATAGAGCTGCCGCTGCCCCAGATGCAGGATATGGGTCGCATAGCGCACCGCCGCGTGGATATCGTGGGAGACCATGATCACTGTGATATTGTCGCAGAGGTTTACCAGCTTAATAAGGTTATACATCTCCCCTGTTGCGATGGGATCCAGCCCGGTGACCGGCTCATCCAGCAGCAGCAGCTTTTTCGTGGCGCAAAGAGCCCGGGCCAGCAGCACACGCTGCTGCTGGCCGCCGGAGAGATCCTGATAGCTGCGCTCTTTCAGGTCCTCAATGCCCATGCGCTCCATGTTCATGTCCGCGCGGGCGCGATCCTCCGCGTTGTAGTGGAGCCGGCGTCCCAGGGAATTGAGGCAGCCCGAGAGCACCACCTCCCGGACGCTGGCCGGGAAATCCCGCTGCAGTTGGGTCTGCTGGGGCAGGTAGCCGATCTCGGTGGCCTTGAGGCCCTCGCCGAAAATGATGCTGCCGCCGTCCGGCGCTTTCAGGCCCAGAAGCCCCTTGATCAGGGTGGACTTGCCGGAGCCGTTTTCCCCCACCACACAGAGATAGTCCCCGGCGGAGAGGGAAAAATTCACACCCTCCAGCACGGTTTTTCCGTCGTAAGCAAAGCTCAGATCCTTTGCCGTCAAAATCGCCATTATGCCAATGCCTCCCGCAGGCTCTCCACATTGCCCAACATCAATTCATAATAACTGATACCGGCTTTCAGCTGATCCGCTGTCACATTGTGACAGGAGTGGAACAGCAGCTTTTTGCAGCCCGTATCCTCGCAGATCACGTCCGCCATCTTCTCGTTGGAAAACTCGATATAGAATACCGCCGGGATCTGTTCCTCCCGCACCCGGTCGATCAGAAAGGCCACCGTGCCCGCCGCGGGCTCCGTATCCTCGGCACAGCCGGGGAAGGCGGCGAAATAGTCCAGACCGTATTCCTCCACAAAATAGCGCACCGGGAAACGGTCGGCAAAGATCACCGTACTGTGACTGCCCTGCTCCACGACCGCACGGAACGCCGCGTCCAGTTCTGCCAACTTTTCACAGTAGGCCTCGCAGTTAGCCCGATATAGGTCTCCGTGCTCCTCATCCCGGTCCGCCAGCGCTTCTGCAATGGCGCGGCAGATTCGCTGGGCGTTCACCGGTGAGGTCCAGACGTGCTCGTCGTACTCGGTCTCGTCTTCTTCGCCCTCTTCCTCTGTCTCCTGCATGCCCTCCTTGATCTCCTCTTCCAAGGCGTCCACGCATTCGAGCATCACAAGGCTGGGGATCTCCGTCTCCTGTCCGGCCAGCAGCGTTTCCAGCCAGACCTCGGATTCGCCCCCGTTGCAGATCAGCAGATCGCAGCTCTGGATCCGCCGCATATCCTGGGCGGTCGGTTCAAAGCTGTGGGTCTCCGCCCCGGGTGGGACCAACAGCGTCACCTTGGCCTGATCCCCCGCCACCTGACGGGCAAAATCGTAGGCCGGGAACACCGTGGTCACGATACTAAGCCTTCCGTCCTGCCCTTCCGGTTCCCGCTCTCCGCAGGCGCAGAGGGACAGGGCAAGCGCTGCCGCAACTATCAAAATAAATAATCGTTTCATAAGCACCCTACTTTCCTGACTATACACTATACCGTAAAGTTTTCGCCCGGTCAAGCCGGGCTTTTCATCGCTGCACGTCTATGCTATACTGAATAAAACTTTTTTGGAGGGACTTTAGATGAAGATCTGCATCTACGGTGCATCCAGCAACCGGCTTGAGCCACGGTATTACGAGGACGCGAGGCGCTTCGGCACCCTGCTGGCCGAGGGCGGCCACAGCCTGATCTTTGGCGGCGGGGCCGGCGGTCTGATGGGTGCCTGCGCCGAAGGGGCCTCCGGCGCGGAGATCATCGGCGTGGCGCCCCGTTTTTTTGACGAGCCTGGTATTCTCTACCCGGGCTGCACCCGCATGATCTATACCGAGACGATGCGGGAGCGGAAAGCCATCATGGAGGAGGAAGCCGAGGCCTTCGTGGTGCTGCCCGGCGGGATCGGCACCTTTGAGGAATTCTTCGAGACCCTCACCCTCAAGCAGCTGGGCCGGCATGACAAGCCCATCGCCCTGCTCAATACCCTGGGCTGCTACGACGCCATGCAGGAGCTGCTGCGCCGTTCGGCCGAGACGGGCTTCATGAGCGCAAACTGCCTGAAGCTCTACGCCCTCTGCGACAGTCCCGCCGCGGCGCTGGACTATGTGGAAAATGCCGATCGTTTAACCGGCGGCATTTCCCGTCTTGAAGACTATGCCAAATAAGCGTTTTGACTCCCGCTCAAAAGCGGGAGTTTTCGTATGTTGTGGGAAGATCGCCACTTTTTCCCCTCTGGCTCTTGAATTGCCTGCCCGCTTTTGATAATATAGTATATTATAAAATAAAGTAGTTAAGGATTCAGAGAGAGAAATGAAGTCAAAGGAATGGAAAATCCCATATTCCCGTCCCTTTGTTCCGGAATCGTTGACCCGGGCCGGCTGCGGTCCCCTGCTGGCGGCGGTGTTATCGCTGCGGGGCGTGTCCAATCCCCGGGAGGCCAAGGCCCTGTTGGAGGGCGGGCCGGAGCTGCTGCACGATCCGCTGCAGATGCTGGGGATGGATGTGGCCTGTGCCCGCGTGCGGCAGGCCATCGCCCGGGGAGAGACGGTCGCCGTCTATGGCGACTACGATGTGGACGGCATCACCGCCACCTGTCTGGTGACGGACTATCTGCGCGGTAAAGGGCTGACCTGTCATCCCTATATCCCCGACCGGAACGAAGAGGGCTATGGCCTCAACTGCAGCGCGCTGGATGCTCTCCGGGAGGAGGGCGTGAGCCTGCTCATCAGTGTGGACTGCGGGATCACCGCCGTGGAGGAGAGCGAGCACGGCCGGGAACTGGGCATGGATGTGCTCATCACGGACCACCATGAGTGCAAGGAGGGCGAACTGCCCGACGCGGTGGCCGTGGTGGACTGCAAACAGCCCGGGGACTGCTATCCCAATCCCTATCTGGCCGGTGTGGGCGTGGCGCTGAAGCTGGTCAGCGCAGTGGAGGGCGATGGACCGGCCATGCTGGAGCGCTATGCCGATCTGGTGGCGGTCGGTACGATCGCCGACGTCATGCCCCTCATCGGGGAGAATCGCTATCTGGTTCAGCGCGGCCTGGACAAGCTGGTACACGATCCCCTGCCCGGCTTTGCCGCCATGATCCGAGAGGCCGGCGTCGATCCCCAGCGGCTCTCTGCCTCTGCCATCGGCTTCAGCCTGGCCCCGCGTCTCAACGCCGCCGGCCGTCTCGGCCAGGCGGGAAAAGCCGCGGAGCTGCTCATGTGTACGGATGCGCAGCAGGCCACTGCCCTGGCCTCCGAACTCTGTGCTCTCAATCGCGAGCGCCAGAACATCGAGACCGAGATCTGGCAGGAGGCGCAGCAGATGCTGCAGGGCCAGACGCCCACCGCCCCCATCGTGCTGGCCAGCGACCGCTGGCACCAGGGCGTTATCGGCATTGCCGCCTCTCGCCTCGCCGAGCAGTTTTCTCTGCCGGCAATCATGATCTGCCTCAGCGGTGAACAGGGCAAAGGCTCTTGCCGCAGCTATGGCGGCTTCAATCTCTTTGAGGCGCTCTCCGCCTGTTCTGAACACCTGATCGGTTTTGGGGGTCACGCCCTCGCCGCCGGTCTCAACATCCGCAGCGACAAGCTGGAGGATTTCCGGGCGGCCCTCACCGCCTATTACGAGGAAAACAAACCCGCCGCGCAGCCGGAGGTCGCCTGTGATCTGCTGCTGCGTGACCCGAATCTTCTCAGCATCGCTAACGTGCGGGAGCTGGAACGGCTGGAGCCCTACGGCAATGCCAATCCCAAGCCCGTTTTCTGCCTGTCGAATGTGCTGCTGGAGAGTGCCGACACTGTGGGCAACGGCCGGCACTGGCGGGTACGGCTGCGCCTTGGGCACAAGCTGCTGGAGGGTATTTTCTTCGGCCACACCGGTGAGGAGTTGGGCATCCGCGCTCTCGACCGGGTGGACGTGGCCTTCAGTCCGCAGATCAATGAATTCCGCGGGCATGTCTCCGTACAGCTGCTGCTCAGCGCCGTGCGGCTCCACGATCCGTCGGAGCTCTGCCGTCGGATTCTGGACGGTGAGACGCAGATCCGCTGGGCCGCCGCGGACTATTGCCCGGATCGGGGCGACTTTATCCGGCTCTGGCGCACCTTCCGAGGGCGGATCGCCCTGCCGGATACCGCCGAGGAAATCCTTCGGCTTTGCCCGGGCGATATGGAGCCGGAGCGCTATTGTCTCTGTCTGATGACCTGGCTGGAGGCCGGTCTCCTGCAGAGCGAAAACGGAAACATCTACGGCGCAAAAAGCGCTGTGCTGGATAAAAAGGTGGATCTGGAAGCCACCGGTCTGCTCCAGGCGCTCCACACCTGGGAGCTCAACTGAGAAAGGGGGACATCCGAATGGAAGAGAACCGACAGCCGCATATGCTTCTCGACCCGGATCAGATGTACTCCGAGCTGGAGAAGAAAATCGCTGCCACCGGACACGACTTCGATCTCAAGCGCATCCGCGCGGCCTACGAGATGGCCCGCGCCGCCCATGAGGGGCAAAAGCGCAAGGACGGTTCCCCCTATGTGACCCACTGTGTGGCCGCGGCCGACATCTCCGTGGACATGGGTCTGGATGAAGACTCCATCGTGGCCGCCCTGCTGCACGACGTGATCGAGGACACGACGCTGACCCATGCGGACATCGCCCGGGATTTCGGCGACGCGGTGGCGGATATCGTCGAGGGCGTCACCAAGCTGACGCGCGTGCAGTACACCAGCAAGGAAGACGAGCAGATGGAGAACCTGCGCAAGATGCTCATGGCCATGGCCAAGGACATCCGCGTCATTCTCATCAAGATCGCCGACCGGCTGCACAATATGCGTACCATGGATTATCAGACGCCGGAAAAGCAGCGTTCCAAATCTCTGGAGACTATGGAGATCTACGCGCCCATTGCCCACCGCCTCGGCATTCAGAAGGTGAAGTGGGAACTGGAAGACCTCTCCCTGCAGTATCTGGATCCGGCCGGCTACAAGGAGATTGCCGATTCCCTGCGCGACCGCATGCCGCAGCTGGAGCGCTTCATGAAAAACATGGAGGAGAAGATCCAGACGCAGCTGAAATCCGAGGGCATTGAGGCCACGGTCTATTACCGCATCAAGCACATCTACAGCATCTATCGGAAGATGTACGCCCAGAAGCTGAATATCTCCGGCATCTTCGACCTCTGCGCTTTCCGCGTCATTGTGGATACGATCCCCGACTGCTATAACGTCCTCGGTCTGATCCACTACATGTTCAAACCTGTTCCCGGGCGCTTTAAGGACTACATCTCCACCCCCAAGCCCAACATGTACCAGAGCGTGCATACCACGGTCATCGGTTCCGAGGGCATCCCCTTTGAGGTGCAGATCCGCACCTGGGACATGCACCATACGGCCGAATATGGCATCGCCGCCCATTGGAAATACAAGATGGGCGACGGCGCCTCCACCGTGCGCGGCGGCGATGAGGAGAAGTTTGCTTGGGTGCGCATGCTGTTGGAGAGCCAGCAGGAATCCGACGCGCAGGACTTCTTCCACGATTTGAAGATCGATATGTTCGCCGACGAGGTGTTCGTCTTCTCCCCCAAGGGCGACGTGATCAACCTGCCCGCCGGCGCCACCCCCATCGACTTTGCCTACAGCATCCATTCCGATGTGGGCAACCACATGGTCGGTGCCAAGGTCAACGGCCGCATCGTCACCTATGACTACGCGCTGCAAAATGGCGACATTGTGGAGATCCGCACCTCCAAGTCTGCTCCCGGCCCCAGCCGCGACTGGCTCAACATGGTCAAGAGCGGCTCGGCCCGCACCAAGATCAAGCAGTGGTACAAGAAAGAGCGCCGGGAGGAGAATGTGATCCGCGGGCGTGAGATGCTGGAGGATGAACTCCGGCACATGGGCCTCACTCTGGACGACGTGCTGGATGAGGAGATCATCGCCCCCATCCTCAAGCGCCTCTGCTTCGCCACGTTGGACGATCTCTATGCCGCCATCGGCTACAACGGCATCGCCGTGGCCCGCGCGGCCAACCGCATGCGGGACGAGGTCAAAGCCCGCAGCGAGCGCAACGAGAAAAAGACCGTTCTGGACAAGGTCTCCGCCGCGGCTGACCGGCGCGAGCAGAACGCCAAGAAAGAGGTTAAGCCCGTCCAGGGTGTTCTGGTGGAGGGGCTGGACAACTGCCTGATCAAGTTCTCCCGCTGCTGCACCCCCGTGCCGGGGGATGATATCATCGGCTTCATCACCCGCGGGCAAGGCGTCTCCATCCACCGCAAGGACTGCCCCAACTACCAGCAGCGCAGCCATGAGCCACAGAACGAGGGCCGCTGGATCCGTGTGGCCTGGGCCAAGGAGATCACCGAGAGCTATGTCACCTCCGTCTCCATCGCCTCCAAGGACCGCAGCGGACTGGTCATGGATATCGCCACGGTGCTCAATGCGCTCAACGCCAAGGTGCGCACCCTGACCTCCCGGGACATCGGAGGCGGATTGGCGCTCACCAACATCTCGCTGGAGGTCAAGAACGCGGGCGAGTTGCGCTACGTGATGAACCGCCTCAGCGCGATCCCCGGCGTGAGCAGTGTGACAAGAAGCGGAGAGAAGAAATGAGAGCTGTTGTTACCCGTGTAAAAAACGCCTCCGTCCTCATCAAGGGGCGGGAACCCGCCGCCATCGGCAAGGGCTTTCTGGTCCTGCTGGGCGTCCATGAGGAGGACACCGAGGCCGAGGCCCGGAAGATTGCGGACAAGCTCTGCGGTCTGCGGGTGTTTGAAGATGAAAACGGCAAAATGAACGTGAACCCCCACGACGCGGGGGCAGAGCTGCTGATCATCAGCCAGTTCACGCTCTTTGCCGACTGCCGTTCCCGCCGGCCCGGTTTCTCCCACGCCGCACGGCCGGAGAAGGCCATCCCGCTCTATGAGCTGGTGATCGCCCTCTGCCGGGAACAGGGCTTTACCGTCCGCACCGGCGAATTCGGCGCGGACATGCAGGTGCTGAGCCAGAATGACGGCCCGGTCACTATACTTTTGGACACGAAGGAGCTGTAAAAGCCATGCTGATCAAAACGCTGCCAGTCGGCCAGCTGGAGACCAACTGCTATGTGGTCACCAACGAAGAGACGCTGCAATGCGTTGTCATTGACCCCGGCGATGAGAGCAACACCATCCTCGACTATCTGGAGGATAACCGGCTTCACTGCGAGGCCATTCTCCTGACCCACGGCCACTACGACCATGTCGGTGCGGTGGAAGGGGTCCAGGAGGAGACGGGTGCCGTCGTCTACATGCATCAGGAGGACGACCGCCGTATCCGTGGGGACTATCACTTCCCCTTCTCTCTTCCCCAGAATGGGAAATACTACAAGGACGGCGATCAGCTGGAACTGGCTGGGCTGTGCTTTGACGTGATCGGCACCCCCGGCCACACTCCCGGCGGCGTGACCCTGCGCTGCGAGAACGCCCTCTTCACCGGCGACACGCTCTTTCGCGGAAGCTGCGGACGGGTGGATCTGCCCGGCGGCGATATGGACGAAGAGCTCGCCTCCCTGCGCAAAATCTGTTCCCTGCCCGGGGAATACGAGGTCTACCCCGGCCATATGGACTCCAGCACCCTGGGACGGGAGCGGATGTTCAACTATTACTGCAGAGCTGCAATGTCGTCAAAATAATGCCTTCTCGGGCAATTAAAAGGAGAGACTATGGAACCGACACTTGTTATTCTGGCTGCCGGGATGGGCAGCCGCTTCGGCGGTCTCAAGCAGATCACGCCGGTGGATCCCTATGGCCACGCCATCATCGACTTTTCCCTCTATGACGCCTACCGCGCCGGTTTTCGCAAGGTGGCCTTCATCATCAAGCACGAGATCGAAGCGGATTTCAAGGCCGCCGTCGGCAAGCGGATGGAGAAGTACTTCGATGTAAAATACGTCTTTCAGCAGCTGGATAAGCTGCCCGAGGGTTATTCCGTCCCCGCGTGTCGCGTCAAGCCCTGGGGCACCGGCCACGCCGTACTCTGCGCCAAGGATGTGATCGACGGCCCCTTCGCCGTCATCAACGCGGATGACTTCTACGGCCCTTCCGCCTATCAGGCCCTGTACGATTTTCTCTCCTCCGAGGGGCCGGAGAACGAGCACGCCATGGTAGGCTATCTGCTGCGCAATACGGTCACCGAGCACGGCACCGTCGCTCGCGGCATCTGCCAGGTGGAAAACGGCCTGCTGACCGGCGTGGTGGAGCGCACCAAGATCAAGAAGGACGGCGTGGATGCCGCCTATACCGAGGACGGAGAAACCTGGATCCCCCTTTCCGGGGAGAGCGTAGTTTCCATGAACTTCTGGGGCTTCCGACATAGTATGCTGGAGGAGCTGGAAAAGCGCTTTCCTGCCTGGCTGGACGAGAATCTTCCCGTCAATCCTGAAAAATGTGAATACTTCCTGCCCCTGGTAGCCAATGCCCTCATCCAGGAGAACGAGGGTTCCATCCAGGTTCTCAACTGCCATGAGACCTGGCACGGCATCACCTACCGGGAGGACATGGACAGCGTGGTCAATTATATCGCCTCCCTGCGCGGGCAGGGTGTCTATCCCGAAGCTTTACTGGATTAAGAGGAGGAAACGAAAATGAAAGTACTGGTCACCGGCGGCGCCGGCTATATCGGAAGCCACACCTGTGTGGAACTGCTCAATCAGGGGCTGGACGTGGTCGTCATCGACAATCTGGTCAACTCCAGCGCCAAGGCCATCGAGCGCGTGGAAGAGATCACCGGCAAGCATGTCGACTTTTATCAGAACGACGTGCGCGACCGGGCCGCACTGGATCGAATCTTTGAAAAGCATGATATCGGCTGCGCCATTCACTTTGCCGGGCTCAAGGCCGTGGGCGAATCCGTGGCCATGCCGCTGGAATACTACGACAACAACCTCTTCTCCACCGTCACTCTCTGCGAAGCCATGCGGGACCACGGTGTGAAAAACATCGTGTTCTCCTCCTCCGCCACGGTCTATTCCGGCGATAACCAGATGCCGCTGCGGGAAACCTCCAACACCGGGCACTGCACCAACCCCTACGGCTGGACCAAATACATGTCCGAGCAGATCCTCCGCGACACCGCCAAGGCCGTGGACGATTTCTCCGTGGCGCTGCTGCGCTACTTTAACCCCATCGGCGCCCACAGCAGCGGCATGATCGGCGAGGATCCCCGGGGCATTCCCAACAACCTCATGCCCTTCATCGCCCAGGTGGCCGTCGGCCGCCGGGATCACCTGAACATCTTCGGCAACGACTATGACACTCACGACGGCACCGGCGTGCGCGACTACATCCATGTGGTGGACCTGGCCCGCGGCCATGTCGCCGCCATCAAGTACATGCAGGATCACCGGGGTGAGAGCGTGTTCAACCTGGGCACCGGCACCGGCTACAGCGTGCTGGATATGGTCCACGCCTTTGAGCGCGTCACCGGCATCAAGATCCCCTATGAGATCGTGGACCGCCGTCCCGGCGATCTGGCCACGGTCTATTCCAGCCCCGACAAGAGCGCGGAGCTGCTGGGCTGGAAGGCCCAGTATAACCTGGACGATATGTGCCGCGACACCTGGGCCTGGCAGTCCAAGAACCCCATGGGCTACGGCAGCGTGGAGGATTGATTTTGAACAGCACGAAAACCGGCCGCATCCGATCTGGATGCGGCCGATTTTCTGTATATTATTCTTCATTCGCCATAGGGAGCATTCGGGTCGATGAAGCGGTCATGGCTCGCCGTACGCTTGGCCAGGCGATAGGCCGCCACGAACAGCACCGCCACAAAGGCGACAAACACCAGGCTCAGGCTCTCCCGCTGCTGGGTGGCGATAAAGTCATACAGACCGTGCAGCAGTGCCGGAAGCACCACCGCCATGACGCGGCTGCGCCTGGCGTCTTCGGGATAGCCCCACATCTCCTGGCGCCTTGCCACACCGTACCAGACGCCCATAAACACGCCGAAGCAGGCATGCCCGGGGATGGCCGTGAGGGCGCGGGCCATGGCCGTGGCCAGACCATAGCGCAGCACATAACCGATGTTCTCCCAAATCGCAAAGCCAAGCGAGACAAAGACCGCGTAGACCACGCCGTCGAACTGGCAGTTGAAGTGCGGGCTGCGCCAGGTCTGCTTCTTCAGGAGGAGATATTTGAAGCCCTCCTCCGAAAAGGCCACGACGCCGAAATACAGGAGGAGTCTATAGGCCAGGCTTGCCTCCGGCAGGAAATAGGCCAGGATCAGATCCCCCAACTGCTCAGAAAGCGAGGCCAGCACCGTGGACAAAACGCCGAGAACCAGCAGTCCCAGCAGCAGCGAGACCGGCTCGCTCTCCAGGCGATCCAGCCGATAGATCCTCACCAGCAGGATCAAGGCGGGGATCACCGCCGCCGCAATCAAAATCGTCTCTACCATGTCAGACCTCCAGCTTGATACGCATGACCAGAATGGCCGCCAATACACCGATCACGACGCCGGCCAGAATACCGCTGAACATCAGGAAAGGCAGATAATAGCGCAGCACGTCCGTCCCCAGCAGGAAACAGGCCATGCCGATCTGCCCCACATTGTGGAGCACGCCGCCCGTCACGCTGACAGCGACCGAGGAAAAAAGCCCCGTGGCTTTTAATCCGATCATGCCCAACAGGCTCAGCACTGCGCCGGCCACGCTGTAAAAGAGCGTCGCGCCGGTGCCGAACAGCAGGGACACCAGGAACACCCTGATCAGCGAAACCACCGCCGCCTCTTTCCAGCCCAGCTTATAGAGCGCGAACACCACCGCGATGTTGGCCAGGCCCATCTTCACACCGGGGATCGCCACGAAAGCGGGGATCTGGCTCTCCACAAAGGAGAGGATCATCGCCACGGCGATAGTCAACGCCATGACCGTTACTTTTTTTGTTTTCACTCCGTGCTCCTCTCAGCCCGTGATCATATCCACAAGCTGCTCTCCGCCCTCCACCGTCACCGTGAGAAGGTTTGGCAGGCAGGTGATGACCTGGCCCGACATACTGATTTTCCCCATCAGCATACACACATGGTCCGGGCAGTCGGCCTCCTGTATCCAGGCCTCCCCCTTGTCGATGGCAAGGACATTGGTCCCGCCGTTGAGGGGATAGACCCCATTCTGATCCATGGCATAGCGGGCGACCTCCCGCCCGTCCACGCGCACGACGGCCCAGGTCCCCGCCTCGTCGGTTTTGCCGTATTGAAAATAGAGGATCCCGGTCAGCGCAAGGAGCACCGCGATCAGGAGCACGTCCATAAGAAGTCTTTTTCGTCTATCCATTGTTTCACCTGTATCATGTGTATTTTCTTTTATATTAAAACCTTTCCTTTTCCTCGTCAAGCGCAAAAAATCACCCCGGATGAATCTCTCATCCGGGGTGAAACTCTGTTTTGCTTTCGATCAGGCGTCCTTCAGAACGACAGTCACATACACGTTGTAGGCGGGCATGGAGAAGGTGAAGTTGGAGGACACAGAGACCAGATAGTTGCTGTTGATCTTGTTGTTGATCACTTCCTCCAGGGAGTTGGGCTTCACGGTCGAAACCATGATCTTGCTGATGACCTTGCCGGAGGGCAGCTTATCGAAGATCAGGCTGACGCTCTGGCCCGGCTCGGCCTGGTAGTTGGTGTAGCCGTTGACAACCGGCGTGACGGACAGCTGAGAGTTCTCATAATTGATGATGTTGTGCGGGGTCTTGGTCTCGTCATACTTGAAGGTGACCACGATCTGCACGTCGCTGGCGGGCATCACGAAGTTGTTGTTGGCGTCCACCGGGATATTGGCCCCGTTGGAGGTGCGGGTCACGGTGATCTTGTCCAGAGAATAGTAGTGGTCAGGAGTCGCAACCACGTGAACCGTCTGATTGTTGACAGCGCCGTTAACGGACTGTCCATTCACCGTCAGGGAGTAGGTACCGTTCACAGAACCGGTCTTGTTCAGCGTATAGTAGGTGTTGCCTGCTGCGCCCGGAGTGACCGAGCCGCCCTGGCCGGGAACCACGCTGGAGCCGCCGCCGGAACCGCCGGCGCTGCCGCTCACAGGGAAGAGCAGGGTCTGACCCACCTTAATGGCAGCCAGATTGATGTTGTTGTTCAGCGCGGAGATCTTGTTGGCATTGGCCGCGTAGCTGATGCCGTAGGTCCGGCACAGCGCATCAACCGTATCACCGGAGACAACCTTGTGGGCAATGACCTTGGTGTAGGTGCCGGAGGTAGGAGCGGACATGCTGGGGATGGAGAGCTTCTGGCCGACGGTCAGGCGCGCCGCATTGGTGATGCCGTTGAGGCTCTGCACCGTGGCACTGTTGGCGCCATAGTAGTTGCAGATATTATAGAGCGTATCGCCGGACTTGACCACGTAGTCGATCAGGTAGTACTGAACAGTATCGCCTGCCAGGGTGGTGCCGGTGGTCGCCACGGCGGTGCCGGTGGTGACGGTGCCGGTCGTGGTGGTGGGCGTGGCGGTGTTCAGAGCCGGTGTGGTGCCAGGCGCGGGAAGCGTCAGCACGCGGCCGACCTTGAGGTTATTGTAGTTGGTGATGTTGTTGACCGTGGTGATCCAGTCATAGTTCTTATGGAAGTCGATGCCCAGTGTCTGGCAGACCTTCAGAACGGTGTCGCCGCTCTTCAAGGTATACTGAATGGTGGAGGCGCCGCCAGTATAGGTGGTGGTAGTGGTTGTCGGAGTGACAACAGTGCCGGTCGTCGTGGCAGTCGGCGTGGTGGTCGTTGTGGTCGTGGGGGCGACATACTTCAGCACCTTGCCCTCTTTCGGCAGGACCAGCGTCTGGCCCACAGAGAGGATATTGGGATTCTTCAGCTTATTGGTATTGACAATCCACTCTCTGTTGGCATTGAAATCAATCTTGTGATCTGCGCAGATTTTGGACAGATAATCACCCTGCTGCACCGTGTAAACCCAGGTGTCCCCGTCATCTGCATAAGCCGTCACAGACAGGCCCGCAAACAGACCTGCCACAACGCACAGGCAGAGCAGCAAACTAAGCAAACGTTTTTTCATTCTGATATCCTCCCGACCGGCTTTCCCAAGCCGAATAATGTATATGATTAAGTCTGTTACCGTTATGTCATCGATTACAAATGGTTACATCCCAGGAACAGGTTAATTGCATTATATGACATGTTGCCCGATATTGCAAGAGGGAAACGCAAAAATTTTTAAAAATTAAGAAATGTTTTTTCCGGTTATGGAAACCGGGCTTACAACATTATGGAAACTGACCATACAACATTATGGAAACTATACTCCATCCGTGCGAAGCGAACAAAATCGGACGGCGCTCCCGTTTTGACAAGCGAATCTCCTATGTGTATAATAAAGGAAAACAGTGGGAGGTTTCGCTATGCGACTTGTTATCGCCTCGGACATTCACGGCTCTGCCCTCTATTGTGGCAAACTGCTGGAAGCTTTTCAGCGGGAAAACGCCGACAAACTGCTTCTTCTGGGGGATCTGCTCTATCACGGACCGCGGAACGATCTGCCCAAGGGCTACGACCCCAAAACGGTGACGGCCCAGCTCAATGCCTGCGCGGACCGGATCCTCGCCGTCCGCGGCAACTGTGACGCGGAGATCGATCAAATGGTGCTCCACTTCCCCATTCTGGCCGACTATTGCCTGCTCTTTGCGGGCAGCCGCTGCTTCTTTGTCACCCATGGGCATCTCTATCATACCGCATCTCTTCCGCCTCTGCAAGAGGGGGACATTCTTCTCCACGGCCACACCCATGTCCCCTGTTGGGAGGAATTCGGAAAGCGAAACCTCTATCTCAATCCCGGCTCCGTCTCGCTGCCAAAAAACGGCACGCCCCGCGGCTATATGCTGCTGGACGACGGACACATCGCCTGGAAGACGCTGGAGAGCGAGAGCTACCACGAACTCTTACTATAACAAAAATGTTTGCGGCGGATCCGAAAGCGGATCCGCCGTTTTTACCCTTTTCGTTTGGCCCGCTTGTCCCGGATCTCCTCCAGCGCCTGCCGCGCCTCGCGCAGATGCTCGGCCAGAGGGCGGTCCGACTGGAAGGCCAGGAAGAAGTACACCCGCTGAGAGGCCCGCTCCCGCACGCTGCGGATGTGGGCTTTCAGGTCCTCGTAACGGACAATGACCCCATTTTCATCGGCAAACTTCTTCAGCCGCGCCAGCACATTGGCCGAATAGACCACGTCAATGACAAAGACGCCGAAGAAAAAACCGATAAAGAAAGAAAAGGCCAGATTCCGCGACAGCCAGGCCAGGGCGTTGAGGATGCGCGGATGGATAAAGAAATAGTACAGCGCGCCCAGCACCGCCCAGAAGAAGGAAAACAGCGGGCAGATCAGGCCCTGGATGTTGCCCCAGCATTGGCTGTAATCCCAGAGGCGCACCTTGAAGCATTTCACGCTGATCAATCCCGCGATGTACTCAATCAGCGTCATGCTCACCGCCATCCCGAGAAACAGCAGCGCACGGCCCGCCGTGCTCGCTTCCAGGCCCCAACGCGTGCCGCCGACAGCCAGCAGATAGAGAATACACAGGCCACTGCCGTAGAGGGGCAGATAGGGCCCCACGCAGAAGCCGGGGTTGATCCACTTATGTTCCGGGTTTGAGCCGGAGAAGAACTTGCGGAAAAACAGCTCCAGCAGCCAGCCAAACACCGAGCCGAGGAAAAACAGATAGGCCAGCACCAGCAAAAGATTCATCGCAACCACTCCCGATTCTTGATCACTCCTTTATATACTATTCTTATCCGCAAAAAACAAGACCGGACCCTCCGTTTTTCGACATGCCGCGCATTTTGCCCAGCACCGCTCTTCTTTCTCTCCTGCGTGTCCTTTTTCGCGTTTTTCTCATACACTGTGGTACAGGGATTCTCCCTGCATTTATCCGGCGCAGAAGGCTGCGTGCCTCCTGCGCTGTATCAGGAGGTCAAACACCTTGGCTGTGTTTTCCAACCAGGCCACCCTGTCCTACACGGGCGGCACCATCAATTCCAACATTGCCAGCGGCGAGATCACGGAGGCACTCTCCGCGACCAAGACCGCCGTCTCTGCCAGCTATTCTCCGGACGGCACGGTGAGCTATGCTGTCAGCATCGTCAACGCCGGGACGTCCGACGCCACCGGAGTCAGTCTGACCGATGATTTGGGTGCGGCGCTCTTTGAGGGGCAGACCGTCTATCCGCTGCAGTATGTGGACGGCAGTCTTCTCTTCTTCCTTGACGGTGTCCAAGGCCCCGCTCCCACCGTCGCGGGCGGGCCTCCGCTGAGTGTCAGCGGGATCACAGTCCCCGCCGGCTCCAGCGTGATGCTGATCTACGAGGCACGGGTGAGTGCTTTTGCGCCTCTCGGCCCGGACGCCGCCATTACCAACACCATCACCGTCACCGGCGACTGCATCGTGACGCCGCTGACCGACTCGGCCAGTATCCCCATGCAGATGGCCCCGCGGTTGTCCATCGCCAAGTCGGTCAGTCCCGAGGTCGTCACCGGCTGCTCTGAGCTGAGCTATACCTTTGTTATCCAGAATTCCGGCAGCGAGGCCGGAGCGGAGGCCGCCGTCGTCATCACCGACGTCTTTGATCCCATTCTCTCCGATCTCCGCGTCACACTGGACGGCGCCCCCATGGCCCGGGCCGCCTACAGCTACGACGAGGCCACCGGCACTTTCAGCACGGCGGCCGGCCAGCTCCGTGTTCCCGGCGCTGTCTTTACCCAGAACGCCGACGGCAGCTGGATGACCACCCCCGGCATTACGGTCCTTACTGTCAGCGGAATTATCTAAGCAAAGCACAGAGGACGGAGATCCCTCTCCGCCCTCTCAAGCTGTCGGCAAAGTGTCGACAGCTTGAGACGCAAGAATAGGAACTTTCAAAAAAGTTCCCATTTTTGCATGAATCAAACTCGAGAGGGAATAACCAATCCCCTCTCGAGCTCTCCCCATGCGTATCCAAGCTTAACTATATGAGTTTGTCTACAGTCTGAGAGGACGGAGATCCCTCTCCGTCCTCTACTTTTATAGTATAGCAGTATTTTTACCAGACACAGATCCGATTCTCCGGTGCCAGATACATCCGATCACCCGGCTGGATGCCGAAGGTCTCGTAGAACTCCTCGAACTGCTGCACCGTCACGTTTGTGCGCAGGTAGCTGAGCGGATGGCTGTCATACTGCAGGGAGATGTACTCCGACTGCTGGCTGGTGAGTGTCCGCCACAGCTTCGCATACTGGCGGAAGAACAGCTCATAGTCGAAATCCGGAACCGTTTTGGCGATACCGAGCATGCACTTGAGGCCGGCCATGTCGGCGATGGCCTCGGTCTGGATGTTGCTGCCCTTCACCATGGTGCTGCCAAAGGCCTTGATGCCGTCGTAATAGGCGGCCAGGCGCTCAGCCCGGGCGGTGAAGGCGCTGTAATCCTCCTCCGTCCACCAGTTGCGCAAATCACCGTTTGCATCAAACTGGGCGCCGTTGGTGTCGAAGGCGTGGGAGATCTCATGCCCGATGACCGCGCCGATACCGCCGTAGAGCTCCTCGTCGCGCATATCATCACGGTAGAAATCGCCGCCCAAAATACCGAGCAGGATGTTGATGGAGTTGTCCTGGGGATTGTAGTAGGCGTTGCATTCCAGCGTGCTCATCAGCCAGTAGCCGCGGTCCACCGGCTGATTGGTCAAGGCTACGTCCTGCTCCAGTTCATACTCGCTGAGCGTCTTCACGCACTCGCGCAGAGACAGGCCGGAGAGATCCACGTCGGAATAGTCTTTCCACTTTTCCGGATAGGCCACGTTGACCGTGATGCGATCCAACTTCTCCAACGCCGCTTCCCGGGTCGCATCCGAGAGCCAGTCCGTCTCGGCCAGCATCTGGCGATAATAAGCGAGCACGTCTTCGCACACGCCCGTGATCCGCTCCTTGACTTTGCCGGCATCATAGCGCTCCAGGTAGCAGCGCTCCAAGGGCTCAGCAAGCCAGGAGGAGACGAACTGATAGGCATACTCCTCATCGGAGAGCTTGCCCTGTGAACCCATCGCGGCGTTCTGCAGATCCAGCATGGTGTTGAAGCTGTCCTGATCCACATAATTGGACTGCCCGATCACATACTTGATGAGCATGCAGCTCTTCATCCCCGGGAGATTCTCCTCGGTAAAGACCTCGCTCAGCTTTTCCAGATAGGCCGGTTCCTCCACCAGGAGCTTTTCCGCCTCTCCGTAGCCGTAGGAGCTGATCAGCCGCTCCAGGGGGAAGTTGGGTGCGAGGGCCGCCGCATCTGCCATGCTGTACTCGTTGTTGATCTTCTGGAGATAATCGGGGCTCATCTGCTCGTCCGCCGTCATGCAGACCGCGGCCAGCTTGGCCTCAAAGGCGATGGCTTCGTCAAAACGCTTTTCCGCCTCCTGCTTGGAGTAGCCCAGCTTTTCCAGCATAGCGGTGCTGCCCTTCTTGTACACATCGCTGAGCAGACGGCCGACAACGCTTTTGTTCACATACTCGCCGGGATCCTGCAGCAGGAAACCGCTGTCGCTAAGATCAAGGATGTAGCGGGTCGCGTCGTTGAGGGAGGCGGTGTTCTCCATGCTGACAAAGCGCGGCACCTGGTAGGAACGCTCCCTATCGCAGAGAAAGTCGCTCAGCTCCTCGATGCTCGTCAGGGCCTCAATTGCCTCCACCGTGGGGCGGATCGGCTCCACACCGGCTGCATTGCGCGCATCCCAATCCAGATAGGCCGCGTAGAAATCGCGAATCAGATCGGCGTTGTGGCCCTCCAACTCCTCGTCCTCGAACAGGGCTCTGGCCTTGGCGTCGGTCTCCAGCTGTACATCCAGGAAGGGGCCGCACGAGGTATAGCCCGCGGGGATCTCACTTGTGGAGAGCCAGTCGTAGTTGACAAAGAGATGGAAGTCCTCCGCCGGGGATGTGCTCATCCCGGCTTTGATGTTGGCCTGCAGATCGGTGTCCGCCCAGGGCTCTCCGCCGCCGGGCTTGCCCATCATCAGCTGCTGCCCAAAGAGCAGGAAAGCGCCCGCGGCCAGTACCAGCACCAGCAGAACGATGCCAATACCGATCAGCCATTTTTTTGCTTTCCCAGGCTTGCGTGTTTTCTTTTCTTCGTCCATACGATATCTCTCCTGTTCAATATTTGTTTCCCCGGCAAAGTATAGCACTCCTCCCCCCGCCTTGTCCAGCCGAGAATCTGGTTTAAGCCGGCTAATAAACAGGAAACAACGACACTGGTCAGAGTGGGGAGACTTGTTTGCCTGTTTCGCTTGTGGGAGACGCGAAACGTAACAAACGCCCCATAATCTACACGCATCATACTGGGAAATTTCCCTCTGCGGCCGTCGGAGTGGGGAGACTTGTTTGCATGTTTCGCTTGCGGGAGACGCGAAACATCATAGAATCGGCCAGTTTTTGAACTGGCCGATGAACGCCCCACCGGGGCGTTCGATTTTGATTCAAGTCTCCCCCTCTAATACCAAAAAGACAGGAGGCTCTTTTGAGCCTCCTGTCTTTTTGGTCGGAGTGGGGAGACTTGAACTCCCGGCCTCTTGGTCCCGAACCAAGCGCGCTACCAGCTGCGCTACACCCCGAAACAGCTTTTATATTATAATGACAGCCCATACAATTGTCAAGAGGAAAAATCGAAGATCGCCCTCTGTCCCCCAAAAGGAAAGACGCGGCACAGCATCGGCGTCGCGTCTTTCCTTTTGGCTGTATAAACAGAGTCTTTTGTTCAGGCCTTTTCCAGACCGCCCTCAAACTTGCGGAGGATCTTTTTCGTTTCGGCTGCCATGTCCAGGATGGCTTTCTTTTCCTCCATCGAGCAATCCAGGAACAACTCCTCCAGCTCATAGGCTTTGATCTGCGTGAGCGCAGGCGTGTCCAGCTGCAGCAGCGCATCCGCCGAAATCTGCAGTGTCTCCGCGATTCGGGAAAAAATCAGAATGCTGAAGTGCGTCTTGCCCAGTTCGATCGCACTCAGGTGTGCGGCCGAAATGCCCACCCGGTTTGCCAACTCGCTCTGGCTGATGCTCTTTCTCTTTCTCGCTTCCACGATCCGTGCACCAAGATCGCGAAGCAACTGTTTCTCTCTGTCTTCTATCTTATTCTCCATTCTCATCCCATCCTCAACGCTGTCACGTGTCATCGCCAAACCGACACTCTGACATTTTATTCAGTCGAATTATATCACAGTTTTTTCCTTATGTGTCGTGGTTTGCCAAATCCGCATTTTTTTATGTAAAAGCGGTTGCTTCTGTTTTGTATATTCTTGCAAAAAATCTTTTCTATCTCAGTCTTAATTATTTTTTAACAAATATTCTTGCATGTAGCGACGCAATATGCTATATTTTTTTATGCATTCGTACGTTTCGTATTGACCCGCTTTGTTTGATGCTAAAGGAGCTTGCCCCATGCTTCAATTTGCCCTCTGCGATGAAAACGAACAGCAACTGCAGGATACCGTTTCCGTTATTATTGATCTGCTGCCGCCCGGCATTGTGGAAATCACCGGCTTTTCGTCGCCGTCCCAGCTGCTTGACCGGATCGATCAGGACGGCTTTCAGCCCGATCTGGCGCTTCTCCACATTGCCCTGTCGGAGATGAGCAGTTCCGCGCTCGCCGAGCAGCTGAACCGCCGACTCCCCAACTGCCGCATTGTTTTCGTCTGCACCCGCCGGGATGAGTCCACGGGTGCCTCCGCGGCACCTCGCCTCTGGTTTTCCATTCAGAACGATTGTCTGGGGAGTTTGCGGCCTCTTCTGGGGCAGTCCGTTTCCTGGCTTCTGCCGGGGACGGCCGGAAGCCTGCTTCTCGGCTTCAAGGGCAGGACGTTGGTTGTTCCGGCTTACGAAGTGCTGTATTTGGAGCGGGAAAACCGCAAAACGCGGGTCGTCTGCGAGCAGACAAGCTATCTGATCTCTCAAAGTCCGGCAAAGCTGATCCCCGAGGTGCTCAGCCGGCACATTGTCCGCTGCCATCAGGGCTATTGGGTAAACCTGGCCAAAGTCCGTTCTCTGGAGAAAAATGAATTCGTTCTGGCCAACGGCACGCGTATCCCCATCAGCCGCAGCCATCGTGAGCAGGCAGTTCAGGCTTTTTGCACCTTTTACGGGCGGGAATAAAAAAACAATGACCAAATCTGCAGGTTCTCCGAACCTGCGGATTTTTAATGCACTTCGAAAAAACGTGACATTTCTGCGCTGCTGTGGTATGCTTGATTGGACACCCATTAAACGAAACTGTCACCATAAGGAAGTAAGGATCATGCACGAATTGGGAACCATCCATTACGTCATCGACACCGTGGAAAAGCTGGCCGTGGAAAACCAACTCACAAAGATCGGCTCGGTCACCCTGGAGGTGGGCGAGGTCAGCGGCATCATCCCCCATTTTCTCAGCGATTACTGGGAATATGCCAAGAAGAAAACCACCTATCTGCAGGACGCAGAGCTGAAAATCGAGACGATCCAAGCCGTCACCTATTGCCAGGACTGCGGGAAGACCTATCCCACGCTGGAATTTGCCAAGATCTGCCCCTACTGCAAAAGTGAGAACACCTTTCTTGTCACCGGCAACGAATACATCATCAAAGAAGTCGAAGCGATGTAAGGTGCGGGCCGCTGTGAAATGCAGCGGCCCGTTTTATTCCACAAGAAACCCAGAGTGAAGGGAGACCTTTTATGGAGAGCATTCGCAACAAAATGAACAGCCTGAACACCGATAACCAGGCCGTACAGCGCGACAAAACCATCATCCGTACCAGCATCATCGGCATTCTGGCCAATGTCTTTCTGGCCGGCTTTAAAGCCGCTGTCGGCCTGCTGGCTCATTCCATCGCCATCGTGCTGGATGCCGTCAACAACCTTTCCGATGCGGCCTCCTCCCTCATCACCATCGTGGGCACCAAGCTCGCCGGACGGGAGCCGGACCGCAAGCATCCCTTCGGCTACGGCCGCATCGAGTATCTGACCGCCATGATCATCTCGGTCATCGTCCTCTACGCCGGCATCACGTCCTTTACCGAGTCGGTCAAGAAGATCCTCCACCCGGACACGCCGGACTACAGCGTCGCCGCTCTCGTGATTGTCGCGGTGGGCGTCGTGGTCAAGATTCTGCTGGGCCGCTATGTCAAGGGCGTGGGTGAAAAGGTCAAGTCCGATTCTCTCGTCAATTCCGGCGAGGACGCCCGGCTCGACTCCATCATCTCCGCCTCAACCCTGGTGGCCGCGGTGATTTTCCTGCTGACCGGTCTCTCGCTGGAGGCTTGGCTCGGCGCGGTGATCTCCCTTGTCATCATCAAATCCGGCGTGGAAATGCTGCGCGAAACCCTCTCCCGGATCCTCGGCGAGCGGGCCGATGCAGAGCTTGCCCGGGACATCAAGGCGACCGTGCTCTCCTTCCCCGGCGTAAGCGGCGCCTATGACCTGATCCTCAACAACTACGGCCCGGACACCTATAACGGTTCCGTACACATCGAGGTGCCGGACACCACCTCCGCCGGCGATCTGGACGAATTGCTCCGCTCCATCACCTTGGCCGTTCTCGCCAAGCACCACGTGATCCTCACCGCCATCGGCGTCTATTCGGTCAACACCCATGACGATCAGGCCGCCCACATGCGGGACCGGATCAAGGAAAAGATCCTCGCCCGGGAGCATGTGTTGCAGATGCACGGCTTCTATGTGAACGAAGAGAAGAAGACCATCCGCTTTGACGTGGTCATCAGCTTTGACGCCCCCGACCGCCGCGCGGAATACGCGGAGATCTGCCGCATCGTGTCCGAGCTCTATCCCGACTACACCCTGCAGATCGCCATGGACACCGACTTCAGCGAATCGGAATAAAGGAACAAAACTGCCATGCCGCAACAACAAAAGCAGCCCGACCGCATTGAAGTGCGTGGCGCCCGGGTGCACAATCTAAAAAACATCGATGCGGATATACCGCTCCATAAGATCGTGGGAATCGCCGGCGTCTCCGGCTCCGGAAAATCCTCGCTGTCCCTGGGCGTTTTGTACGCCGAGGGCTCCCGGCGCTATCTGGAATCTCTCTCCACCTACACCCGCCGCCGCATGACCCAGGCGGCCAAGGCCCAGGTGGACGAGCTGCGCTATGTGCCCGCCTCTCTGGCCCTGCACCAGCGTCCCGGCGTCCCTGGGATCCGCAGCACCTTTGGCACGGGGACCGAGCTTCTCAACAGCCTGCGCCTCATGTACTCCCGCCTGGCCAGCCATCGCTGTCCCAACGGGCACTATATCCCGCCGACCCTGAACGTGGCGGCGGAAAAAGAGATCCGCTGTCCGGTCTGCGGGGAACTTGTCATCGCCCCGGGGGCGGAAGAGCTCGCCTTCAACAGCGCCGGCGCCTGCCGCCGCTGCGATGGAACGGGCGTCATCCGCACGGTGGACGAGTCCACGCTGGTGCCGGATGAATCTCTCTCCATCGACGAGGGGGCCGTCGCCCCCTGGCAGACGCTGATGTGGTCGCTGATGAAGGACATTGCCCGGGAAATGGGCGTGCGCACCGACGTGCCCTTTAGGGATCTGACGCCGCAGGAGCGGGAGATCGTCTTTCACGGTCCGGCGGAGAAGAAGCGCATCATCTATCAGAACCACACCACCGGCGCCGCCGGAGACATGGATTTCACCTACTTCAACGCCACCTACACAGTGGAAAACGCCCTGGCCAAGGTCAAGGACGAAAAAGGGCTCAAGCGGGTGGAGAAGTTTCTCAAGCAGGACGTCTGTCCCGACTGCGGCGGCACACGCCTCTCCGAGGCGGCCCGGGCTCCCCTGCTGCGCGGCATCTCTCTGGCCAAGGCCTGTCAGATGACGCTGGCCGATCTGGTTTCTTGGGTGGAGGGTGTCCCCGCCTCTCTGCCCGAGGAGATGCGCCCCATGGCAAAGAGCATCTGCGAATCCTTTTTGCACAACGCCAAGCGCCTCATGGAGCTGGGTCTCGGCTATCTCACCCTGGATCGGGAATCCTCCACTCTCTCCAACGGCGAGCGGCAGCGGATGCAGTTGGCCCGCGCCGTGCGCAACCGCACCACCGGCGTCCTCTATGTGCTGGATGAACCCTCCATCGGCCTGCACCCGGCCAATCTGGAGGGCGTTGTCGGCGTGATGGAGGATCTGATCGCCGACGGCAACTCCATCGTCCTCGTGGATCACGACACCAACATTCTCTCCCGCGCCGACTGGCTGCTTGAGATGGGGCCTGGCGCGGGCGCTTCCGGCGGCAGAATCCTGGCACAGGGCAGCGTGGAGAGCCTTATTGCGGATCCCGCCTCCCGCATCGGCCCCTATCTCTCCGGGAAAGCCTCTGTCCGCTCCCGGCCGAAGCTCGCGCGGGATGCGCTCTTTTCCCTGGGCACGATCCGTCTCTCCACCGACGCGATCCACACCGTTCAACCGCTGGAGGTGGCGATCCCCCGAGGCCGCCTCACCGTGGTGACCGGCGTCTCCGGCTCCGGCAAGACGACCCTGATTCTGGAGAGTCTGGTGCCAGCGCTGGAGGCCATGACCCACGGGAAGAAGCTGCCCGCCCATATCAAGTCCGTTGAGGCCGAGGGTATTCATCAGGTCAAGCTCATCGACGCCACGCCCATCGGCATCAACATCCGCTCCACCGTGGCCACCTATGCCGATGTGCACGACGAGCTGCGGAAGGTCTATGCCCGCACGCCCGACGCCAGGCAGCGCGGCCGGAAAGCGGGCGATTTTTCCTACAACACCGGCTGTCTCCGCTGTCCGATCTGCGACGGCACCGGCTCCATCAGCCTGGATGTACAGTTTCTCCCGGATGTGGACATCCCCTGCCCCGATTGCCGCGGCTCCCGCTACGGCCGGGAGGCCGGGCTGATCCGCCGCTCTTCAAAGCAGGGCGGACCGGCCTATTCCCTGCCGGAGCTTATGGATATGAGCGTGGATGAGGCTCTTGTCGCCTGCGCCGATCTGCCGCTGGTGGCGCGCCGCCTGCAGGTTTTGCACGATCTCGGTCTCGGTTATCTCACTCTCGGTGAGGAGACGCCCAGTCTCTCCGGCGGCGAAGCCCAGCGCCTGAAGCTGGCCAGTGAAATGGGGCGCGGGCAATCCGACACCGTCTTCGTCTTTGACGAACCGACCATCGGCCTGCACCCGGAGGACGTGGAGACCCTGCTGGCCGTGTTCCGCCATCTGATCGACTGCGGCGCCACGGTCATCGTCATTGAGCACGATCTGGACCTCATCCGCAATGCGGACTATCTGATTGACATGGGTCCCGGCGGCGGCGTTCACGGCGGGCGCATCCTCGCCGCCTGCACGCCGGAGGAGCTCTGCAAGAATCCCGAGAGTCTCACCGGGAAATACCTGAAAGCCTATCTGGAACACTAACACACAAGGCACCGCGAATGTAAACGCGGTGCCTTGATTCTATCTGGGTTCTTATTCGGTTCGCAGGGCTTCGACCGGATCCTTCTTGGCCGCCAGCCCCGAGGGGATCAGGCCGGCGATAAAGGTCAGCACCACGCTGATGATGACCAGTCCCACCCCGCCCACAGCGGGGAGCGTGGAATTGAGGACGAGGATCCCGGTCAGATCGTGGACGATGATGTTGATGGGGATGTTCAGCAGCAGGGTCATGCCGATGCCGATGGCCCCGGCGAAAAAGCCGATGATAAAGGTCTCCGCGTTGAAGACACGGGAGACATCCCGTTTGGAGGCGCCGATGGCGCGGAGGATGCCGATCTCCTTGGTGCGCTCCAGGACGCTGATATAGGTGATGATGCCAATCATGATGGAGGAGACCACCAGCGAAATGGCCACGAAAGCGATCAGCACGTAGCTGATGACCTTGATGATGGTGGTGATGGAACTCATCAGCAGCGCCACCACGTCGGTATAGCTGATCTGATCCTCCTCATCCACGGTCTCGTTGTAGCGCTCGATCGCCTCACCGATGGCGTCCTTATTCTCGAAGGTGGAGGCATAGATGTTGATAATACTGGGGCTGTCCAGATCCGCATAGCCCAGCTTTTTGAGCGTATCTTTCAGCGTACTGCTGGAGAACACCGGCGGCATGGCATTGTCATAAACCCAGAGGTAGTCCTCATCGTCCATGTCCAGCAGTTCGAAATCCTTGGCGAGCTCTGCCTCCGGCACCTGCCGGTACAACTCCGCCATCTGAGCGGCGTACTGGGTCTTGATCTGATCGGTGACCATTTGCTTGATGTAGTTGAAGAGCATGTCGTCATCCATCTTGGAGAGCATGGAACTGTATTCCGGGTAATTCTCCAGCACCATCTTCTCGATGTCCTCCCGGGTGGTGCCCTCCAGCTGTTCGTCCAGCAGCTCACTCAGATACTCGTCCGAAGGCTCGCTCATAAACTGGACGTAGATGTCCGCGATCGTCGCCGTGTCCGCCCCGGCCAGATAGTCCTTGGCGGCGTTGATCTTCTTGGTATTGGTCAGAGTCTCGTCCTCCCGATCCAGGAAGGGCAAACCGGTGAAGACCTCATGGGTCGGGTCCTGTAGCTGTTTTTTGACCAGCTCCTTCTCCGCCGTCTCCGTCAGGATATGCTCCACCAGTGCATGGGTATAGCCCACCGCGCCGGTCATGTTGGCGCTGACCGCGTCGTCATTCTGGCGGATCACGCCCACGATCTTCACTTCCAGACCGTTGTTGTACAGTGTGCGCAGGCCCAGCTCTTCCTCGCTCAGATCGATGTACTCCCCCGATTCCTCGTCCAGGCTGTATTTGTCGGCGGCGTAGACGTAGCGGAAGCTCATCTGGCAAATCTCTTCGTAGCTCCAGCTCTCCAGCTCCGTGTCCATGGCCTCGGCGGACATAAGCGCGTCCATGTTCTCGGCAATGGAGTCCGTTGCCTTGAGGCCCAGGGAGTAGAGCACCAGGTCGGAGATCTCGTTATTCTCATTGACGATCAGCACGACCTCATCAAAGCTGCGGGGCCAACGGCCATAGAGTACGTCGTACTGCTTTTCCAGAAGAGGATTAATGAGCTCCCCTTCCTCGCCGGGCAGCATCTCCTGCCAGATATCCAGCGTGGAGAACATCTGTCCATAGGTGGAAAAATAGCTGGTATAGTCGCCGCCGAAGGAGGCGGACATGGCCGTCTGCATGATCTGCACGGCGTCGGTCTTGCCGATATGGCCGTTCACGTCCTCGGCATAGGGGGTCATATCCACATCGTAGGAGTACTGCACCGAGCTGAGATAGGGCGCGACCTCGCTGTCCTCCCGCTCCAGCCACTCCTTGAAGGCCCGCAGGTTGTTGGTCTCCGCGTCGGCCGTGACGAAGGAGTTGATCATGTCGTAGAGGACAGAGCTGGAATAGACTGCGTCCTTGTCGTGCTTTTTCTCCGCCGCCTCTGCCTGCACGCCCATGAGGGAGGTCATCATGCTGGTCATATCCACGGCCTCGGCCTGGATGGTGATGGGATAGCTGGAGAGCGTGTCCTCCTGCACCTTGTCGATGTAGTTCTGGATACCGTTGGAGAGGGACATAATCAGGGCGATGCCGATGATGCCGATGCTGCCGGCAAAGGCCGTGAGCAGCGTCCGGGCCTTTTTGGTCATCAAATTATTGGTGGAGAGCGCCAGGGCGGTAAAGAAGCCCATGGAGGTCTTTTTCTGCTTTTTTCCACGGACGGCTTCCTCGGTCACACCGGAATCGTAGGGATCGCTGTCATCCACGATCAGGCCGTCCTTCAGGCGGATGATGCGGCTGGCATAGCCCTGGGCCAGATCCGGGTTGTGGGTGACCATGATGATCAGCTTGTCCCGGGAGATCTCCTTCAGCAGATCCATGATCTGTACCGAGGTATCCGAGTCCAGGGCGCCGGTTGGCTCGTCGGCCAGCAGGATATCGGGGTTATTCACCAGGGCGCGGGCGATGGCCACGCGCTGCATCTGTCCGCCGGACATCTGGTTGGGTTTTTTGTAGAGCTGATCCCCCAGGCCCACCTTTTCCAGGGCCTCCTTGGCCCGGGCGCGGCGCTCGGACTTTCCTACGCCCGAGAGGGTCAGCGCCAGTTCCACATTGGAGAGCACCGTCTGGTGGGGGATCAGGTTGTAGGACTGAAAGACAAAGCCGATGGAGTGATTGCGGTAGGAGTCCCAATCGCCGTCGGTGAAGTGCTTGGTGGATTTGCCGTTGATGATCAAATCGCCCGCCGTGTATTGGTCCAGGCCGCCGATGATGTTCAGCAGCGTCGTCTTGCCGCAGCCGGAATGGCCCAGGATCGCCACGAACTCATTCTCCCGGAATTCCAGGTCGATCCCCTTCAGGGCATGGACCGTGGACTCCCCGGCCAGATAGTCTTTGCGGATGTTTTTGAGTTTCAGCATGGCGTTTCCTTTCCCGGATCGTATTGACACAAGTTCCAAACTGCGATAAAATAGCACAGCTTCATAAGCCCACGTAGCTCAGCAGGATAGAGCACTCGCCTCCTAAGCGAGGGGTCGGAGGTTCGAATCCTCTCGTGGGTGCCAGAATAACAGTTACCCCTTTGGGGGTAACTGTTATTCTCATCTATGAGAGGATTCGAATCATATCCGTACAGCCCGGTGGGCTGTACATCCACCAGTTCAAAAAACTGGTGAATACCTTTATTTCTTTTTCACCATGTGAAAAAGAAATGCAAGCGAATCCTCTCGTGGGTGCCAACGTCAGAAGAAGCCTGCTCCATTCCGTTTCCGCGGTTTCGTAAGCGCCGCGAAAACTGCATATCCGCAGTCTCCTTCTTCCTTCTCAAAATCGGACCCGCTTCGCTGGGCTCCGATTTTGTTTTTTGGGGGTGACGGTTTTTCTCATATAAAGAGGATTCGAATCATGTCCGTACAGCCCGGTGGGCTGTACATTCACCTGCCTCTGCATACACAAGTTCTAGGGCTCCTTCGTCGCCAAGAACATGTAGTAAGTTCACAAACTGGTGAATTCCTTTATTCTCTTTTCACCTGCGAAAAGAGAATGCATGCGAATCCTCTCGTGGCCCAGAGCCGCAGTCGCTCTCATTCTTCGCTGAGCTCCGATTGTTTTATCAGACTAACAGAGAAAGTATACTCGCAAATCCGGTCTATTTCAATCACCGTCCGGGATTTTTAACCCTTCGTTCACATGTGCCGCTGGAAAAATCTTGCCCTTGAAAAGCGCTGCCCGCTCCGCTACACTTTGGACGAGGTGAGCGCATGAAACTGAAAAAAACCGTCCGGCGCATGCTGAGCATGAAGCCGGACGCCTGGTATGTTTTTATCCGCAGCATCCAGCTCTGCTGTCTGCTGCTCTTGTGCGCCTTTGCGCTGCTGGTGGAGTGCAACGGCGATCTTCTCGGCCGTTACCCTCTCTACATAAGCGCCCAATCTCTCAACGAGACCGCGCAGGGCATTTTACTGGTCGCCTTAATTCTCTCCGTCTGCATCGAAGAGCTTCAAAGCTGAAGCCGTAAGAATTCCTCCCGGCTCATCAGCGCGTTGAGCACATCCAGCAGCCCATCCGCTGTGAGACGCTCAGGCAAATCCAGCTGTCGGAGCAGCGCTTTCCGTTTCTCTGCGCTGTTCGCTCCGCCGCTGAGGCCCAGGGCATAGAGATCCGCTTTGCTGATCGGGGCCGCTGCCTCTGCCGGCGCTTTGCCTTCAAAACTGGCCCTCGCGCGGCGCAGCGCCTCCAGCAAGACCGCCGGGCGCATCCCCTCCACGCCCAGCTTTCCCTCTTTGGACGGAGTGCTTTTTCGCCGCTCCTTGCCATAGATATCGGGGATATAGGCGTGCTTGACCGTTTTGGGATCGGTGCAGCCCTTGATGAAATTCCGGATCACAAAGCCCGCGCCGTCGGAGTCGGTGAGGACGATCAGGCCCTTTGTCTCCGCCAGGGTACGAAAGAGCTTCTGCTTTTGGCTATCCTTGAAGATGCCGAAGCCGGAGGTCTCCAGGATGACCGCGTCCACCACCTGGCTCAGGGCGTTTTTGTCGTAGCGCCCCTCTACAACGATGACCTCCTTAACGCGCTCCATCCGTCTCCCCCGCCGCGATGCGCAGCACCAGCTCCTTCAGCAGTTCCCGGTCGTCCGCGCCGCTGCTCTTCATGCGATAATCGGTCTCCGCGCAGAGCTCCACCGCCCGCCGGAGCTGTTCGAGGCTATAGCCCCGGGCCGCCTGCAGCAGCTTTCGGGCCTGAAAATCGTACTTCACGGCCCCGCTGTCCAGCAGATAGTTCAGGCCCAGATTCTTATCCAGAGCAAGTTTCGCCGCGTACAGATTGCGCATCTGCATACCGAGCAAGGCCAGCATGGGGATGGGCTCGTTGTTCTTATCCGCCAGCAGCTCCGCCAGGATCGCCAGGGCGTTGTTATACTGCTTCTGGGAAATGCAATCTGTCATTTCAAAGATAACCGCCTCGGGAATGTGGCTGGCCACGGCCTCCACATCCGCCACGGTGACCTTCCCGCCCTTGGCGTAGGCGGCCACCTTTTCGATCTCCGGGATCAGGCGGTTCATCAGATCGCCGCTGATGAAAATAAGCCGCTGTGCGGCCTCCAGCTCCACGCTCTTCCCGCAGGCGGAAAAGCGGCGGCCGATCCACTCCACCAGCGCCGACTGAGACTGCTGGCTGAACTGAAACTCCCGGGCAAGCGCGCGCAGGCCCTTGATGAGCTTGAGGCGTCCGTCCGGCTCAAAGCTCACACCCTGCACAAAGGCCACCGTGCAGTAGTCCGGCAGATCCGTCAGGATCTCCAGCACCGCCTCCGGCTCCTTGAGCTTGTTGAGATCCACGTCCCGGATCTCCACGAAACTCCGTTCGGTCATAAAAGGCATGGCGTCCACGGCCTCCCGCAGAGTCAGCAGGTCCAGCTCCGGACCGTTGAGGCGCCGATAGCTGAAGCTGTCTTCCCCTTCGGGAAGGCAGATTTTTTTCAGCTGCAGCAGATACTGCTCCCGCAGATAGTCCTCCTTGCCCCAGAGAAGATAGAGCCGCTGCGGCCCCTCGTCCTTGAGGCGCCGTATCTCCTGCGCATAATTGAATTTTGCCTCAGCGGCGCTGTTCTTTCGTGCCATAATCGTTTCCTATCCGTATTTCGATCCGTCCGTTTTCGTCCGTCCGGTATACAGTATACCCGTAAGAGGCGATCCGTTCAAGCGTTTCTTCCTCCGGATGCCCATAGCTGTTGTAGCCGCAGCTGACGATGGCCGTGTCCGCACCGATCGTCTCCAGCAGCACGGCCGAGCTGGCATATTGGGAGCCGTGATGGCCCACGATGTAGAGCTCCGCCTCCCGGATGGGATGGCGCTCCAGCAGCGCCTGCTCTGTCTTCTGTCCCATATCGCCGGTCACCAGCATGTCGTAATCCCCCAGGGAGACCAGCGCCGCGATGCCGTGGTCGTTTCCGAGTGTTCCCGGCAGCGGGGCGAAAAGCCGGGCACAAATCCCGCCGAGCTTAAGTTCGCTGTCTTCATCCAGCTCCACGATTTGCGTGTTGTGTCGTTTCGCGGCAGCCAGGATCGTCTCCCGCATGCCGTTGTCCGAATCCGCGTCGGCCGGAAGGATCAGCGTCTGCACCGGACGCATGGCCATCAAGGTCTCGACGCCGTTACAGTGGTCGGTGTCGAGATGGGTCAGGATCAACGCGTCCACCTGGTCCCGCCCACAGGAGAGAAGATAGGCGCCCGCGGTCTCCCCGGCGTCATCCAGGGTGCCCAGTCCGCCGCAGTCGATCATCAGCGTCTGCTCCCCGGCAAACACGCTGATGCACTGGCCCTGGCCCACGTCCAGGACGCAGATCCTCCCCCGGTCGCCGGCATAGTCCAGGCGCACCGCGTTCATCAGGATCACCAGCGTCAGCACTGACAGCAGCCCGGGCAGCGCCAGGCGGCGGAACGCCCCGCCTTTGAGGAAACGGAAACCGAGGAACAGGGCATAGCTGCCCAAAAGCCAGAACAGAATGAGCCGATGCTGCAGATAGAGCGCCGAAAAGGACAGCGAGCCGATAAGCCGGGCCGTCAGCAGGATCCAGCGGGCCGGCCAGGCCAGCAGCCAGCCCAGCCATTGGCCGATCCGCAGGGACAGCAGCCCGACGCCGCAGACGAGCCAGCCGCTGGCAAAGCAGAGGGACACCGCCCACATGCACAGCAGATTGCTCAGCGGCGAGAGCAGCGGGATGCTGCCGAAATGCAGCGCCATCAAGGGGATCGTAAAGGGCATCACCGCCAGCGAGTTCAGCGCCGCCGAAGCGGCCATGCGCGAAAGGCCATTTCGCTGAACATAAGGAAAATGCTTCTCTGTCATCTCCATCAGTCGTTGCGAAAAGCAGAGAATGCCCGCCATGGAGGCAAAGGAGAGCTGCAGGCCCACACTGGCCGCGGCATCGGGATTGTACAGCAGGATCAGCGACAGGGCCGCGGAGAGCGAGGTGATCGGATCGTTCTCCCGCTTCACCAGGGGCGCGATCAGCAGCAGCGTCTGCATCACCCCCGCCCGGACGGCGGATGGGTTCGCCCCGGTCACCAGCACAAAGGTCCAGATCAGGCCCAGGGCCAAGAGGGAACTCAGCCGACCGCGGCCCAGGAGCATCTGGAGAAAGCCAACCAGAAAGGCGATGTGCATCCCCGTCTCGGGGTTTAGGTTGCTTTCTTAATGTATTATTGCGCGTTACCGGATTTATTCCGATAATGGTTTCGCGCTTTTATATCATAATCGATATAGCGCTTATACTGTAACTATTTATTGTTGACTAACACCAAGAATTCTACGGCATTCTTCCAATGGTACTCCACTACGTTCTGAGATATTGACAACTTCTTTTGAAATCCTGTCTTCAGCAAGTTCTGTCAACCCTTCATCGAATTTGCTGAACATTTCATCTTCGTAATACGTTTCCAGCAACGCCAACAAATCATCTATTTGTAGTCTCTCGCTGAATAACGAAAGCGATGAACAGTCCAGAATCTTCATTGTCTCTTTATAAGTGTATTTTCCAGGCAAAAAGAACTCATCTAGCACTATCTCGTGCAAGTAGCTGGCATTCAGTTTTTCAAAAACCGACAAGAATTGGTCGTAGTTTGTTGGAGCACAAAGGTTTTTTTCATAAAAAGCTTTTAAATACATGGAAAGAACAGATGTATATACTGGAATTAGCATGAACACATAATTCAGGATAGATTCTCTATCTAGTGCATCATTATCCAGGAAGCCGATAATTGATGTTAGATATGGGTTGATTCTTTCCAGATAGTCTTCCAGATCAGAAATGGGAATGGTTTTCCCAGCTTTGAGCCAATCGCAGAAATAACCATATCGAACCTTAAGTTCCTGCGCAGGACGTGAAATATCTGCATCGAAATTCAGTTGTTTGATTGAGTTTAATTCTGACTTCAATTCAGAGAGCTCATTTGATAAGCCTCTAATACTCTCATTTATAATCAGAAAGCCTTTTACATCAACTGCGATATTAGCCAACGATATGCCTGCATTCAGAAACGAAAGTTTTGCTAGTTTCGGGAACTGAAACTTAAATGCATCCATTACAGCAGCAATATTGTCTATTTTACCATCCATGGATACCAGTTTTTTTGCTGATAGATCAACGTTTCTGACAACATGCCGTAACTGTGATATATTGAGAGCTCCAGAATCAGATTGGCCAAAAGCCGCCTCTAGTATCTTCTGCCCTGTGCTTTCGTCGCATGAATTCAGCACCCTATACTTGATCATACTTCTAAATTTTTGGTCTGCTCTGCGAAAGGCAACTTCAGCTAATCCTTTTTTATTTATTTCGCTAGCCGCAGTTTTATCTACCAACAAAGTAACGGCCTCAAATAGTTCAGAATCACCCATCAGTATTCACCTCCTGCCTGCAATAACCGCGTCAAAAAGATTGCATTAAGAATACATAGATATTTCTTCTCAGCAGCAGAAAGTGTATGGACATACAATTCTTCCTTACTCCTGCCTATTAATGGACTAGTAGTATCGTAAAAATCATACTTATCTACGTCATTATATAGGCGCGTTACTGTAGTAAAATCCTCAGGAGCACACGAAAATGCATCCATTACAGTCTTGTGGTTGCCACCATAATCTTTCGCATCTGTAAAATACCAACATTCCTGTATAAAGATGAAGGCATAATCTAAAACTGTATCAATACCGCAACCGCCACGAAGTAGTTGTGATGATAAAGCTTTTCTGCGCTTATCATACTTAACTCCTCTATCGCCCTGTATAGAGACATAGCGAAGGATTATCCCATCTGCAATTTTTGCGTACAGTTTCTCAATATCTTTTTTTGAATACCCTTTATCAGTAAAGAAACCGGCAATTTTCTCTTTAAAATCTACACGTCGAACCTGCTCCGTAGATAACACTTCGAAATTAAGTAAGTTAAATAAGTACTCTTTACATTTTTCATAAGCAGCATCACTAAACTCATCGATGATCTCATAAAGATCTTGCGTCGTCATTATATATACCTCACAGAATTCCTATAAACGTATCAGATTTGGCTGAGATTCCCCTTTGGCATCATGACTGAAATAACCTTGTTAATTGTAGCACAAATCATGCCTTTTCTCAATATATACACGAACAAAAAAGCGCTCCATACCCGAAGGTATAGAGCGTTAATTGTCGGCTTTTCTGTTCAATACTTCACCGTAAATCCTGTCCCATCCATAAATCTCACGTCGAATTGGCCGTTCCCAGTGATCGTTATGCTCTCCAACACCGTCATCACCATCTCCGGGATTATAGTCACGATCTTACCTTCCTTTACCAGTTCCCGCATCTGTCTAGCCCTGAGCACTTCCAGCTCCGATCCTGACCTATCTATCTCATCCCAGCGCTTGGCCAGCGAATCCTGCTGATCGACGACGCTGTTCCATGCCTCGATAAACACCCTATTGATGACGGCTTCCCGGACATTCTCGCCCCGGCAGCTTTTGGGGCCATTGTAGCACCGCGTGTTGCATTGCCAGTAGGTCTCCTTCTCCCTTCCGGCATGGGCCTTCCGACCATAAACTCCGCCGCATTCCCCGCAGATAATCTTCGAGGAAAACGGCCGAATCTCACCGCCGTAACCAAAACGCGTCATGTTATGATCCTTCATAAACCGCTCAATCCGTTCAAACTCCTGCTGTACAGCGTTCCAGTCTTCTCGGGGAATAATACCGGCATGGCTATCTTTAACGTAATATTGAGTGACCTCACCATCGTTTTTGACCTGTTTTTTGGTTAAGAAGTCTGCCGTGTAAGTCTTCTGCAGCAGGCTGTCGCCCATGTATTTTTCATTTTTGAGCATCGACTCGATGGTCACTCGCAGCCATTTTGGTTCCCCACTGACGCCCGGAATGCCTTCTGCGTTGAGCCTTGCAGCTATTGCGCTGCAGGTAAAGCCCTCAAGGAACTCCCGATAAATCCTGCGAACCAGCTTTGCCTCTTCCTCATTAATGACCAGCCTGCCGTCTTCCGCCTTATCAAAGCCCATGAACTTGCAGGTATTGATATGAGGAATCCCCTTCTGGAATTTGCTCCGGATGCCCCATTTGGTGTTTTCTGATATGTTCCTGGACTCATCCTGTGCCAGCGAGGATAGGATAGTCAGGAGCAGCTCTCCGGTTGTATCGGCTGAGCTGATATTCTCCTTCTCAAACACCACTGTGATGCCGAGATTCTTCAGCTTTCGGTAATTCTCAAGGCAATCCTGCGTATTCCGGGCAAACCGGCTGATCGACTTTGTGATGACCATATCGATCTTATGAGCTTCGCAGTCTGCAATCATGCGCTTGAAATGCTCGCGCTTCTTTGTGTTTGTACCACTGATTCCCTCGTCCGCGTAGATATCCACGAGCTCATATTCAGGATGGGTTTGTACGAAACGGGTGTAGTAATCCACCTGATTCCGGAAGGAATTCTCCTGCTCTTCCTGCTCTGTAGATACCCTGCAGTATGCTGCAAGGCGGACTTTGCTCTTCTGCGCCGGAGCTTTTCCAGCAGCCCTATGCGTCTTTGTGGCAGGAATAACTGTAATGTCTCTGGCCATGTTTATCTTCCTTTCTGCTGATGAAAATATCATGTTTTATCTCTCCCCAACCCCGTATCACATCGTCCGGGATGCGGATGCCCTCACAAAAGGCCCTGCCCTTGTGCTTCCTGCCGTTGCAGGTCCACATCGTATCGCCGTGCTTCCCGATGCTTCTGGTCAGCTTTGAACCGCACCCGGCGCAGAAAATGTGGTCCTTGTAAGGGTAGTTTTCGGTTGTGAGCTCCGGAGCAGAAACCACCGGCTCTTTCCTTTTGTGATCCCGTGCCCAGGTCTTTTCCCGGACGTATCGGAATGTTGTCCTGCCGATCTGGTCCTTTTCACTCCGAATATAAATATTGCCGGGCAGCTCACCCCAACCACGGATGATGCTGTCCGGCACACTAATGCCTGCACAGAACTTTTTCAGATATCGCATTTCCCCGCTGCAGATCCAGCTTACACGGTTCCCTTTGGAGTACACCCGCCGATACAGCGGGAAGCCGCATTCTGCGCAGAAAATCTTGTTTTTGTATGGGTAGGTCTCTTCATCCAGCGATCCGACAACCGATCCTGTTGCCAAATACTCACGCATATCCGCCAGATTATCCTGTGCCCGGTCCCACAGCTTTCTGCTTACCAGCGCCGGATGATCATCCTTAATGTACCAGGCGTCCACTTCTCCCCTGTTCCTGACTTCCTTGCGCTCAGCATTCACATAGTACTTGTGCATGATGTAATCGCCCTTATAGATCTCATTCTCCAAAATCCGGATCACCGTGCTGGACGTAAATACCGCTCCGGCTTTCGTATGCACACCATGCTCATTGAGATGGCGGGCGATCTGCACCGGCCTGTATCCGTCCGCGCAAAGCTCATAGATTTTCTTTACCCACGGCGCTTCTCCCGGATCAGGGAGGAATTCCCCGCTCGGTCCATGATCATAGCCAAAGGACCGCTCCAAGTACTGCACCGGAATCCCGGCTTCGTACTTCCGGGTGTAGACCATTTTTCCCAATGCGCTGTAGTTCTCGCTCTCTGCCTGCGCAAACGCGGCCAGCACCGTGAGAAGGATTTCACCGGATGTGGCAAATGTATTGATATGTTGCAATTCAAAAATGACACCGACACCCAGATCCTTGAGCTCTCGAACGGCTTTCAGGAGGGTGTCGGTGTTTCTGCAGAATCTCGAAACAGACTTTGTTATGATGAGATCGATCTCATGATCTCTGGCGGCCTGCAGCATTTTTTGAAAACCCGGTCGATTCTCTTTGAACCCAGAGATACCAAAATCGTGGTAAATACCCGCAAACTCATACGAAGGATTGGATCGGATTTCTTCTTCGTAATGCTCAATCTGGTTTTCCAGAGAGTTTGCCTGTTCCTCTTCTTCCGTTGAGACACGGCAGTAAGCGCAAACTCGAAGCTTATTCAAAGTATTCATTTTCGGCTCAATTACATGAATTTCCACGGTTTTCGCCTCCTTGTAGTGTCGTATATTAACTCTACCTGCCGAAGATAGCAAGTCAATTCTGTCCGACCCTTCAACTAATAATCTTCGGCAAAATGGGTATAAAAAATAGCCAGGTCATGGCAACCTGGCTATCTTTCCTCTATTATGCTGTCAGAAGCGCGGTCCATGTATCAGTGCCGATCTGGCCGTCTGATTCGAGCTTCTTCAGGCTCTGGAAACTCTTCACAGCGCGTTCTGTTGCCGGTCCAAATTCCCCGTCGGGATTCTCCCTGCCTGCGATGATTCGGCCCCCGCAGGCGTAACCATGACGGATCAGGAGTGCCTGTGTATTCTTCACGGTATTGCTCACAGCACCATTTTTCAGAACCGGCAGCTTCACCGTGCACGTTGCACCGGCTGGCTGTGCCGGTTGGACAGGCTCTGTATCAGAAGGTTTGCTGGCCGCGGGCTCCTCTCCATATCGGGGATGACCATACCCTGCGATCCGGGAGCTATTTCGGTCATAAGTCAGCTTCTGCACGCGGTCGGAGCTGTTACCTTCGACCACTACGATGCTGGAACCGGTCACTTCAACAACGATTCCGGTGTGGCCGATGCTCCCGTTGACATTGAAAAACACCTGATCGCCGGGTTTGGGGTTCTTATCGTAGCGGCCCTGCATCATGAAATACTGCGCGGAGTAAATGCAGCCTGCTCCGAGGTCCCCTGTCTGGCACTGGATGCGCTGGCCTTCTACAGCGCCATAGGCTTTGAAGAAGCACCAGTCGACGAACACGTCACACCAGGCGTATCCGTTCTTGTTCCCGTTGTAGTACCCGGCGGCAGCAAGATCACGAGCATACTTGGTCCAGTTGGCTCCGCCAGCGTTAGCCTGCGGGTCATCGAGATAGGCGTTGGACGCCTTCTCCAGATAGCCCACCTCGGCCAGTGCGATGTTTACAATATCACTGGCCTTGCTCATTATCAGTGCCCTCCCGCTTTTCATGCTTCCCGACAATCGGTTCTCCGGCCACTACAGGGATTTCCTCGTCGCCGCTCTTCCCTGCCCGGTCATGCAGTTGCTCCAGAACATCCTTCATCTGATCAGGAATAGGCAGGCCGAGATGCGCAGCATTTTCCAGAATGCTCAGTCCGTCATTGGCGAGGAAAAAGAAAATAACCGCTGTGCGCAGCACACCGGTCTGATGGAGAACCTGTTCATCCAGAATGTGGGCTAGTCCCACCAGTAGAAAAATCAGGACCTTGCGGCAGATGCCGCGGAAGCCGACCGCAGAACTGAGCTTCTTGTCGCTTACCGCACACATTACGCCTGTAATGTAGTCGATAACCACAAAGACCAGCAGCGCATAAAGCAGGCCGTCACAGCCGCCGAGGAAATAGCCGAGCCATCCGCCGATAGCAGAAAAAATGAATTGAATGGTATTCCAGAACTCTTTCACTTTAATTGTCCCCCTTATCCATAAATTATGCAGTAGTTGTATGTCCATCCGGCACGCAGGGATCGGTACAGATTGAACCGCCCGCTGCTGTAAGTCGGATAGCTTGTTGTTTGGGATGTGCTGTAGGATGTGGCGTAGCAGACGCTCCGGGCATAAACGGACTGCGCTGGGCTTGCCGCCCAGGCAGCGTTGATAAGGCAGTTCGTCGTCTGGGATACACCATTTTTGTCGGCCAGCGAGATAATCAGACCGAGCGGAGTTCCCTTGCTCGTATCGACTTCGAGCGAGCTCTGTGCGCTGGCCGGAGTGATCTGTCCGACTTCAACATCTGCCCAGGGTGACGGATCAAATGAGCCGCCCTCCGGGTTGAGCGTGCCGACAAGACCGAGGATGTTTATCCCGGCACGGATATTGGACGCTTTGAAATCTGAGTCCAGGTTGGTTATCAGCGCCGACGTAACTGGATTCACAGTGACTTCGGTTAGTTCACAGCCGCTGTCAGGCGTAATCCGCTGTGTTGATGCGGACGGGATGATTGTCTTGGTCTGGGCAGTTTTCGGCGTTTCGGGCGGCTGCTCCGTGATATAGACATTCACCTTGCAGGTATAGCTGCTGTTGAAAGCCGTCGAGGATGTGGTCAGCGTTATAACACCGGTTGTGGCGTTATAGCTCATACTCACATCCGCATCGATCACACCGCCGAAGACAAGACCACTGCCGTAAAGCCCCAGATGGGTAAACTCCACGATGATCTGATCAACAGTAATATCCCTGTATATGGAGGTTCTTCCACTGATGTTGACCGTCACAGATGTAGATGAGGCGTAGGCTGCGGACAGGCCCGGGAGCTTGACGAGGATGCCGGTCTCGCTTCCCGTCAGGACGCCATCCACTACTTGTCCATCCCGGCCGTGCGCCCTGTTGCCGAGCAGAAGCGTCTGCGGCGTGACCGTATCTTCTGTCAGATCCACAAGAACAGTCGTGCCGTAGACCACCTTATTAACGGCCATATCAGCCACCGATGGTGACCGTCACACCGCCCGCAGAGTTATCGCTCTCGGTGTACGGGATCGCGTTCACGGTGACGGCGGACAGATAGTCATATCCGCTGTCGGGCTGTACGGTCTGCTGCGTAGTGCGCGGAGTCACGGTCTTTGCCTGAGCGGAGATCTCTTCTCCGCCGTAGGTGCCGGTGACGCCTAGAATCTCGACGCCCGCTTTGATGTTGCCCGCCACGATCTTTTCCGCTTCCGTATCGGCAATGCCGACCTTACCGGAACCATCGTGGAATCCCATCGGGATGGTATACTCACCCTCAACGGCACTGATCTCGCCCTGGACGGAGCCGTTGTTGGGCATGGTGCCGGTGAGCTTCGTGCCGCGGGCGTAGGCGGTCTTGCCGACAAGGATCTCGGCAACGGCGGCGGTGCCGTCGGTAGAATCGACGTCAAAGGCGCAGGTGCCGGTGATGGGAGCGCCGGACTTATCATGTGCTGTGTAGCCTGACAGGACTTTTGCTGCTTCGACAGTATCGCCGGTCAGATCGATCAGCGTCCGGTTGCCGTATATGACTTTGTTGATATACTGATTTGCCATGGTCAAATTCCTCCTATAATCGCGGTCGTACCGCGTTCTGTGTTTTCTACCTCATGGTATGGAATCGCCTGGATCACCACGTCCCGGTCCAGCCAGCGGTCCTGTGTGGGCAGGCTCTGAGCGGTCACCCGCGGAATGGCCTCATAGCTGCCGGAGTATGGCGTGACTCCCGACGGGGAGAAAGATTCAGAAAAGCTGATGTTGAAGCTGCTCTCTCCCGAGAAGCCCAGATCAAAAGAGAAATCTTTCTCAGTCAGTTCAACTTGAATCTTCATATCTCGCCATCCTTCAGAACCTCCTGTGCTGTAGTGGAGATCACGTTGGAAGCCACCGCTGTCCCATCCGGCATTCTGGCTCGGAGCTGGATCTTTACCGGGCCGGGAGTAAAGCAAAGCGTATCTGCCTGTGAAAACAAAAGCCGGAACCCATCGTCTGTGGATTCCAGCTCATCCTTCGTTTTCTCCAGAACGTTATGCCCGTTCTGCGCGAAGGTCAGATATACAGTTGAAAAGTCTTCCAGCCTTACGCCTTCCGGCAGGGTGAAGTTATATGTCGGTGTTGTGCCTCGCCACATATCATCACCGCCTTACAGCAGTCCGCCGAATGTCAGCGGAATGCGGGAAGTGTCGATATCATCGACCCATGACGGGCGTTCAGGCGGGATCAGCGTCTCCGTCACTTTCAGCCATGAGATATACCACGTTCGCAGTTCCCTCCACTGTGCAATGGTCAGAGTCGAGTACCACAGCCAGCCTCGGTTGACCACGGAGAAACACTCCTTCTCCCGGCGTGCCCGAAGAGAGGTTTTCTCCTCCTCCAGATTGTCTGCCACTGCTTTTTCCTCATCCCGAACCAGTTTCCCGTCTGATAGATGAAAGCAGAAACAGTTATCCAGAAACTCATCAAAGTTCTCGGGCGGATCGTAGTCTTTCCCGCCGTTGTCTCCGACCATACACCAGCCGTTGACGTAGCCGTTTTCATCAAAAGTTACTTTCATGCTGGCCTCCTTAATTCACGCCGTAGACGGCGATGATCTGCCCAGTGCTGTTCCTGCCTTTATAAGCCGCATAGGCGGTGGTCCCGGAATAGTACAGATTGAAAGAATAGTAGTAGGATTCGTCTGTAATCTGGTAAGCCACTGCACTCGTAGTCAAGGCGGCTTTGGGTACAACGATCGGAGTTCTTGATCCGGAAGACGCAGGCTGGCCGATGATGATATACCAGTTATAGTTTCCATAGTTGAACGCACAGCTTCCGGTCGTACAGGTTCCCGACCAGAGGAGCGTTATGCCTAGCCCCAGATTAGTTCTTACACCCGCTGCCGTTGTGGCACCCGTCCCGCCATAGGCGATGGCCAGCGGATTGGTCAGCGTAATGCTGTCCCAACTATTCCGGTCGTATGCCGCTTTTACAGCGGCAGCATTTGCGGCCAGTCCAGTGCTCGTTGAAGATGTGCTGCTGGTGAGCCTCGTCAGGCCGTAATAGGTGGTAGAGGCGACATTCAGCGTAAACGCGACAAAGTACGTGCCGTCATAGATAAACAACACTGTCTGCATCGGCTTCCAGGCATATGTTACCGGCAGATAGTTGTTGTAGGTGACGATGTACTTCAAGCCGGTGCCGTTTACATTCATTTTTACCTGCTGCACAGTGTTGTGGTTGGTAAACTTGATCGCCACAACGGCCCCGGTCTTCAATTCAAAATTGCCCGGAACTGTAGCAATTTTATCTCCGTCGTCTGCCTCAGTCTCACATGTGCCGAGTGGGATGCCGCCAGCGACCTGGGATCGGATATACTCGGCCAGGAGCATACCGTAGACCTTCACATCCCAATTCTCTGAAACCTCAAAGCAGCTATCCGTCTCGGAAACTTTACCCACAGCCAGACCTGTTCCACCCGCCTTAAAGTCCATCAGAACGGAGGCAGTAGACAGGCTGTCCACGACCGTGACCGTACCGAAGGCGTCGGTCAGGGTGAATCGGATATCGTAGGAATAGTCCACGCTCAGATTGCCGCCGCCGAAGAGGAACTGCGTACCGCTGGTGAAGCTCACCCCAGCGTTTGTATAGGACGATTCAGAGGATTTCTTGTATGCCACAGCCGTCGTGATCGTATTCTTCCCGCTGCAGGACCAATAGGAAAATTCAATCGTACTCTTGGCGTAGGTGCCGTTGGAGGAAGATGCTCCGGCGCTTGTGCAGCGCTGCGTAGAGTAGCTGTTGAAGCGCGGAGCGGCATACGGGACAACAGTTATCGTGACGGTTGCCTCATCTGACCAGCGGCCGCGGCTGTCACAGACCTTCCCGGTGAACGTGATGGAACCGGAAGTGTTGAGGAAGCCGGTCGTCACCGAGGAAGCGGTGTATGACAGCCCGCCGCCGGTAATACTGTAGGAGCTGATGGTGGAGCCCCCTGCCCCTGCAGCGCCGGTTATCTCCAGTGTCACCTTGCTTTTCGTCTGCACATAGATGCCCCAGCTTGATGGCACCGTCCCGTCAACACGAGTCGCTGTAATCCCGGTTATGGTGGGTTTTATAGATGCCGGGACCGTCAATGTCACCGTAGTCGTGCTTGTGCCGACCAGCGTATTGCCGTTGTAGGTATAGCAGGTCAGTGTGCAGGAGCCGCTGGTGCTGTTGGGAATCTGGCTGGCAAGCGAGGTAGGCGGCGTCCATGAAACCGAGGTCGAAGTGGTCTTCGTAGCGATTGTCCCTGTTGCGTTGCCGAAAGCATAGGTCAGAGTATGCGTAAAGGAAGAGGATGCCCGGGAGATGCTAATCGTTCCGGCGTAGCCCATCGTGGTGGCGGGCATAGAAACACTCGACGTGCGCGGGATCGTGCGCAGCGTAACATTCTGACTGCCGCTGACACTCCATCCGCTGCCGCCCTTGCCATCCCACGTGAAGCACTGAAAGTTTGCTGCGATATTTACGGTCTTTGTACCATCAGCATTGCCCGCGATGGTGCCAGACGACCACGGCGCTGCCGGATAGCTGGAGCCGCTTGCAGGGATGATCGGGTAACCGGCGCTCTGCGTCTGGATCGTACAGTTGTGGGTACCAGTCTGGGAGTTGAATGTAACAACCGTGCTCCCGTTAATGGAGAGCGTGCCGTTGGGATAATAGGTAAAGCCGTACCAGTTGTAAGAAACAAGCTGGCATGACGTTATGCTGACGACGTGCGTATTTGCAGATTCGTTATAAGTTTCGGACCAGTTTATGATGACGGCAAAGTTCTGGCTGCCTGACAGCGTAAAACTGCCGCTGTTGCCCTGTGCCATAGGCGTCACTCCTTATGCTGTGGGATCTCTCCACTGAATAGAGAGGTTCCCGGTCTCACGGGGTATGAAATCAAACCAGCCCCTTGCCGCCGTACCAAGGGAGAGCCTGTTCCGGATCTCCGCGTTGGTAATGACAAGGGACTGGTTTGTGATATATGCGATGGTCTGGCCGTTTTCCAGAAAGGACAGACCTTCATTGGAAAACTCAGCCGTGAATGCGTTGCCGACCTTGCCCAGCTCAATCAGAGCACCCCGGAAGCGAATGTACTCCTCGATCAGGGAGTAATTGCCAGAGACGTTGTTTGTGATCTCATTGGTCAGGGTGGTGAAATCCATGCGGATCTCAGAAGCGGCCTGTGTGATGGCCGTCTGGAAATCCTGCTGAATGGTGGTCAGGTCGTCTTTGCTGAGATAGTTCTCGCGGACGGTAGACTGGATCTGCTCGGAGGTTTTTGTGATCTCCGCGTAGCATTCCCGCACTTCCACCCGCAGAGAATCCACCGCTTCCAGCTCAACCAGACTCTGGAATGTATTCTGGCAGATGGAAAGGAGCATGCCGTCACCTCCTCAGTTGGAGACATCACACTGCAGGGTCAGGATGCTGTCGATGTCCGCGGCGGAGAGATAGATGACCTTACCGGTCTTGTCGAAAGTGATGGGGTTGCCGTCCTTGTCCTGCGCATACCAGGTATAGGTCAGCTCCTGCGTTTCCGTTGCCGCCGCCCATGCGGAGCCGCTGTATTTCATCAGGGTCACCGCATGGCCGGTATGATCGATCTGATACCAGAAGTCACCCGCAGCAGGATTGGCAGGAGCCGTCTCCGAGATGTTGCCCTTCAGCGGATCCACCTCATGTTGATTGGTACGAACGATCACATAGGGCACCAGCCCGCCGAGATTGTTCTTCACGGTAAAACCGCCGATAGAGAGCATCTCCGACACATACGGATCGGACTTATCCTCCACGGTAATGACGTCCACATAGCTCTTGCTGTTGTAGGTCATAGTGCAGCGGTAGGACTGGATGTTCACAATGTCTGCGCCTTGCACAGTCAGCGATGCCGCTGTTGCCCCGGAGATGTTGGCCCAGGTTCCACCGCTGTATTTCGCCCACTGATAGGTTGCGTTCGTGATTGCAGTCGCACCTTCATAGGCGGAGGTTGCAAGCGTCAGGCTGCCAGACTGGTTCTGCACGATGGTGCCATTGGGAGCATAGACGGAGAACACCACAGCGGATGTGCCGCTTGTACCGGCATTGGCCTTGGTCCATGCAAAGTTCTTTGTGACGCTCTTGCCGGAGACGGAGAACGTGAGCGGAATCGTGCCGGTCAGCACAGATGCGCCGCCCAGGGTAGCGTTCTTGGCGAAGGTAAGAACAACAGAACCGGCTGCCGTTGCTGTAGCAGGCGTGTTGCTCTTGACCGTCACGCCGGTAGGCAGCGTGCCGACCGTGCAGGTCGCGGCCTTCTGCTCGATACCCTCATAGGCAGTGAATGGGATGGTTACATTGGTCGCTGCCGTCACAGCCCCGCCGGAGGTACACGGGATCGTCTGCGCTTCATTGGAGAGAATTACGGACAGTCCGCCGGAGCCGGAGGAACCGGGAGTGCCGGGGTCGCCCTTTGTGCCGTCATAGATCTTAGTGATCGTAACGGTATCATAGACATCGGCATCGGAGGTGACCAGCTTGATCTGGGCCACATTGTTGACGAACACAGCATGTGCGGGCTTGACCACAAGGGTGCCGCCGGTGATGCTGGCGTTGTCCGAGGTTGTGGGGTAATCTGCCCAGTTGCCGGAGCTGTTTTTATACTGCCACTTGCTGATCGTTACGCCCTGCACCTGCCCGGTGAGGGTGGCCTGGGTCGCGCCGACCAGAGCGCTGGAGGTATCGTACTTGAACACATAAGTGTCTGCAGTAACATACGCCAGCTTTGCGTTCTCGGCATTCTTCACCAGCGTGAAGGTGATGTCCGAGGAGATGTTGACCGTGTTCTTCGTCTCGGAATCGTAGTAGCTGATGTAGCAGATGTACGTGATCATCCCGGAGGACGAAGCCGACAGCTTATTCTGGCTGACAGTCAGGATGCCGCCGGACACAGACTCGCCGGAGGTGACCGCCGTTTCAGCAGATGTGCCGTCCTTCCGTTTCCATGTGATGGTCAGGCCGGAGGAGCCGAGCGCGATACTCGTCTGGTCCAGAAAGACTACGGGTGTCAGAACAAGGTGTGTGCTTGCCCAGCTCGGCGCATAGGTATGCGGCAGAACGTTGGGATCTTCGCTCTGCGTCTTGGGTAGATTAGATGTAATATATGCCGACAGCTTCCGCTGATCTGTAATGTCCACGAAAGTTTGCTGGCTGGATGTGAGTACAGTAGGCATGGTTTGCCCTCCTTCAGATCGTTACTTCACAATAGAAGGATGCGTTGTCCGTCACATCCTCCGTTGATACGGTTATGGTTTTTGTACCGACATGGGCTGCGTCCCATTCGGCGTCGGCTGCGGCATCGCCGGAATTGCGGTGCCAGTTGAACGCTCCGGCATCCAGAGTATCCGTGATCTCTTTATCCCAGGAATACACCTTGCAGCGAACAAGGCTCTGCTGCGTTTTCTCCCGAAAGATGCTCACGCCCTCGGTCACCAGCTCTGTGCGGTACATCTTGGATTCGTTAATCTTATCAACCTGGCTGGAGATCACATCGATCCTGCCAGATTGACCGACCACATCCTCCTCCAAGGCGGAGATGGTATCGTTCTGCTTGGTGGAAAGGCCGGTCAGCGTTACGCCGGAAGCGCCGATGGTGATCGTATTGCCCGCCGGATTGAGGTAATCTCGGGTACGGCCAACACAGCGGTATCTGCCATCGATGCCGTGGGGCGGAGATTTGCAGACAACATACATGCCCGCATGGATGTCCCCGATGTCTGCGCCGGTATCTGACTCATCAACGATGGTCAGTTCCATGCTGGTAACGCCCTGGGCCAAATCATGCAGCCGTGTCCGCGCTTTGGTGAGCAGGTTGCCCGGGACAGTCACATCGTCCCATATTTCGGTTTTCCAGATCATTCCGATCTCTGCCGCGGCTTCTTCGTCAACAATGTAGTTTTTCCCGCCGTTCACGGATGTGATCTGGACCCGCTCATCTGTTTCGTATTCTTGGCCCTCGGCATCGGTATCCTTGATTTTTGCTCCAAGCGGAAGGAGGACGGAGACCCGGTCGGTATGATCCCGGCTGATCTTCACGTCCAGCAGATTCTTGCCGTACTCCACGGTCTGCGGTGAGAGCGAATCGAAGTCCGCAATATAATCCAAGTACTTCACTCCGCCCGCATAACGCACCCTCAGAAAGCCGCCGTGGGTTTTGATCAGCTTGTCCCGGATGGCGTCCAGCGTGACAGTGAAATCTGTGCTGCTGTAAGAAACATAGTCATTGTTGTCCGTCACGGTTACATTACCGACCACAAACCGCTTTTTTTCTTCGACCATATTGTTGTGGACGGAGATGAATAGTTCCAGCAGACCGCGCAGGGTTCCGCTGTAGTCATATGGCGGCTGGACACTGTCTTTCAAGTAAGCAAGACAACTTTCGCATGTCCAGGTATGGGTATTGTAAAAATCCGTACCATTATCCAACGCCCGGCCCTCGAATACCACGGCATCGCCTTTCTTGCAGACAATGGCGGAAGAAAGAGGTCGGATGCTAGAAAGGTACGGATGGTTGAAAGGTGCGGAAAGCGTCATGCTGTCGATGTTCTCCGCGTCCTCTTCGATTCGGGCGTCCGTGATCGCCAGCTTCGACATCTGCGGATGATAGAACAGAGCGCCATCCACGTATACGCGAAAAAGGCTCATGGGCAGC